>CAUJJO010000312.1 GCA_963205125.1 Pseudomonadota bacterium | reverse complement strand
GCAGCTTGGCCTTCACGAGCGAGTGCCCGGTCTTCCACATCAGCGGCACGCCGCCGGCCTCGCGGATGGCCACCGGCAGGCGCTGGCTGCACTTCACGTCGTAGATGATCGTGGCGCCCGGCTGGCGCGAAAGGATGTCGCGCGCGAACAGCATGATCTGCCGGTCCGGCCAGATGACGTGGCCGTCGCGGGTCAGCACGCCCAGGCGGTCGCCGTCGCCGTCGAAGGCCAGGCCCAGCTCCGCGCCGGCCGCCTTGACGACGAGCTCGAGGTCCTTCAGGTTCTCCGGCTTGCTCGGGTCGGGATGATGGTTGGGAAAATCGCCGTCGACCTTCGAGTAGAGGTCGATGACTTCGCAACCCAGGGCACGCAGGATCGCCGGGGCGCTGGCGCCCGGCACGCCGTTGCCCGAGTCGACGACGATCTTCATCGGCCGCGCCAGCTTGCCGTCGGAGACGATGCGCTGCGCGTACTCGGGGACGATGTTCATCGCCGCGACGCGGCCCGGGCCCTGTGCGATCGCGTAGTCCTCGCGCTCGATGCGCGCGCGCAGGCGCTGGATCTCCTCGCCGTGGATGGCGCGGCCGCAGAGCACCATCTTGAAGCCGTTGTAGTCCTTGGGGTTGTGGCTGCCGGTGACCTGGATGCCGCTCGAGCAGCCATGCGCACCGCGCGTGGCGGCAACGTAGTAGAGCATCGGCGTCGTCACCATGCCGAGGTCGACGATGTCGAGGCCCGTGGAGGCGAGGCCGCGGATCAGCGCTGCCGCGAGACCCGGGCCCGAGACGCGGCCGTCGCGCCCGACGGCCACCGCCTTCTGGCCTTCGGCGATGGCCTCCGACCCGAAGGCGCGGCCGAGGTGCTCGGCAAAGGTCTCGTCGATCGTCTGGCCGACCACGCCGCGGATGTCGTAGGCCTTGAAGACGGAAGCGTGGATCTGCATGGGTTGCGTGCTCGGGCAGCGCCGCGCGGGCGATGCGGCGCATTCTAGGCAGCGGCCTCTGCAGCCCTCCCCGACGCCTTCCCCGGCGCCCTTCCCGGCGCCCTTCCCGGCGCCGATGCGGCCGGTGGCGACAGGTCCGAAAACGGCGAGTCATCGCCTGCCCGGCGCGTAGCATGCGCCGCATGGTCCTCGATGCCGACGCCGCCTACCTCGCCTTGAAGGCGCGCGACGCGCGCTTCGACGGGCGCCTCTTCGTCGGCGTCACCAGCACCGGCGTCTACTGCCGGCCGGTGTGCCGCGTGCGCACGCCGCGGCGCGAGAACTGCCGCTTCTTCGCCACGCGCGCGCAGGCGGAAGCCGCGGCGTTCCGGCCCTGCCTCAAGTGCCGGCCGGAGATCGCCCCCGGACTCTCGGCGATGGATTCCTCGCAGCAGCTCGCCGACGCCGCGGCGCGCCGCATCGAGCATGCCGTGCACGTCGGCGAGCCTTTTGCGCTGCCGGTGCTTGCGGCACGCCTGGGCGTCACCGATCGTCACCTGCGCCGCATCTTCCAGGCCGAGCACGGCGTCTCGCCGCACGCCTACCTGAACACGCAGCGCCTGCTGCTGGCCAAGCAGTTGCTGAGCGACACCGCGCTGCCGGTGACGCAGGTCGCGCTGGCCAGCGGCTTTGCCAGCCTGCGCCGCTTCAACGCCGCCTTCGCCGAGCACTACCGGCTCGCGCCGAGCGCCCTTCGCAAGGCGCGCGCGAGCCCGCGCAAGACGCCCGCGCGACTGCGCCTGGCCTACCGCCCGCCCTGCGACCACGCGGCGCTGCTGGCCTTCTTCGCCGCGCGCGAGCTCGAGGGCGTCGAAGCCGTCGAGGGGCTGGAGTTGCGGCGCACGCTCGCCTGGCCGCATGAGGGACAGCGCCTGACCGGCTGGATCGCCTGCCGCTTCGTGCCCGAGCAGAACGAGCTGCAGGTGCAGGCCGCACCGGCGCTCGCGCCGGTGCTGGGCGCGGTGCTGCAGGCGGTGCGCCACGCGCTGGACCTGGACGCCGACCCGGCGCGCATCGACCCCGTGCTCGCCACCGTCCCGGGGCCCGCGCGCGCGGGCCTGCGGCTGCCCGGCGCCTTCGACGGCTTCGAGCTCGCAGCACGCGTCATCCTCGGCCAGCAGGTGACGGTGAAGGCCGCGCGCACGCTGGCCGGCCGCCTGGTGCGGCGCTTCGGCGCGCCGGTCGAAACGCCCTGGCCCACGCTGAACCGCGTCTTCCCCGACGCGGCGACGATCGCGACCGCGAGCGCCGACGCGCTCGGCGAACTCGGCATCGTGCGCCAGCGCGTGCGCGCGCTGCAGGCCCTGGCCGGCGAAGTCGCCAGCGGCCGTCTGGCCCTGCATCGCGCCGCGCCGCTGGAGGCGACCCTCGACGCGCTGTGCGCGCTGCCGGGTATCGGGCCGTGGAGCGCGCAGTTGATCGCCATGCGCGCACTCGCCTGGCCCGACGCCTGGCCGGCGGCCGACATCGGCCTCATGAATGCCCTGGGCACGCGCGACGCCAGGCTCGCCACCGCGCAGGCCGAGGCCTGGCGCCCCTGGCGCGCCTACGCGGTGATGAAGCTCTGGCACGGACTGGAGAACCCGACATGAAGACCGGACTGCGCGGCGCGCCCCTCGTGGCCGCCTCGGACATCGACACGCCGCTGGGCACCATGACGGCGCTGGCAACCGCCAAGGGCCTCGCGGCGCTGTGGTTCGACGCCCGCGAACGCTTCGCCGACGCCCTGAGCGGCGTTGCCGAGGACGAGCGCCACCCCGCGATCGTCGCGGCGCGGCGCTGGCTGCAGGCCTACTGGGGCGGCGAGGACGCCTCGGCCGTCGCGGTGCCGCTGGATCTGCACGGCACGCCGCTGCAGCAAAGCGTCTGGGCGGCGCTCCGCACCATCCCCTTCGGCCGCACGCGCAGCTACGGCGAGGTCGCCGCTGCCGCGGGCCTGCCTCGCGCCAGCGCGGCACGCGCCACCGGCGCGGCCTGCGGCGCCAACCCGGTCGGCCTCATCGTCCCCTGCCACCGCGTGCTCGGCGCAAGCGGCGCCCTCACCGGCTTCTCGGCCGGGCTCGAGCGCAAGATCGCGCTGCTGCGCCACGAAGCGGCCTTGCTGGCCTGAGCTCGGGTTCGCCCCGCGGCTGCAGCTGATCGAGGGGCATTCCTGCAGGGGCAGCAAGGCCGCCCGCAGCCGGCTACGCTTGGTGCCAGGCCCTCGACCTCGAGCCTTGAACCCTCGACCTTGAATTGGCGCCGATTCGCCCCATGTCTCAGGCATCCGCCCGAGCTGCCGATAAGACTGCCATGAGCTCCGACACCACCCTGCGCATCCCCGCCCGCCTGCAGATGCTGGCGGCCACGGCCATGCTGCTGGAAAAGCTCGAACGGCTGCCGCGCTCGGCAAGCGCCGGGCAGTACCTGGGGCTGATCGGCCAGATCCACCGGCTGCTCGACGACGCCGAGGGCGACCCGGCCCTCGAAAGCCTGCTGGAGCGCCTGCCGGCGCTGTCCGAACTGCACGAGAACCGGCACTACGAACAGGCGGGCCTGTGCCGCGCGCCGCTGGACGACGCGATCGAGGCGGAGCAGGAGGCGCGCGCGCTGCTCGAGCGGGCACGCGCGCATTGAGGCCTGCGCTGCGGGTTCGTTGAGCTAGAGCGCGTCGTCGCCGCGCTTGCCGGTGAGCACGTCGCGCAGGGTGGAGGCCTCGGTCTTGAGCCAGTAGTCGACGTGGCCGACGTGGTCGGCCAGCAACTGGTCCAGGCGCGTGCGGAAGCTGGCCTCCGGCAGGCGCAGGTAGGCTTCGCTCTCGCTGCCCAGGCGCTCGATCTGCGCCCCCGCCTTGCGCGCGATGTGCAGCATGGCGGCGTTCTCGCTCAGCGCCTGGATGTAGAGCGTGTCGATGCCCTGGTTGACCGCGTAGAGCGCGGCGCGTTCGAAGAGCAGCGTGCCGTAGCCGCGCCCGCGGGCGTGCGGCGAGACCGAGACGCCGAGTTCGACGAAGCGCGTCGTGCCCTCGTGCACCTCGCGCACCTCGCGCACCTCGCGCACCTCGCGCGGCTGCGCGAGGTGCGCGAGGGCGATCAGCTCCAGCTTGCGGTTGAAGACGCCAAGCACCCGGTCGCGCTCGAAGTCCAGTGCCTCGACGTAGTGGCGGATCTGCTCGTCGCTGGCGGCGTGGCCGAAGCGCAGGTAGCGGTCCTGCGGCCCGAGCTGCAGCAGGTGCCACAGGATCTGCGCGCGGTGGCGCACACCGACCTCGCGGACCGGCACCCGGGCCGGGCTCGAGGCGGTCGGTTCACGCGCGGCGTTTGCCCGCGCATCGGCCGGCGCGGCGTCGGCGTCAACGTCGGTGTCGGTGCGGCAGGGCTGAAGGAAAGCGTCCATGCCGAGCATACTAGGGTATCCACCAGTGCGCGCCAGTCCATAAGCCACGCTTTTACTGGAGCCGGCTCTCCAATCGAGGGGCATCCGCGGGCGACCGCGCCTTCCGGCGAAGAACCTGCTCGAGGCGCCTGGCGCCGCAGCGGCCGCGTGCGGGCGGCGAGCAGAAAAAAGCCGCCGCGGGGCTGAGCCAGC
>CAUJJO010000311.1 GCA_963205125.1 Pseudomonadota bacterium | reverse complement strand
TACTGGCCCGAGCTGCTGTGGTCGCTGCTGCTGCTGCCGCTGCTGGTGCTGCTCTACCTGTGGCTGCTGGCGCGGCGCAAGCGCGGCAGCGTGCGCCTGGCCAGCCTGCACATCGCCCGCCAGGCGGCGGCCAAGGGCCCGGGCTGGCGGCGCCACCTGCCGCCCTTCCTGCTGCTGCTGGCGGTTGCCGCGCTGCTCGTGGCGACCGCGCGCCCGGCGGCCAAGATCACGCTGCCGCTGGCCGAGCGCACCATCATCCTGGCGATGGACGTCTCGGGCAGCATGCGCGCCGAGGACGTGAAGCCCAACCGCCTGGTCGCCAGCCAGGAAGCGGCCAAGAGCTTCGTGCTTGCGCTGCCGCACGAGGTGCGCGTGGGCGTGATCGCCTTCGCCGGCACCGCCGCGGTGGTGCAGGCGCCGACCACCAGCCGCGACGACGTCGTCGCCGCCATCGACCGCTTCCAGCTGCAGCGCGCCACCGCCACCGGCAGCGGCATCATCCTCTCGCTGGCCACGCTCTTCCCCGAGCACGGCATCGAGATCCAGCACGTCACCGGCCAGCGCAACTTCCCCGGCCGCGCGATCGGCAAGAGCGCCGAGGAGGCGAAGCCGAAGTTCACGCCGGTGGAGCCCGGCAGCTACCGCTCGGCGGCGATCATCATGCTCACCGACGGCCAGCGCACCACCGGCCCCGACCCGCTCGAGGCCGCCAAGATGGCCGCCGAGCGCGGCGTGCGCGTCTACACCGTCGGCATGGGCACGAAGCAGGGCGAGGTCATCGGCTTCGAGGGCTGGAGCATGCGCGTGCGCCTGGACGAGGAGACGCTCAAGGACGTCGCGATGATCACCCGCGGCGAATACTTCTACGCCGGCACCGCCGAGGACCTGAAGAAGGTCTACCAGAGCCTGTCCTCGCGCATGGTGGTCGAGACCAAGGAGACCGAGGTCAGCGCACTCTTCGCCGCCCTTGGCGCGCTGCTGGCCATCACCGCCGCGGGCCTGAGCCTGTGGTGGTTCGGCCGCGTGGCCTGAGCGTGCGCACCCAGCGCCTGTCACACCTCCCAATCGATCGCAGGCAACAGGAAACCCGATGAGCAAGGCCTACGTCGTCGGCCACATCAGCGTCAAGGACGAGGCGCTGTGGGCCGAGTACCGCGCGCGCGTTCCCGACACGCTCGCACCCTGGCACGCCGAACTCGTCTGCCGCGGCCACCGCGTCGCCGTCTGGTCCGGCGAAGGCCCGCACAGCGACCTCGTCGTCATCCGCTTCGAGAACGTGGAGGCAGCGAGCGGCTGGTTCCACTCCGCCGCCTACCAGGCGCTGATCCCGCTGCGCCAGCGGGCGGCGGAAGTCGTGCTGCTGTGCTACGAGGAGTGAGCAGGTAAGCGCGGGCAACGCCTGATCGCTGCGCCGTTTACGCCTCGGCACTCCGCCGTATCCCATGTGATACGCTGTGGCGGTGATCGAGATCCGTCAAACAGCCGAGTACACCGAATGGTTCGCGGACTTGCGAGAGCGTCAGGCCAAGGCGCGAATTGACATTCGAGTACGACGACTCTCGCTCGGCAACCCGGGCGACGTAAGACCAGTTGGAGACGGCGTCTCAGAACTACGCATCGACTTCGGTCCCGGATACCGCGCGTACTTCATCCAGCAAGGTGCCGTGGTGATCGTTCTGCTCGCGGGAGGCGACAAGTCGACCCAAGACCGAGACATCCGCGCGGCGAAGAAGCTCGCCCGCGAACTCTAGGAGTTGCCTATGGCTAAGACCAAGACGATCCCCTGGGATCCTGCTGAACATCTCGAAAGTGAAGCAGACATGGCTGCATACCTGGAGGCGGCGCTCGAGGAGGGCGATCCTGCGCTTGTAGCTGCTGCGCTGGGCGACATTGCTCGCGCGAAGGGGATGAGCCAGCTCGCGCGCGACACTGGCCTTGGCCGTGAGAGCTTGTACAAGGCCCTGTCACCCACGGGCAATCCTGAGTTCGCCACGGTGATGAAGGTTGTTGCTGCTCTTGGACTCAAACTTCACGCAACCCCTGCGAGCGCCGCCAACGCTGCCTAACCCAATACTGTTCGGTTAGCAAAGAAAGCCGCCCGATGGATTCGTCGGCGACCATAGCCGTGACCGGGACCGAGCGGCTCTTGGCATGTACGTGTTCACGTGCCCCCCGACCATCTTCGAGCAGCGGCAACCGCGCTGCCGCCGACGTTCAACCCGAGGGGGCGGCGAGCGGCGATCCGGCGCGAGGCAGCAAGCTCGGCGGCGCCGTGTTCGCGATGGCGGCATGCACGGCTCGGTGCATGAAGTCCCACAGATCCACGCCCTGACGCAGACAGGTCTCGTGAACGCTGAAGCCCCGCGCCAGGAACTGGTCGCCGCGCAGGGAGCGCGTGGGCCCCGAGATCTTGCGTTTGAGCACGATGCCGCGCAGCGCCTGCTCGGCCGCGTTGTTGGTGGGCACCAGGTTTTCGTTGGTGGTGAAACCCCACAGCGCCGGCCACAGCTTGAGGATGTTGGCGCAGGTGTTGGCCGTGCGGCTGCAGGCGGACTGCTGCGCGCCACGTTGCAGCGCGATGCGGATTCGACGCTGCAGAGCGTCGAGCACGT
>CAUJJO010000310.1 GCA_963205125.1 Pseudomonadota bacterium | reverse complement strand
GCGCGCCTGTGGCCCGGCGCGGTGCGCGTGCCGCGCCACGGCTATGGCGACTACGCGCACGCCGCACGCGCCTGGGGCCGCGTGCTGCTGCAGGGCGACGGGCATCGTGAGGCCGCAACGCTCACCTGGCACGCCGACCCGGGCAGCCCCTGCGGCGAGAACGCGGTGCCGACGCCGGCCGAGGCCGCGGCGCTGGCGACGCATCCGACGGTGCTCGACGCCGTCTACGCGCCGCTGCGTCTGGCGGGCGCCTCGGCCTGGACGCCGTCGCTGCGCGACGCCGTCTTCGTGCTGCATTCGCCGAACAAGGCGCTGGGCCTCACCGGTGTGCGCGGCGCCTATGCGATCGCGCCCGCGCACGCGGCCTACGACGTGCAGGCCTGCTGCGCCGCGCTGGACGCGGCCGCTCCTTCCTGGCCGCTGTCGGCGCAGGGCGAGGCGATGCTGCTCGCCTGGGCCCGGCCCGAGCTGCGGCACTGGGTGCAGGAGTCGCATGGCCGCCTGGCCGCATGGAAGCGCGATCTGCAGGCGGGCCTGGCCGCGCGCGGCTTCGCGCTGCGCGACAGTGCGACCAACTTCTTCCTCGTGCAGCCGCCGCTCGCGCTTGCGCTGCAGCGCTTGCGCGCGCAAGGGCTTGCGCTGCGCGACGCCGCGGCCTTCGGCCTGCCGGGCTGGTGGCGCGTCTCGGCACAGCCGCAGGCGGCGCAAGCCGCGCTGTGGGCGGCGCTGGACCGGGAGCTTGCCCGCGCGGCGATCGAGCCGGCCGGGCCGGGCCAGGGGCGGGCGCCGTGAAGCGGGCGCTGATGGTCTGGGGCGCCAGCAGCGGCGCGGGCAAGAGCCTGCTCGCCACCGCGCTGTGCCGCTGGGCCGCGCGCCAGGGCCTGGACGTGGCGCCGTTCAAGGCGCAGAACATGAGCAACAACGCGCGCGTCGTCCCCGTCGACGCGGTCGGTCCCGATAGCGCGCTAGGCGAGATCGGCTCGGCGCAGTACTTCCAGGCGCTGGCCGCGCGGGTGATGCCGCAGGTCGACCACAACCCGGTGCTGCTCAAGCCCGAGCGCGACACGCACAGCCAGGTCGTCGTGCGCGGGCAGGTCGACGCCGCGCTTTGCGCCCAGCCCTGGCGGCAGCGCAGCGCGGCGCTGGCGGCGGCCGCGCGTGCGAGCTTCGAGCGCCTGGCCGCGCGGCATGAGGTGCTGGTGATCGAGGGCGCGGGCTCGCCCGCGGAGATCAACCTCGCGCCGCAGGACTACGTCAACCTCGGCACCGCGCGCTGGGCGCGGGAGCGCGGCGGGCTGCGTGCGCTGCTGGTGGCCGACGTCGACCGTGGCGGCGCCTTCGCGCACCTGCACGGCACCTGGGCGCTGCTGCCCGAGGACCTGCTTCCGGCGCTTGCCGGCTTCGTGCTCAACAAGTTCCGCGGCGACGCGGCGCTGCTCGCCCCCGGCCCGCAGCAGTTGCAGGCCATGACCGGCGTGCCGCTGCTGGGCGTGCTGCCGATGCAGCGCGATCACGGCCTGCCCGAGGAGGACGGCGTCTACGCCGCGCCCGCCGCGGGCCGCAGCGAGGTTCGCATCGCGGTGGCGGCCTGGCCGCACTTCAGCAACCTCGACGAGTTCGCGCCGCTGGCGGCAGCGACGCAGCTGCGCTTTGCGCGCAGCAGGGCCGAGCTCGAGGGCGCGGACTGGATCGTGCTGCCGGGCTCCAAGCAGGTCAGCGGCGACCTCGCCTGGCTGCGCGAGCAGGGCATGGACGAGGCGCTGCGCGCCCATCTCGACCGGGGCGGGCGCGTGCTCGGCATCTGCGGCGGCCTGCAGATGCTCGGCGACTGGATCGACGATCCCGAAGGCGCCGACGGCCCCGCGCACGGCCCGCAGCCGGGCCTGGGCCTGCTGCCGCTGACGACGCGCTACACGGCGCCCAAGCGCCTGCGCGCCGCAGGCGTGCGCTTTCGCACGCTGCAGCCGCCGTGGCAGGCGCTCTGCGCGCGCGCCTGCAACGCCTACGAGATCCGCTGCGGTCGCACCTGGGCCCACGCCGAGGGCGCGAGCCCCGTGCTCTTCGACGACGCCGGCCAGGCCATCGGCTGGCAGGGGCAGGGCGCGAGCGCAGCCGTGCTGGGCGTGGCCACGCACGGCCTCTTCGAGGACGAGGCGCTGTTGCACGCGCTCTTCGGCCAGCGCGTGCGCAGCCTCGAGCAAAGCCTCGAGGGCCTGGCCGATCTCGTCGACCACCACCTGGGCGCGGCCACGCTGCGCGCCTTGTTCGCCTGTTGAAGGAAAGCACTGCGATGACCGCACCGATGACGACCCCCGACTTCGAGCCGACGCTTGCGCTGCCGCCGGCTCCCGCGCCCGCCTTGCGCGAGCGCGTGCAGGCAGCGATCGACAGCAAGACCAAGCCGCTGGGCGCGCTCGGCCGGCTGGAGGCGCTGGCGCTGCAGCTTGCGCTGATCCAGGGCAGCGACGCGCCGCGGCTGGTGCAGCCGCAGCTCGTCGTCTTCGCCGCCGACCACGGCCTGGCCGCGCAGGGCGTGTCGGCGTACCCGGCCGAGGTGACGCCGCAGATGGTGCTCAACTTCCTTGCCGGCGGCGCGGCGGTCTCGGTGCTCGCGCGCCAGCACGGCCTGGTGCTGACGGTGGCCGACTGCGGCGTGGCCGCCGAGTTCGAGCCGCACCCGCTGCTCGTGCGCCTGAAGGTGGACGGCGCCGAGCGCGGCAGCGCCGACGCGAGCCGCGGCCCGGCGATGAGTCGCACGCAGTGCGAGACGGCGATCGCGCAGGGCCGGCGGCTCGTGGCCGCGCTGCCGGGCAACGCGCTGCTGCTGGGCGAGATGGGCATAGGCAACACCTCGGCCGCCGCGCTGCTGATGGCGCGGCTGACCGGCGAGCCGATCGAGGTCTGCACCGGCCGCGGCACCGGGCTCGACGACGCGGGCCTCGCGCGCAAGTGCGCGGTGCTGCAGCGCGCGCTCGACGCGAACGCGGCTGCGATCGCGTCCGCGTCCGCGCTCGCGCCGCTGGCGGCCCTGGCGTCGCTTGGCGGCCTGGAGATCGCGACCATGGTCGGCGCCGTGCAGCAGGCCGCGGCCCAGCGGCGCGTGGTCGTCGTCGACGGCTTCATCACCACCGCCGCGGTGGCGGTGGCCGCGGCGCTGCAGCCCGCGATCCTGGCGTCCTGCGTGTTCTCGCACCGCTCGCAGGAACTCGGCCATCGGCGCTGGCTGCAGCAGCTGGGCGTGCAGCCGCTGCTGGACCTGGACCTGCGCCTGGGCGAGGGCTCGGGCGCGGCGCTGGCCTGGCCGCTGCTGGAATCGGCCTGCCGCATCCTCGGCGAAATGGCGAGCTTCGAGTCGGCCGGGGTCAGCCGCTCGTCGGCCTGAAGCCATGCGTGCCGAGCTGCGGCTCTTCTTCCTCGCGCTGCAGTTCCTGACGCGGCTGCCGCTGCCGCGCGCCGTCGCGCAAGCGGCCTTCGATCCGCGGTCACTCAACCAGGCGGCGCGCCACTTCGCGCTGGTGGGCGCCATCGTCGGCGCCGCGGGCGCGATCGTGGCGCTGCTGGCGGTGCGGCTGTGGCCGCCCGTGGTGGCGGCGACGCTGGCGCTGGCCTTCACCGTCTGGCTGACGGCGGCCTTCCACGAGGACGGCCTGGCCGACACCTTCGACGCGCTGCTCGGGGCCGCGCCGCGCGAGAAGGCGCTGGCCATCATGAAGGACTCGCGCATCGGCAGCTACGGCGCGGCCGTGCTCGTGCTCTCGCTGCTGCTGCGCGTGCTGCTGCTGGCCGAGCTGCTGCGCCTGCAGCCCTGGCTTGCCGCGGCCGCACTCGTCGTCGCCCATACCGCGGGGCGGGCCTGCGCGGTGCTGCTGATGGCAAGCCTGCCCTACGCCGGCGACGAGGCACACGCCAAGGCCAAGCCGCTGGCGCGCTCGGTGCGCGCCGCCGACGCCGCCTGGGCGCTGCTGACCGCGGTGGCGATGTTCACGCTCGCCTGCGCGGCGTGTCACGGGTTCGGCGCATTCGACACGTTCGGCGGGTCAGCGTCGGACGCCCGGCTGCTCGCGCTCGCGCTGGCCTGGGCCGCTGCGCTGGCCTTGCTCGTCGCGCTGATGCGCGCCTGGCTGAGGCGGCGTCTTGCCGGCTTCACCGGCGATACGCTCGGCGCCTGCGAGCAGCTGGCCGAGATCGTGAGCCTGCTCGTCTTCGCCGCCGTGTTCAGCGCATGACGACCCCGCCTGCACCTGCGTCCGCTGCCGCCGCCGCGGTGCTGCACGCCTGGCGCCACGCGCCGGCCCGCGGTGCCGCGGGCCGCTGCATCGGCCGCACCGACCTGCCGATCGACCCGCGCCGCGCCAAGCGCCTGGCGCACCGCATCCGCGCCTTCGCGCGCCGCCACGGCCTGCCGAAGATCGTCCTCAGCTCGCCGCTTGCCCGCTGCCGCGCGACCGGCCGCTGGCTGGCGCGCTGGGGCTGGCAGCACGACGTCGACCCGCTGCTGCGCGAGATCGACTTCGGCCGCTGGGACGGCGGCCCGTGGGCCGAGGTCGCCAAGACCGCGTTCGACGCCTGGTGCGCCGATTTCGCGAACGCCGCGCCGGGCGAGAGCGGCGAGCCGGTGGCCGCGCTGCTGCAGCGCGTGCGCGCCTTCGACCCGGGTACCGCGCGCGTGCTCGTCACGCACGGCGGCTGGCTGTCGGCCGCGACCTGGCTGCAGCAGCACGCGCAAGCGCCCGAGCGCGCCGAGCAGTGGCCCGCCACGCCGCGGCACGGCACGCGCAGCGAGCTGGCGCTGCGCATCTTCGCCCGGGCGGGGGAAGGCCCGGCAGGCCGGCTTGTCGCTCCCGGGCGGCCTCGCGTAAGCTCGCGGCCGGTCGACCCGATGGAGCAGCGTGCATGGGGGTGGCGCGAGGGCGGATGAGCGTTCGTGCGCGGCGCGCGTGCGGCGCCGCCGTGGCGTTCGCGGCTGCCGTACTGGCCGGCTGCGTGACCGTCGAGCTGCCGAGCATCGCGCATGTCCACGTCGGCCACGCGATCACCGCCTGGCCGGACACGCCGGAGCAGCGCGGCCTGCTCGAGCTGACGCTGGCCGACGCGGCGGTTGCCGCCGAGCACGCGGCCTATGCCACGGACGGCGCGGGCGACCTGCAGGCGGTGCGGCTGCACCTCGGGCATGTGCTGCACGTCGTCGACCCCGTGCTGGAGCCGACCGGGCCGGGCAGCGGCTACGGCCTCCTGCGCGCCCTGCGGGGCGCAGCCGAGCACCTGGAGTACGCGGCCGAAGTCCCCGATGCCAGCGCCAGCCTGCGCGTCGGCGCGCGCACGGTGGCCGCCGGCCTGCGGCCGCTGGCGGGCGAGGCGCAGGCGATCGCGGCGCTGGCCGAGGACGCACGCCGCACGCCCGATGCCGGCCATGCGCTGGCCTTTGCGCAGGAGGTGCGCGAGCGCGCCGAGCGCCTGGCCGGGCAGTTGCTGCAGCAGCGCCAGCGCCTGGCCTCGGTGCTGCAGGCAGAAGATCCGCCCTACCGCACGGTGCCGCGGCGTTTCCTCTTCGGCATCATCCGGCTGCCTTCGGGGCAGTGGGTCTTCGACAAGGTCCCGGGCGTGACGCGCCCGGCCCGGTATGGCGATTGACCTGCGCTTGCGCATGTCCCGCGGCTGGCGGCCGGCACGCCTGTCGATGGTGATGACGCTGCTGGCCTTGCTCGCCTTGCTGGGCCCGCTCACGACCCGTCCGGCGCACGCCGCGGACGCGCTCGAAGCGGCCTGCGCGGGCGAGGCCGAACGTCCCCCCGCGGCCTGCCTGAGCGCGCTGCAGGCGCAGCCGAGCGGCCAGGCGCTGGCCTTCGTCGAGCGCTGGGTCGCCGCCCGTCGCTTCGCGCCGGCTCTTGCAGCGCTCGAGCACTTGCAGCGTGCCGCGCCGCTGGACACGCGCATCGGCCAGCGCCTGCACGAGGTGCGCAGCATGGCCGACGAGGCCCAGTGGCTGGCGCGGGGGCGCACCCCACCCCGCGCCCCCGCGCCCGGGGGCGCCCCACGACGAGGGTCAGGGCGGCGCGCAGCGCGGCGATG
>CAUJJO010000309.1 GCA_963205125.1 Pseudomonadota bacterium | reverse complement strand
CCACGCCGATCAGCGTGTTGCTGACCAGGTTCAGCCCCTCCTGCACCGGGGAGCCCATGTGGTCGGCGAACTCGATGGGTGCCGCGCCGGTACCGCCTTCGGCGCCGTCGACGACGATGAAGTCGGGCGTGATGTCGGTCTCGAGCATCGCCTTGACGATGGCGAACCACTCCCAGATGTGGCCGATGCAGAGCTTGAAGCCCACCGGCTTGCCGCCCGAGAGTTCGCGCAGCTGCGCGATGAAGTGCATCAGCCCGATCGGCGTGGAGAACGCGCTGTGCGCCGAGGGCGAGACGCAGTCCTGCCCGACCGGGATGCCGCGCGCGGCGGCGATTTCCGCCGTCACCTTGGCGCCGGGCAGCATGCCGCCGTGGCCGGGCTTGGCGCCCTGGCTGAGCTTGATCTCGACCATCTTCACCTGCGGGTCGACCGCCTGCGCGGCGAAGCGTTCGGGGCTGAAGCTGCCGTCGTCGTTGCGGCAGCCGAAGTAGCCCGAGCCGATCTCCCAGATCAGGTCGCCGCCGTGCTGGCGGTGGTAGCGGCTGATGCCGCCTTCGCCGGTGTCGTGGGCGAAGCCGTCCATCTTCGCGCCCAGGTTCAGCGCCTGGATGGCGTTGGCGCCGAGCGCGCCGAAGCTCATCGCCGAGATGTTGAAGACGCTGGCGTTGTAGGGCTGCGTGCAGGGCGAGCGGCCCTCGCGCAGGGCGCCCGGCTGCCCGCCGATCCAGATGCGGAAGTCGTGCGACTCGATGTGCGTGGTCTGCAGCGAGTGGTTGATCCACTCGTAACCGTTGCCGCTCACGTCGAGCTTGGTGCCGAAGGGCCGCACGTCGGGCACGCCCTTGGCGCGCTGGTAGACGACGCTGCGCTGCGCGCGCGTGAAGGGCTCGCCCTGCTCGACGTCGCCCTCGATGAAGTACTGGCGGATTTCCGGCCGGATGAACTCGAGCGCAAAGCGCAGGTGGCCGAGGATGGGGTAGTTGCGCAGGATGGCGTGGCGCGTCTGCACGAGATCCCAGGCGCCGACGCCGGCCAGCGCGAGGAAGAGCAGGGCCAGCAGGCCCGCCACCCAGCCGGCGCCGAGGAGCGCCATCCAGGCGAGGCTGAGCACCGCGCCGAGTGCACACAGCGCCAGCGAGCTGAAGCGCACCGCGTGTTCGAGGAAGGCACGGATCTTCATCGCCTGGACTCCGGTCGTTGACAGGTCGCGCCTTGTGGCCGCGGCGCGCGCCGTCACGGTACACCGCCGTGCCGGGCGGGGGCTTCAGAAGCGCTCGATCAAGCCCTGCTGCAGCGCCGACTCCGGATTGGAACCCGCTTCACGCACCCGCTGCAAGGCCACCGCGGTCGGGGCGCCCAGCCGCTTGAGCAGGCAGGCTGCGCTGGTGCCGGTGCGGCCGATGCCCGCGGCGCAGTGCAGCAGCACGATGCCGCCGGCGCGCACCGTGGTCGCGACCTCGTCGATGCCGGCGCGGTAGGTCTGCAGCGCCTCGGCCAGGCCGAAGTCCTGCATCGGCAGGTGCGTCCAGCGAAAGGGCAGGGTGCCCGCGGCGATCGCCGCGGCATAGTCGGGCGACAGGCGCTGCACCTCGAAGAGCGGGTTCAGGCAAAGCACCTGCCCGAGCTGGCGCTGCCGCGCTTCCTGCAGGAAGTCCGGCCAGGACTCGAAGCGACCCGGCATCGACGCCAGCCAGACCTGCCCCAGGCCCGGCTGCGGCGGCAGCTCCAGCGCGCGAAAGCTCATCGCCGCTTCAGTGCGCGGCGGCACCCTGCCATTGCTCGATGCCGGCAATCGCCCAGTTACGGCTGCCGTCGACGGGCTTGACCAGGTGCCAGACCTCGTCGACCGCGACCGCAGCGGCGCCGGCTTCCTCGCGCACCTGGCCGCGCATGCGCACGCTCACCACCTGGCGCGCGCCCTCGGTGGCGACGTCGAGCACTTCGGAGTCGATCTGCAGCACCTCGGTGTGCTGGGCGGCCTGGCCGCGCTCGCGCAGCTCCATGCTCAGTTCGGCAAACATCTCCGGCGTCGTGAAGGCGCGCAGGTCGTCGAGGTCGCCCGCGTCGTTGGCGGCCTGCAGGCGGATGAAGATCATCTTCGCGGTGCGCGCGAAGCCCTCGGCGTCGAACGCGGCGGGAACGAAGGCCCTGGGCAGCGCGGCGGCGGAATCGGCCGCCTCGGCCGCCTCGGCGGGTACCGCGCTCAGGGGTTGCGGCGTCGCCGCGGGCTCAGCGGGCGCAACAGGCGCAGCGGGCGGGATGGGTGCGGCAGCCGTCGTGCCGGCTTGCGGCCAGGCGACCTGGGCGCCGCTGCTGCCCGCGCCTCCCGCCGCACGAAGGCTTGCGCCCTGAGCCTGCGCGTGCGCCTGCGACCGGCGTGCCATCAGCATGCGCACGACGAAGAGTGCCGCCATCGCCAGCAGCGCGATCATGAGGAAGCTCGCGAACTGCTCGCCAAGGCCCAGGTGGCTCATCAGCGCGGCCAGGCCCAGGCCCGCGGCCAGGCCGGCGAGCGGGCCCATCCAGTTGCGCTTGGGTGCTGCCGCCTGGGCGGCCGCGGCGTTCGGCGCAGCGGCCGGTGCCGCCTGCTGGCCTGGGTTGGCCTGCTGGCCGGCCGCGCCTTGCTGCGCGGGCGCGGCGGGCTTGGCCGGCGGCGCGTCGGGTGCCGTGCGCTGCGGCGTGTTGCGCTGCATGCCGAAGGATTTGCCCCCGCCCAGGCGCTTGGCGTGGGTGTCCAGCGGGGCGAGGGTGACGGCCAGGGCCAGGCTCAAGGCGGCGAGAAAGGCGGTTTTCATCGTCGAAGTCGGTCCAAGTCGGTGGGGAGAAGGGGTGGAGGGCGCGAAGGTCAACGGTCCGCGCCTCGGGCCGTGACGCCGCGGCGCCGTGACGCCGTGACGCCGTGACGCCATGGCGCAGTGTGGGCCAGACCGGGGACGGCTTTCCCGCCGTGCCCCGATGACCTTGCACGACGACATGCTACAGCTTGCAAGGGCAGCAGGCCGCCCCCACCTCGGGTGGCTCGCCCAGCCAGCGCTGCCCAGGCGCCGACGGGGCGCGAGGCCGGGCAACAGGGAGAATTGCAAGCATGGGAATCGAATGGACGGTCTGGGCCGGATGGGCGATGAGCGTGCTGCTCATCGTGCTGGGCCTGGCAGGCACCGTGCTTCCGGCCCTGCCGGGGCCGGCGCTGGTGCTGGCGGGCATCGTCGTCGGCGCCTGGATCGACGATTTCACGCGCGTGGGCGTGGTCACCGTGGCGGTGGCGGCGGTGCTTGCTGCGCTGGCCTGGCTGCTCGACTACCTCGCTGGCCTGATGGGCGCGCGCCGCGCGGGGGCGAGCCCGCAGGCGCTCGTCGGCGCGACGCTGGGCACGGTGGTGGGCCTCTTCATGGGCTTCGTCGGCGTCTTCGTGATGCCCTTCGTCGGCGCCATCGCCGGGGAGTACCTGGCGCAGCGCGACCATGGCCGCGCGCTGAAGGTGGGCCTCTACACCTGGGTCGGCATCATGCTCGGTCTGGTCGCCAAGGTCGTGCTGAGCCTCGTGATGGTCGGCGTCTTCGTCATCGCGCTGCTCTGGTAGGCGCGCAGGCCCTCGCCGACTGGCGCGCCTGAACCGCGCAGGCATCGTTCACGCGCCGGCCCGCAGCCCCAGCCATTCGTGCAGCACGTAGCGGCTGCGCGCGATGCCCGCTGCCGAGGGCAGGAAGTCGCTCCACTCGCGCGGCGTCTGGCGGCCGGGCGCGCCCACCGGCGCGGCGACGAGCTCGAAGGACAGGCCGGCGGCGTCGCGCGCCCGCGCGAAGTTGCGCAGCGCGCGCGGTTCGTGCAGGTCGTGCGTGACGAGGACGAGGCGGCCGATGCCCTGCCCGCGTAGTCGCTCGACGCTGAAGTCGGCGTTCTCCCGCGTGTCGCGCGAACGGTCCTCGACCCAGGCCAGCGGATGGCCGTACTCCTCGCGTGCGATGCGCGCAGCCAGCGCGCCTTCGCTCTGGCCTTCGTCCATGCCCGGGCCGCGACCGCCGCTGAAGGCCAGCGGCAGGCCGCTCTGCCGACTCAGCGCGACGCCGTAGCGCAGCCGCTGCAGCGACAGCGCGTTGAGCGTGACCTCGCCGTACTCGGGTGCTTCGACGCGCCCGCCGCCGAGGACGAGGATCAGCGCCGGCCCGTTCCGATCCGGCGAGGCCGCCAGCGGCCTCCCTGGCGCAAGCGCCGCAGGCGGCTGCAGCAAGGCCTCGGCCAGGGCGTCGGCGCCTGCAGGCGTCCACAGCGCCCACTGCAGCGCGCCGCTGCCCAGCAGCAGGCTCCAGCCGAGCGCCGGCCAGCGCCGCAGCGCCCAGGCGCCCAGCAGCGCCAGCAGCAGCAGCGGCAGCGGCGGCATCAGCAGGGTCAGCAGGAAGGGCTTGAGGCCGGCCAGGCCGAGCGCTTGGATCGATGCGTTCATGCAGGACTTGGGCTATCGTGAGGCCGCCATGCCGCCGCGTAGCCATCGCCTGTCGATCGGGCCGCGGCGGCGCGGATCAACCCGGCATTGTGTTCGCCGCGCGCATCCCCGGCGCCGCGGCGCGAGGAGCGTTCATGAGCATCCAGACGATCACCCTGGCCGGCGGCTGCTTCTGGTGCCTGCACGCCGTCTACGAGCAGTGCGAGGGCGTCACCGAGGTGGAGTCGGGCTACGCCAACGGCCAGGTCGCGCAGCCCAGCTACGAGCAGGTTTGCCGCGGCGACACCGGCCACGCCGAAGTCGTGCGCGTGCGCTTCGACGACGCGCGCATCTCGCTGCGCGAGATCCTCGAGATCTTCTACGTCATCCACGACCCGACGACGCGCAACCGCCAGGGCAGCGACATCGGCCCGCAGTACCGCTCGGGCATCTACTGGAGCGACCCGGCGCACGAGGCGGTCGTGCGCGAGGTCAGCGCCGAAGCCGACGCGGCGCATCGCGGGCGCCTGGTCACGGAGCTGCTGCCGCTTTCGAGCTGGTGGCCGGCCGAGGCCTACCACCAGCGCTACTTCGCGAACAATCCGAACCAGGGCTACTGCGCGGCGGTCGTGGCCCCCAAGGTCGAGAAGTTCCGGCGCACCTTCCGCGCGCGCGTGCGGGCAGCTTGACGCGACGGGGCGCCGCAGCGGCCCACGCATCGGGTTTCGTTCAGCCCTCGATCAAGCTCAGCACGGTCTCGGCCGTCTGCTGCGGCCGCTCCATCGGGAACAGGTGCGTGCCTTCGATCCAGACGAAGCGATCGCGCACGAGGCGCCGTGTCGCGGCCAGCCCGACCTGCCGCAGTTCGACCGAGCGCGTGCCGCCGACGAAGGCGATCGGTGCGGCCGGCGGGCGGCGACGCAGCAGCGGCCCCATGTGGTGCGGCAGCGTGTTGTAGAAGCGCGTCTCGACCTCGCGCCGGAAGGCCAGGCGCATGCCGCCGTCCGGGTCGGGTTCGAAGCCGGCCTCGAAGTAGTCGCCCAGCACGCGGGCGTCCCAGTTCGCGAACGCGCGCTTGGGGGCGAAGTGCGCGTGCACGGCGGCGGGGTCGGGCCACTCGTGGCGACGCCGCATCGAGGTGCGCCCCGGCGAGAGGCGGCCGATCAGCCCCGCCGTCTTGAACACGCGCACGCTGTGCGCGCGCCAGCCGTCGAGCACGGGGGAGTCGAGCATGACGACGCCGCGCACCAGGTCCGGGCGCCGGCAGGCGACGAGCAGGCTCAGGTAGCCGCCCAGCGAGTGGCCGACGAGCTGTACCCGCTGGCCCGGCGCCTGGCGCTCGATGAAGCCGGTCAGCTCGTCGCGCGAAGGCCGCCAGTTGCTCTGCACCGGCCAGGCCGGGTCGTGGCCCAGCTTCTCGGGCGCCAGCACCCGCCAGCCGGCATCCTGCCAGCGCTCGAACAGGGCGCGGTAGGTGCCGGCGGGAAAGCTGTTGGCGTGGGCGAAGACGAGCGTTGGTTCCGCAGTCGGGGAGGGCGTCGGGGCCGCTGCGGGCGCTTGGGGACTTGCAGGCTTCATCGCGGCGTCGATTGTGCCCGCCGGGCGCGCCGCTCATGCTCGCCGCGGCCTCAAGTCTGCCGCGCCGGGCGCCGATAGCCTCACACCCTTTCGGCGGAGCTCGCCGATGCAGATGCTGGATGCCGAGATCCTGAAGTCCCGCGCCGTCGTCATCGACGGCAACGCCACCGCGCGCAGCGTGCTTGCCGCGCAGCTGCGCGAGCTCGGGCTGCAGGAGGTGCGCCAGCTCGCCCGCGTGCAGGATGCCCGCATGCTGCTCGAGCGCGAAGCCTACGACATCGTGCTGTGCGAGATGGACTTCGACGGCGCGCCGATGTCGGGCCAGGACCTGCTCGACGAACTGCGCCGCGAGCAGCTGCTGCCCGCCGCGACGGCCTTCGTCCTGCTCACCGCCAACGCAAGTTACGCGCGGGTGGTCGAGGCCGCGCAGGCGAACGCCGACGGATTCCTCGTCAAGCCCTGTTCGGCCAGCGCCCTGGCCGAACGCCTGGCCGAAGTGCGGCGGCGCAAGCGCGAGCTGGCACCGCTCTACCAGGCCATGCGGGGCGGTGATGCCGCCGGCGCCGCGGCGCTGGCCGAGCAGCGCTTTGCCGCGCGCGCGCCCTATTGGCGCTATGCCGCCAAGGCCGCCGCGGAACTCTGGCTGCGCGCCGGCCGGCCCGAGCGCGCGCAGGCGCTGTGCGAAGCGGTGCTGGAGGAGGCGCCGCAGGCCTGGGCGCGCCTGGGCATCGCGCGCGCGCACTTGGCCCGCGGCGAACTCGGCGCCGCAAGACGCCAGCTCGAGGCCTGCGTGGCCAAGGAGGGCGGCGACGCCGATGCCCACGAACTGCTGGCGCGAACGCTGGTCGAGCTCGGTGAATTCGAGCCCGCGCTGCAGGCCATGCGCAGCGCGTCCTCGCTGACGCCGGGCTGCCTGCTGCGCCGCCAGCACCGCGGCGCCCTGGCCTTCTACCTCGGGCAGAAGGAGGAGGCGGCAAGCGAACTGCGCGACGCGATCGCGATGGGCCGCAAGTCGCGGCTCTTCGAGCCCTCGTCGCTGCTGCTGCTGGCGCTGCTCGAGCACGACGCACGCCAGGCGCGCAACTTCGCCGCGCTGGCCGAGCAGGTCAGCGCGCTGGCCGCCGCCGACGCCGATGCGGGTGGCGATTCGCCGCGGTTGCGACGCATCCATGAACTCGTGCGCGCGCTCGGCGCGCTGCAGGCGCGGCGCCACGAGGCCGCCCTGCAGGCCGCGCGCGCGCTGGCCGAGGAGGCGGACCGCGCCGACTTCGACCTCGAGGCCGCGGTCATCACGCTGGCGCTCTGGGTGCGCCTGCCCGCCGCCGCGGTCGACGCCGCCGAGCTGGCCGCCGTCGTGCAGGCGCTTGCGCTGCGCTTTGGCGTTTCCAAGGCCGCCACCGAAACCCTGCTGGGCGCCCTCGACGCCCGGCCCGAGCTGCTCGAGCGCGTGCGTGAAGGCCACGCCGAGATCGGCCGCGTGGCCGAGCAGGCCCTGGGCGCGGCGATGAAGGGCCACGCCGACGCGGCGCTGCAACTCCTGCTGCAGCAGGGCGAGCGCACGCGCAACGCCAAGCTGATCGAGATGAGCCTGACGCTGGCGCGCCGCCATGCCGACCAGGTGAACGACGCCCCCGCACTCACGCAGCGCGCGCAGGCGCTGCAGGCGCGCTGCGGCGCACCGATCAGCCAGCTCGCCGGAGTCGCTCGCGCCGCCCGTGTGCCGGGTGGGCTGGCGCTGCGGGGGTGAGGCCGCCGACGGACGCGCGGCGCGGGCCGCCTCAGCCCTGCGCGCCGTCCGTCAGCAAGCCCTTCAAGCGGTAGAGCGCCTGCAGCGCCTCGCGCGGCGAGAGCGCGTCGGGGTCGATCGCTGCGAGTGCGGCTTCCACGCGCGAGGGCTCGGGGGTGGCGGTGGCCGGCGGCGGCGCGAAGAGGTCGACCTGCGCCTGGCCTTCCTGCGCCTTGGCCTCCAGCGCCTCGAGCGTGGCGCGCGCCTGGCGGATCAGCGCCTGCGGCATGCCGGCCAGGCGCGCCACCTGCACGCCGTAGCTGCGGCTGGCGGGCCCCGGTTCGATCTGGTGCAGGAAGACGATGTCGTGCCCGCTCTCGGCGGCGCCGACGTGGACGTTGAGCGCGCGCTCGTGCCGCGCGGGGAACTCGGTCAGTTCGAAGTAGTGCGTCGCGAAGAGCGTGAAGGCGCGGTTGCGATCGTGCAGCTGGGCGGCGATCGCGCTGGCCAGCGCCAGGCCGTCGAAGGTGCTGGTGCCGCGCCCGATCTCGTCCATCAGCACGAGGCTTTGCTCGCTGGCCTGGTGCACGATG
>CAUJJO010000308.1 GCA_963205125.1 Pseudomonadota bacterium | reverse complement strand
GCACGGCCCTGCCGCCATGCGACCTTGCCCGGCTCCGCCCTGCCTGCCGCGGGGCAGGCGGGGCGACAATCCGGCGCCGCCATGCCTGCTCCCTCGTCGCCCTCACGCCTTGCCGCGCGCCACCGCCTCGCGCGGGCGCTGGCGCGGCTGCCGCTGGCGCTTGGGCAGGCCGCAGCGGCCCTCGTCTTCGCACTGCTGCTGCCTGGGCTTTCGCCTTGCGCCCAGGCGCGGTCGGACGGCGCCGGGGGCGAGCCGCCGACGGCGATCGTCGAGATCACGCAGGTGCTGCGCACCGAGGCCGACGGCGCGCACTTCCCGGTCGAGGCGCGCGCCGAGCGCGTCTCGCTGCCCGACGCGTGGTCGCAGCCCCGCGCCGCGCCGGACGGCGCGCGCTGGTATCGCGCGGTCTTCACGCTGCCGCCGACGCAGGCGCAGGCGCAGGCCCTGCTGGGGCTGCAGATCGCACGCGCCTGCGCCAGCTTCGAGCTGCAGCTCAACGGCCAGATCCTGCACCGCAGCGGCCGCCTGGAGGCGCCCTACGCGCTCGAATGCGACCGTCCGCAGCTGCTGACGCTGCCGCCGGCGCTGCTGCAGCCCGGCGAGAACCGCCTGGACCTGCGGCTCGTGGGCTATCCGCTGGCGGCGGTGGCCGCCAGCAGCCGCGCCGCGGGGCTGTCGCCGCTGGTCGTGGCGCCGCTGCAGGCGCTGCAGTCGCGCCAGCGCCTGCTCACGACGCTGCAGCTGCGCCTGCCGCAGGCGCTGGGCGCCACGCTGCTGCTCACCGGCGGCTTCATGTTCGTGCTGGGTTTCCTGAACCGCCACGAGAGCCACCTGGCCTACTTCGGCGCGCTCTCGGTGGGCTGGGCGCTGCTGGACGCGCAGCTCTGGGTGCAGGAGTGGCCGCTGCCGCACGCGGCGGTGGAGCTGATGCTGGCCGCGCTGCTGCCGCTGCTGGCCTGGGCGGCGGTGCAGTTCCTGCTGCGCTACGGGCGCTTGCGCCACCGCGCGATCGACCTCGCGCTGCCGCTGCAGGCGCTGCTCGTGCCGCTGACGCTGGCCGTCGTGCCGGCGCAGCGCCTGCACCTGCCGGTGCTCGCCTGGTCGGCGCTGCTGGCGCTGGAAGTCGGCACCGCCGCGCTCTTCTACCTGCACCGGCAATGGCGCGAGCGCTCGGCCTCGTTCTGGCTGATGGGCGCGCTGCTGCTGGTGGTGGCGGCGTGCAGCGGCATCGAGCTGGCGGCGCAGTTCGTGTGGGTTCCCGCGCTCGCGCAGCAACTGGCGCGGCTGGCGCTGCCGCTCATGCTCATCCTCGTCGGCCTGCGCCTGGTGCAGCAGCACTCGCTGGCGCGCCAGCAGGCCGAGGTCAGCCGCAGCCTGCTCGAGCAGCGCGTGCGCGAGGCCGCCGCCGAGATCGAGCGCAACTTCCGCCAGCTCTCCGAGCTCAAGGTCGAGCAGGTCACCGAGCGCGAGCGCAAGCGCATCGCCGCCGACCTGCACGACGACCTCGGCGCCAAGCTGCTGACCATCGTGCACACCAGCGAGAGCGAGCGCATCAGCACGCTGGCGCGCGAGGCGCTGGAGGAGATGCGGCTGTCGGTGCGCGGCCTCACCGGGCGCGCGGTGCGGCTGGCCGACGCGCTGGGCGACTGGCGCGCCGAGGTGGTGTCGCGGCTGGCGCAGGCCGGCATCGAGACCGAATGGTCGGCGCCCGAGGACCTGCCGCAGACGCTGTCGGCGCGCGCCTACGTGCAGACGACGCGCATCCTGCGCGAGGCCACGAGCAACATCATCAAGCACAGCGGCGCGAGCTGGTGCTCGGTGCACTGCCAGGTCAGCGACGGCGACTTCCAGCTCGTCGTGCGCGACAACGGCGAGGGCATTTCCAGCGAGCCCGACGGACGGCTGGACCGCGGCCACGGCATGGCGACGATGAAGCAGCGCGCCAAGCAGCTGCAGGGGCAGTGCCTGATCGAATCGGGCCCGGGCTTTGGAACCGTGATCCGCCTCACGCTTCCGCTGGAGCGCGCCCTCGAGCTGCCCTGATCGCGGCCGATATGCCGATAGCATGAACTGCTGCGGCAACGCCTGAGCCATGAAGAACATCCTTTTGCTCGAGGATCTGCCCGAGATCCGCGCCTGGCTGCGCAAGCTCGTGCTGCAGGTCTTCCCGACCGCGCAGATCGCCGAGGGCGCGCGCGTGGCCGACGCGCTGGCGCTGGTGACGGCGGTGAAGTTCGACCTCGCGCTGGTCGACCTCGGCCTGCCCGACGGCTCGGGCGTCGACGTGGTCACCAAGCTGCGCGACGTGCAGCCGGAGTGCCAGTCGGTGGTCGTGACCATCCACGACGACGACGAGCACCTGTTCCCGGCGCTGCAGGCCGGCGCCTTCGGCTACATCCTGAAGGAGCAGCCGCGCGAGCTGATCACCGAGCAGCTGCAGCGCATCAGCCAGGGCGAGCCGCCGCTGTCGCCGAGCATCGCCCGGCGCGTGATGGCGCACTTTGCCAGTGCGGCCAAGCCGCGCGCCGACGCCAACCTGATCAACGTCTCGCTGACCGAGCGCGAGACCGAGGTGCTGCTGCGCGTGGCCAAGGGCTACACGCTGCCCGAGATCGGCGTGCAGCTCGGGCTCTCGCGCCACACCATCGCCGACTACGTCAAGCAGATCTACCGCAAGCTCAACGTCAGCTCGCGCGCCGAGGCGGCGCTGGAGGCGCAGCGGCTGGGGCTGTTCGGGCGCTGATCGGAGGGCGCGCCTCAAACCTTCTCGACCACCATCGCGATGCCCTGGCCGACGCCGATGCACATGGTGCACAAGGCGTAGCGGCCGCCGCCCTGGTGGAGCTGGCTGACCGCGGTGCCGACCAGGCGCGCGCCGCTGGCGCCAAGGGGATGCCCGAGCGCGATCGCACCGCCGTTGGGGTTGACGCGCGCGTCGTCGTCGGCCAGGCCCAGCTCGCGCAGCACCGCCAGGCCCTGCGCGGCGAAGGCTTCGTTGAGCTCGATCACGTCCATCTGCGCAAGCGTGAGGCCGGTGAGCTGCAGCACCTTGCGCGTGGCCGGCACCGGGCCGATGCCCATCACGCGCGGCGCCACGCCGGCCGTGGCCATGCCGACGATGCGTGCGCGCGGCGTGAGGCCGTGGCGCGTGGCGGCGGCCTCGCTGGCCAGCAGCAGCGCGCAACTGCCGTCGTTGACGCCGCTGGCGTTGCCCGCGGTCACCGTGCCGTCCGGGCGCACGATGCCCTTGAGCTTGGCCAGCGCCTCGAGGCTGGTCGCGCGCGGGTGCTCGTCCTGCCGCACGACCAGCGCGTCGCCCTTCTTCTGCGCGATCGTCACCGGGCAGATCTCGGCGTCGAAGAAGCCGCGCTGCTGCGCCGCCAGCGTCTTCTGCTGGCTGGCCAGCGCCATGCGGTCCTGCGCGTCGCGCTCGATGCGGTACTCGGCGGCGACGTTCTCCGCCGTCTCGGGCATCGAGTCGATGCCGTAGCGCTCCTTCATCAGCCTGTTGACGAAGCGCCAGCCTATCGTCGAGTCGTAGACCGCGTTGTTGCGCGAGAAGGCGCTGTCGGCCTTGGGGCTGACGAAGGGTGCGCGGCTCATGCTCTCGACGCCGCCGGCCAGGCCCAGCTGCACCTCGCCGGCGCGGATCGCGCGCGCCAGCGTGCCCACCGCGTCCATGCCCGAGCCGCAGAGGCGGTTCACGGTCGCGCCGGGAACTTCCACCGGCAGCCCGGCCAGCAGCGCCGCCATGCGCGCGACGTTGCGGTTGTCCTCGCCGGCCTGGTTGGTGCAGCCGAGGATGACTTCGTCCAGGGCCGCCCAGTCGAGCTTGGGGTGGCGCGCCATCAGCGCCTTGATCGGGATCGCCGCCAGGTCGTCGGTGCGCACCATGGAGAGCGCGCCGCCGTAGCGGCCGATGGGGGTGCGCTGGGCGTCGCAGATGAAGGCCTGGGGATGCGGGTGGCTCATGTCGGGAAACCTCGTGGACGTTGCCGCGCATTCTGCGGCAGCGGCGCAGCGGGCCGTCTGCGGTGTGACAAAGGACACGAACGGTGCGCTGCGACGGCGCGCGATTCAAGTCGGGTGGCGCCGCGGCCGAAAGTCCCGGCATCGCCCCCGCGCCGCTTCGAGCGCGCTGGCCGTCGCATTCGAAGTACCTGCGCCATGCCCCGCACCGTCGCCGTCGAGGACCTGCAGATCGGGATGTTCATCCGGCTCGACCTGAGCTGGCTGAAGCACCCGTTCCCGCTCTCGCGCTTTCGCATCGCCAGCGCCGAGCAGATCGCGATCATCCGCGGGCTCGGGCTGAAGGAGCTGACCTGGTACCCCGAGAAGAGCGATCAGGCCGAGCTGCGCGCGCCCGCGAGGACCGGCAGCGCGGACGCGTCGACGCCGCCATCGACGAGCGGCACCGACGCGCAACCGGCCCCTGCCGCCGGCGCGGCGACCGCCGCGGCCGAGCCGCCTGCGCAGCAACCCGGCGCCCAGGCCGCCGCGGCGCGGCGCGCCCGCCTCGTCGCGGAACGCGCGGCGCTGCAGCACAGCCAGGCGCTCTACGACGAGGCCGCCCAGGTGCTGCAGCAGACCAGCGCGCTGGTGACGAGCGACCCCACGGCCGCGGCGCAGCAGGCGCAGGCGCTGGCGGCAGCGCTGCTCGACAAGATGCTGGTGCAGGGCGAGCTCTGCGTGCGGCTGATCTCCTGCGCGGCCAGCGAGCGTGTGGCCGCACATGCGCTCAACGTCAGCGTCATCGCGCTGCTGATGGGGCGCACGCTCGGCCTGTCGCAGGACGAGCTGCTGGACCTGGGCACCGGCGCGCTGCTGCACGACGTCGGCAAGCTCGACCTGCCCCCGCGCGTGCACTTTCCCGAAGACAGCTTCGGCAGCGTCGAGCTCAAGGCCTACCGCGACCACGTCGCGCTCGGCGTCGCCCGCGGGCGCCAGATGGCGCTGGCGCCCGGGGCGCTGGCGGTACTGGCCCAGCACCACGAGATGGCCGACGGCAGCGGCTTCCCGGAACGGCTCGCGCTGGATGCGATCACGCCGGCCGCGCGCCTGGTCGCGCTGGTCAACCGCTACGACAACCTCTGCAACCCCGGCCCGCGCGGCGTGCCGCTGACCCCGCACGAGGCGGTCTCGGTGCTCTTTGCGCAGAATCGCGGTCGCTTCGACATGCCGATCCTGAACGGCTTCATCCGCATGATGGGAATCTACCCGCCGGGCTCGGTGGTGCAGCTCACCGACGAGCGCTACGCGCTGGTGATGCAGGTCAACGCCAGCCGGCCGCTGAAGCCGCGCGTGCTCGTGCACGACGCGGCCGTGCCGCGCGACGAGGCGCTGCTGCTGGATCTCGAGCTCGAGGCCGACCTCGGCATCCGGCGCAGCCTGGCGCCGTCCAAGCTGCCGTCGGCCGCGGCGATCTACCTCGCACCGCAGACGCGCGTGGGCTACTACTTCGATCTCGTGGCCGAGGCCCAGGCTGCCGAGCAGCCGGAGCTGGCCGAGAACGCATGAGCGAAGCCATGTCGCCCGGCCGCCCCGCCGACGCGCCCGGCCGCGCCCTTGCACAGCGGCCGATCCCGTGGGGCCGCCGATGAGCGCCGGTCAGCCGCGCGTGCTGGCGATCGTGCCGCGCACCGCGCCGCCCGGTGCCGAAGGGCAGGCGCTGCTGGAGGCCTTGCCGCTGCCGGCCTGGCTGGTCGAGACTGCCGCCTGCTCGGTCGTCGCGGTCAACGCCGCGGCGTGCGAGCTGCTCGGGCATGCCGCCGACGCACTGCGCGGCAGTGCCGCCGCCACCCTGCTGGCCACGCCCGAAGATCTGGCCTACTGGGACGCGCTGGATGCGGCCGCACCGCAGAACCTGCACTCGCACGCCACGCTGTGCGCGGCCGACGGGCGCATGCTGCACGTCGAGCGCTGGATCCGCCCGCTGCAGCCCGGTGCCCTGCTCGTCACGCTGCGCGATCGCAGCGTCGAGCAGCGCGCAGGCGACGAGATCGAGACCATGCTCGGCGAGCTGCGCGCGACGCTGGAGGCCACCGCCGACGGCATCCTCGTCACCGACCTCGCCGGGCGCATCCGCAGCTTCAACCACCGCTTCGCGGAGCTCTTCGGCATGCCCGGATCGCTGCTCGAGGCCGCCGACGACGGCAGGATCCACGACTGGATGCGCCGCAGCGTGGTCGACCCCGAGGGCTACCAGCAGCGGCTGTCGGTGATCGAGGACGCGGTGCTGCTGTCCTGCAGCGACCGGCTCGAGCTGCTGAGCGGGGCGGTGCTCGAGCGCGTCAGCCGCCCGCTCTGGCAACGCGGGCGCACCGCCGGCCGCGTCTACAGCTTTCGCGACCTGACGCGCCAGCTCGCGGCCGACCAGCGCATCGCCGAGCTGACGCACACCGATGCGCTGACGGGGCTGCCCAACCGCCGCCGCCTCGCCGAGCGCGTGCTCGAGGCGGCGACCTGCTCGCGCCGCACCGGCGACGGCTTCGCGCTGCTGCTGGTCGACCTCGACCGCTTCCGCCAGATCAACGACAGCCTGGGCCATGGCGCGGGCGACGAGGTGCTGCGCAGCGTCGCACGCCGCCTGCAGGACTGCCTGCGCAGCGGCGACGAAGTCGCTCGCGTGGGCGGCGACCAGTTCGCGATGCTGGCCCGCGGCGTCGACCCGGAGACCGTCCAGACGCTGGCGCGGCGCCTGCTCAACGCCGTCGGCCAGGTCTGCGGCGACGAGGACGCGCCCTTCACGCTCACCTGCAGCATCGGCGTGGCGCTGTGCCCGCAGCACGGCCGCAGCATCGACGAACTGGTGCGCCACGCCGAGGCGGCGATGCGCGCGGTGAAGGGTGCCGGCCGCGCCAACTTCCGGCTGCACCAGCCGCGCGTGCAGAGCGACCTGCGCCGCGCGATGCGGCTGGACCACGCGATGCGCCAGGCCCTGGTCAGCGGGCGCCTGCGCCTGAACTACCAGCCGCAGGTGGTGCTCGAGTCCGGCCGGGTGATCGGCGCCGAGGCCTTGATCCGCTGGCGCGACCCCGAGCTCGGCGAGGTCTCGCCGGCCGAGTTCATTCCGGTGGCCGAGGAGACCGGCTTCATCGTCGCCATCGGCGACTGGGTGCTGTCGCAGGCGCTGCGCCAGGCGGCGCTGTGGCACGAGCGCGGCACGCCGCTGCCGATCGCCGTCAACGTCTCGGCGCTGCAGTTCCGCCAGCCGCAGTTCGTCGACCGCGTCGCCAGCATGCTCGCCGTCAGCGGGCTGCCGCCGCACCTGCTGGAACTCGAGCTGACCGAGTCGATCCTCGTGCGCGACGCCGACGAGGCGCTGTCGCGCCTGCAGGCGCTGTCGCAACTGGGCGTGCAGTTGTCCATCGACGACTTCGGCACCGGCTATTCGAGCCTGGCCTACCTCAAGCGCTTCCCGATCGACAAGCTGAAGATCGACCGCAGCTTCGTCAGCGGCCTGCCCGACGACGACAGCGACGTCGGCATCGTGCGCGCGATCCTGCAGATGGCGCAGGCGCTCGGGATGAAGGTCATCGCCGAAGGCGTCGAGACCGAACTGCAGCGCGCCTTCCTGAAGTCCGAAGGCTGCGCCTTCTTCCAGGGCTACCTGTTCTCGCCCGCGATCGACGCGATCAGCTTCGAGCACCGGCTGCTGCGCGCGGCGCCCTAACCGCCGACCCGATCGTGCGCCCGGCGCACCGGGCGCACCGGGCCCCGCACAATGCGGGCCACGGCGCCCGGCCGCGGCGCTGCCACGAGGCGAGCGACGATGATCTACAAGTTCAGGAGCAAGGCCGGCGCCGATCTCATCATGCTGGGCACCAACGGCGACGAGATGCTGCGCCTGCTGGGCCGCGAAGCCGCGGCCCAGGGCATCCTCGAGCCGGCCGACCTGCCCGCGGCGCGGCGCGCGCTCGAGGCGGCACTGGCCGCGGCCGACGCCGCGGCCGCCGCGGCCGCCGCACAGCAGCAGGACGAGGACGACCCCGAGGCCTGCGCGCGCCGCGCCGTCGGGCTGCGCCAGCGGCTGTGGCCGATGCTGCAGTTGATCGACCGCGCGGCGGCCGCGGGCGAGCCCATCGTCTGGGGCGTGTGAAGGCGGCGATGCCCGCCCCGGCAGCAGGCCGAGGCGGGCATCGAAGGAGGCGCTCCTGCGTCAACGCCTCACTTCACGCCAGGCGTTCTTCGAGGGCGTGATCGTCACGCACTGCGTGATCTGGCGCTTCCAGGACTTGCCGTCGGCGTCCTGGCCCGAGCCGACGATGTGCTGGCACTCGTCGCTGCCGCCACCGCCGCCGCCGCCCCCGCCGCCGGGCGTTCCCGTGCCCGAGGTCAGCAGCAGGTTGACGCCCGAGCTCATCGCGTTGGCCGCGATGGTCGTGCCGACGAAGGTCGCGCCGTCGAACTTGTTGCCGGTGAGCACGTCCAGCGCGTAGAGCCGCGAACTGGCGGTGCAGTCGGTGGCGCCCGCGAGGTTGGTGACGAAGGTGATGACGCCGCGCGCCACCGCCGGCCGCGTGTTGGCCTGCTCGCCGCTGGGCAGGTCCATGTACCAGCCGCGCTGGGTGCTCCAGTCGACGGTGACGGTGCTGGTGGTGTCGCTTGCCTTCGTATAGGTGTGCGCCACCAGCGAGCCGCCGCGCACGCTGCCGATCGCAGCGCCATCGGCGATCGCGTAGAAGCTCTGCGTCGGCGAGGTCTTGCCGAAGTCGGTGATGTCCAGCAGCCGCCCGGTGCCCACGAGGATGATGCGCTTGCCTGCGTAGTTGATCACCTCCGGCGCGGCGGTGATCGGCTGCGCGTTGCCCCCGCCGTCCTTCAGGGTCGCGATCTTCGTCCCTGTGGCGGGCCGCGTGACCAGGTCGAACTTCCAAAGGTTGCCGCGCAGGTCGCCGCCGTAGACGACCTTCACGGTGCCATCGTTCTCGACGAAGGGCGTGACCTGCGCCAGGCCCGCGTCGACGGCGCCGGCATCGGCTTCGAACACATGCTCGATGGCTCCGGTGGCCGGGTTGAGGATCCACAGCCTGCCCTTCTTGTCGTTGAGGCTGTCGTTGTAGCCCGAGGTCACGAGCACCTTGTAGGCGCCGCCGGGCACGCGGACGACCACGGGCCGACCCACGGTCTGCCCGACCTTGGCCTGGGTGCTGCTGTCGCCGGCCGCCGGGAACTGCCACTTCACGGCCGCGGCGAGCATCGTGTCGCTCGTCAGCGCGCGCGGGGTGCTCACGTCGATGGCGTAGTAGCTCTTGCCCGCGGCGCCCATGCCGGCCACCAGCAGCTTGCTGCCCGGGCCGGTCTTGCCGATCACCGGGGTGCCGTCCAGCCGCGTCTTGAAGGTGTAGCCGCGCGCGCTCGTCGCCCCGATGTCGGAGAGGACTTCATGCGGCACGAAGGCCCACAGTTCCTGCCCGGCGCCCGCGGTGCTGGTGTCGATGGCGTGCAGCATGCCCTCGCCGGAGGCAAAGTAGGCCACGCTGTCGTCGCGCGCCACCACCGGCTCGGCGTTGATCACCGCCCCGATCAGGCTGGTGCGCGTGCGGAACTTCGTGCCCTCGTGCGTGCGGTCGCCGCGCAGGTAGTCGATCACCTCGGCCGTCGTGCCCCAGGCCCCGCCCGGGTTGACGATCGCGCCGACGCTGCCGGCCGTGAAGGGCACGCCGCTGCTGCCGTCGTAGCTGGCGATGATGCGCGTGCCCCAGCCGCGCGCCAGCAGGATGCTGCCGGCCGACCAGGCCGCGGTCGTGCTCACCTCGCCGCTGGCCGGGTTGATGGCGTTGGCGGTGAGGTCGCCCGACCAACCCGCCGGGTTGTAGGTGCCGAAGTAGGCCCGCGAGTCGCCACGCTGCAGGTTGACCGTGCTCACCGCCACGCCACCCTGGGCGCCGACCTGGTCGAGGATGTCCTTGATGGCCGCGCTCAAGCCGGCTGCAGTGCTGGTTGGATTGGTGGCCAGGAACATCTTGCCCCGGCCGTTCACGGTGGCATGGTAGAGATCGTCCAGCATGGTGGGCGTGTCGGCGACCGGGCTGGGCCAGGTCGGTGCGCTCACGAACGGGTCGATCGTCGGCGGCCAGTAGGTCCCGCTCAGGCCCAGCGACATGCCGTAGGTGTTGACGTGCAGATTGGTGTTCTTGTCGGCGTTGGGTGCCGTCGACGTGCTCGGCGGGACCTTGCCAGCGGCCAGTGCCGAACCGCCACTCGCACGCAACTGGCGCGTGTAATACGCCAGCCCGAAGTCGGCCAGCGATTTGCTGGGCGTCGTCGTGTAGGGCGCAGCCGCGCCGTAGGTGGCCTGGCTATAGGACGGTGGCGTGATGCCCCCCGAGGCGTTGGCGAAGCCGTCGGTCACGATCATCATCGCGTTGCGCTGGCAGGCGTACTGGACGATGCCGGTGTTGCTGTTGAACTGGTCGCCGATGACCTTCATGGTCTTGTGCGTGGGGGTACCGGCGCTGTCGGGCGTGAGGCTGTAGAAGTCGCCCAGCGTGCGCAGGCGGTTGGACGACACCGCGACCGCATCGGCGTCGTACATCACGATGGAGGGCGGCGTGCTCTTGTTGGCGTCCGTGAAGAGCATGGTGCCCATGCGCACGCCGGTGAGGTTTTCCAGCACCTGCCCCATCGACCCGGCCAGCGCCAGCTTGCGCTTGCGGTAGTAGGTGAACCAGTTGGCGAAGTTCTGGATCTCGTCGCTGTAGTTGCGGCCCGACGGGAAGGTGTTGCCGGGCTTGATCTCGTAGCGCTTGAGCTGGGTCGTGCCGTCCGGAGCGAGCACGCAGTTGACGCCGTCGACGATGCAGGCCTCGGCGTTCCAGAACGTGGCCGGGAAGTAGGGGATGGAGGCGAAGCAGCGCTTGCCGGAGGCCGCAGTCAGCTCCACGGTGATGTCTTGCGTGCTGCCATTGCAGACACCCGACGTCACGCTGCTGGCCGCGACACGGCTGCCCGCGGGCACCTTCATCCCAGGCTCGACGTAGAAGCGATAGCCGCTGGTCGTCCACTTGGCGGCGTTGTTGGTTGCGTTCCAGTCCTGCGTCAAATTGACCGTGGGCGCGCCGACGACGGTCGGATGAATCTTCGCCGCCGTGGACGGCGAGTCGGCAAAGCTCTTGAGCGAGCCGCCGAAGTAGCCCGGCGCCCAGGGCCTGTAGGTGATCGTGGTGTCGTAGTACTGCGGGTTGAAGGTCGGCGAACGCAGCCAGGCGAACTGCGGCGTGGGCGGAACGACCTTGTAGTAGCCGTCGCTGCTGCCATAGATGCCGCCGCCGGGTGCGTCGCCCGCCGGGCTGGTCAGCGGCGTCCAGCCGACCGGGAACAGGTAGCTGAAGGAGGTCGCTGCGCTGAAGAGCGGTTTCCCGGTGGCCGAGTCCCAGCCGGTCGCGCCGTTCCACCACATGATCCCGCTCGACGTGGGCAGCAGCGTCTCCCAGTCCATCGACCCCGAGTCATCGGTACCGAAGACGATATTCGGCTTGGCCAGCACCGCCGCCTTCAGCGGCAGTTCGGCGAGGTCGGTCGCGGCGTGGGACGCGGCGGCGGTGACGAGGGCCGCGAAGGCGGCGGTCGAGACGACGAAATTGGCAGCGATCTTCATGGGTTGGCCTCCACTGGCAAAGGTTCGACCGGGCGGTGGCTTGTCGTCAGCCCTTGGTGGCCAGGGCCTGCACCCAGGTGCCTGTGCCCTTGGGCCCGGTGACGCGAACGGTGATGCGGAACTGGCGCGCCGTCGGCGGGTCGGGGCGCTCGCGGTTGCTCGCCGACTCGATCTGCGGGATCTGCTTGAGCAGGCACTGGCGCAGCGGCTCGGTCACCGGCATCGCGCCGGTGCAGACGCGATCGACGACGTAGTTGAGCGTGTAGGCGCCCACCGTCACGGCCGGTGCGAGGTCGAAGTCGATCGTCGGCACGCCATCGGCGTCCTGCGCCAACTGGGTCGCGCGATACCAGTTGCCGACGTCGGCGTTCTCGTTGGTCAGCGCCTGCATCGCCGCGAAGGCGGTGTTGACGCCGACCTCGGAGACCTGCATCGCGCTCTCGCGGAAGGAGGCGTTGCCGGCGGCCAGCGTGCCGACCTCGGTCATGCGTGCCAGCGCCATGCCGCCCAGCAGCATCACCGTCAGCAGGATGAGCACGACGACCATCGTCACCCCGCGCTGCGGCGCGCGCGCAGTCCATCGCTTGCGGTTTTGCATGTTCACGTCTTGATCCCCAGCACCAGGTTGCGCAGCGGCACCACCACCTCGGCGCGCCGGTAGCGGTAGCAGGCCCAGTCGGTCACGTCGGGCTCGACCGTGGCACCCCAGAGCACGGGCTTGGCGGCACTGGCCTCGCAGGCGCCGCCCGCGCCCTCCTTCTCGCGTTGCGGGCTGCGCATCACGAGGCCCATGCGCACCGCACGCACGCGCGGGATGTTGGCGGCGGTCAGCGTGGCGAAGGCGCCGGTGGCGTCGACCCAGCTCTCGAGCGTCTTCTGCGTCAGCACGGCCGACGAGATGCCGTACTGCACGCGAAAGCCGATGACGTTGCGCGCGATGATCGCGCTGGTGCCGTCCAGCGGGCGCTCGAGCACGAGGTTGGTGCCGACGAGGCGGTAACGCTGCCAGCGCAGGGCCCCGAGCAGCGTGACGCCGCCGCCGCTGCTGCCGTAGGACAGCGGCGTGGTGAAGCTGCCGTCGTTGAAGGTGCCGCCGGAGGCGAAGTCCAGCTTCTGCGGATCGTCCGGGGTGGAGGCGGTGACGGCGGTCACGCTGCGCACGGTGCAGGGGTCGGCGGCGCTCTCGGGAGAGAGCAGCACGGCGTCGCCGACCACCGCCGGCAGATAGGACTTGAGCTGAGCGTCGACGCCGCTGCTGGGCTGGTCCAGCAAGACGTTGGCGCCGGACTCGACGCGGGCCGACTGCATGACGTCGAGCTGGTCCTGCCCCGCGACCTGCTCGATGCGTACCGGCGCGAAGGCCGCGCCGTCGAGGTGCACGGTGCTGCCCACGCTCAGGTTGAGCCGCGTGCAGAGGAAGCGCGCGTCGCCGAAGAAGCCCAGGCCCGCGGTCAGCGCGTCGTTCTTCAGGGCCGCCAGCGCCGTGCTCGCGTTGACCGCGACGCCGCCGACGCCTATGCCCTGGCGCTGCGTGGCGCCGAACATCACCGCGCTGCTGGTGGCGGCCAGGCCGACGAGGAGGGCGACGACGAGGCCGACCATCAGCTCGATGATCGAGAGGCCGCGCTGGCCTGCGCGGCGCGCGCGGCTCGTGCAGGTCGCGCAGCAGGAGGAGGATTCAGCGTACATCGGTCACCACCCTGAGCAGCCGGGCATCCGCGCCTTCGCGCGAGGTCCATCCGATCTCCACCGCCATGCGGCCGGTCGCGGTATCCAGCGTCACCGTCGATGTGACCGGCACCCACATCGCCGTCGCCAGGTCCGTCGCCCACGCGGCAGCCCGCCCCGAAGCCACGGAGGAAGCACAGGTCCCCGGGCTCGGCAGCGTGTAGCAGCCGGCGTTGGCGTTGTCGACGAGCACGGTGTTGAGCAGCTCGTCGGCCTTCTGCATCGCCACCGTGCGCAGCTGGGCGTCGGTGGAGGCGCTGACCATGCGGCCCTGCATGCGCGTCATGCCGATGAGGCCGAAGGAGAGGATGGCGATGGCGATCAGGGCGTCGATCAGGCCGACGCCGCGCATGCCGGTCCGCGTGCCTCCAAGGCGGATGCGGTTTCGCTTCATGGGCAGCTCGCGAGTTGGTTCGAACACAGGCGCACGGCGCCACCGGCGTCGATGCGCAGCCCCGGGCAGCGCAGGTCATCCGAACAGGTGCCGCCCGAGAGACCGACGTTGACCGAGACCGCGGTGCCGAAGGGCTCGGGGCGGCCCTCGGGGCCGAAGGAGAAGCTGGTCGAGGTCGGCAGCGTGGCCCCCGCGGGGAGCGTGCGCTCGCGCAGCAGCACGGGCGCGGCGGCGTTCGTCATGTCGTGCACCTGCAGCGTGTCGCTGGTGGGCGCCGTCACGCGCACGACGGTGTTGCGCTTGATCGCCTCGCTCTGCGCCATCATCGATTCGCCGTAGAGCAGGTTGCCGGATTCGCGCAGGCGCGAGTTGACGACCATGTCGCCCATGAAGGGCGCGCCCGCGGCGATCAGCACGGCAAGCACCGCCAGGCCCACCATCAGCTCGATGAGGGTGAGCCCGCGCGAGCTGCAGCGCCCGGCGCCGCGGCGGCTCAGGCGTCGCACGAGACCCCCCGGATGCTCCAGCAGTTGCCGGCCGGCGCGCCCTTGGGATGCGCGGTGGTGACGCGCGTGCCCGCCGCGTTGATGGTGTAGCTGTAGCCGGCCAGCGGCCCGGTGCCGGTGGCCGTGGCGGTGTAGCCGGTGCCGGCGACCGCGCAGGTGATCGTGTAGTTCTGCACGCCCGTCGGAACCGCCACCGCGCAGGCCGGGCCGCCGGCTCCGGCGACCGTGTAGCTGCCGCTGTCCTGGAAGCGCTGCTCCATCCGCGTGAAGTAGGACTGCAGCGCGTCCAGCCCCGCGGGCACCTTGGCGCGCTGCAGGTAGGCGGTGTAGGCCGGCAGCGCAACCGAGGCCAGGATGGCGACGATGGCCACGACGATCATCACCTCGATGAGCGTGAAGCCGCGCGTCGCGGCGCGGTGCAGGCTTCGCGCGAAACAGGGGCAGGTGCGGGTGCGAGTGCGGGTGCGGCGAGCGGGCATGACGGACCTTCCGTGCAGGACAGCAGTGCGGCAGGGACGCCGAGCAGCGTTCGGGCATCTCCTGTGCGTCGGAT
>CAUJJO010000307.1 GCA_963205125.1 Pseudomonadota bacterium | reverse complement strand
GCGTTGTCCTTGCCCTGGCCGATCTTCTCGCCGTTGTAGGCGTACCAGGCGCCGGCCTTGTCGACGACGCGGGCCTGCACGCCCATGTCGATGATCTCGCCCTCGCGGCTGATGCCCTCGCCGTAGAGGATGTCGAACTCGGCGGTCTTGAAGGGCGGCGCCACCTTGTTCTTGACGACCTTGACGCGGGTCTCGGAGCCGATCACCTCGTCGCCCTTCTTGATGCTGCCGGTGCGGCGGATGTCCAGCCGCACCGAGGAGTAGAACTTCAGCGCGTTGCCGCCGGTGGTCGTCTCGGGGTTGCCGAACATGACGCCGATCTTCATGCGGATCTGGTTGATGAAGATGACCATGCAGTTGGTCTTCTTGATCGTCGCGGTGAGCTTGCGCAGCGCCTGGCTCATCAGCCGCGCCTGCAGCCCGGGCAGGCTGTCGCCCATCTCGCCTTCGAGCTCAGCCTTGGGGGTGAGGGCGGCGACCGAGTCGACGACGATGAGGTCGACCGAGCCCGAGCGCACCAGCGCGTCGACGATCTCGAGCGCCTGCTCGCCGGTGTCGGGCTGGCTGATCAGCAGTTCCTGCAGGTTGACGCCGAGCTTCTGCGCGTACTGGATGTCGAGCGCGTGCTCGGCGTCGATGAAGGCGGCGGTGCCGCCGACCTTCTGCATCTCGGCGATGACCTGCAGCGTGAGCGTGGTCTTGCCCGAGGACTCGGGGCCGTAGATCTCGATGACGCGGCCGCGCGGCAGGCCGCCGACACCCAGCGCGATGTCCAGGCCGAGCGAGCCGGTGGAGACGACCTGGATGTCCTCGATCTTCTCGCCCTCGCCCAGCCGCATGATCGAGCCCTTGCCGAACTGCTTCTCGATCTGCGCGAGGGCGGCCTGCAAGGCCTTGGCCTTCTCGGTGTTCAAGGCCTTGACGGGTGCATCCATGGCTTTCTCCTTCATGGCGGCATTATCCCTGAAACTGGATGTTTGTACAGTAAATTGCCCGTCCCTCTTCGGGGGCCCTTCTTCGGGGGTGTCTTCGGGGGTGCCCGCTGCGCGCGGGCGACCCTGGGCGCGTGGGAGGGAGCTGCCTAGAATGGCCGGACCCGACGACAGACGACGACAGACGACGACCGCCCGGGCCGCAGCGGCCCGTCGGCGGTACGGCGCACAGGAGACAGCCATGCGGATTCTGATTGCCGAGGATGACCAGCTGCTGGCCGACGGGCTGCTGCGTTCGCTGCGCAGCACGGGCTACGCGGTCGACCAGGTGAGCAGCGGCAGCGAGGCCGACGCGGCGCTGGCCGCGCACGAGTTCGACCTGCTGATCCTCGACCTCGGGCTGCCGAAGATGCACGGCTTCGACGTGCTGCGCCGCCTGCGCGCGCGCGGCTCGGCGGTGCCGGTGCTCATCCTCACCGCGGCCGACAGCATCGAGCAGCGCGTCAAGGGCCTGGACCTCGGCGCCGACGACTACATGGCCAAGCCCTTCGCGCTGCAGGAGCTGGAGGCGCGGGTGCGCGCGCTCACGCGGCGCGGCCTGGGCACGGCCTCCAGCATCATCAAGCACGGCCCGCTGTCCTTCGACGCGACCGGGCGCGTGGCCTATCTCAACGACCAGATGATCGAGCTCTCGGCGCGGGAGATCTCGCTGCTCGAGGTGCTGCTGCAGCGCGCCGGGCGTCTGGTGAGCAAGGACCAGCTCGTCGAGCGCCTGTGCGAGTGGGGCGAAGAGGTCAGCAACAACGCCATCGAGGTCTACATCCACCGCCTGCGCAAGAAGATCGAGCAGGGGCCGGTGCGCATCGCCACCGTGCGGGGCCTGGGCTACTGCCTGGAGAAGATCGCCGCGTGAGCGCGCGGCGGCGCGGCGCCGGCCTCTGCAGCCCCCGCGCAGACGCCGACGCGCGCTGAGCGGTGGCGGCGCCGGCACGTCCTTTGGCACCATGGCCCCCCGCGAGCAAGTCTCCCTCTTCGGCGAAATCCTGGACTGGATGCTCGCGCCGCTGCTGCTGCTGTGGCCGATGAGCGTGGCGCTGACCTGGATCGTCGCGCAGGGCATCGCCAACCGTCCCTACGACCACGAGCTGGGCAGCCTGACGCAGGAGGTGGCGGCGCAGGCGGCGGCGCTGGCCTCGCCCGACGAGGCGGCGCGCGAGCGCGCGCGCGCCGAGATGGCGCTTGCGGTGCAGCGACTGCTCGGCAGCGACGACGAGACGCGCGTGTACTACCAGGTGCTGGGCGAGCGCGGCGAGCTGGTGGCCGGCGACGCCGACCTGCCGGTGCCGCTGGAGCCCGCGGCCGCGCCGGTGCAGGTGCGCTGGCGCAACGACACCATGCGCGACGAGCCGGTGCGCGTGGCCTACCTGTGGCCGCGCGCGGCCGATGGCGACGAGAGCGGCCCGCTGGTGCAGATCGCCGAGACGCTGGACAAGCGCTCGCGCCTGGCCACCGAGATCATCAAGGGCGTGATCCTGCCGCAGTTCGTCATCCTGCCGCTGGCGGTCCTGCTGGTGTGGCTGGCACTGGCGCGCGGCATCCGCCCGCTGGCCGAGCTGCAGCAGCGCATCCGCCGTCGCGAGAGCACCGACCTGAGCCCGCTGCAGGAGCGCGGCCTGCCCGAGGAGCTGGCGCCGCTGGTGCGTGCGATCAACGAGCTGCTGCACCGGCTGGACCAGTCGATCAGCGCGCAGCGCCACTTCCTCGCCGACGCCGCGCACCAGTTGAAGACGCCGCTGGCCGGGCTGCGCACGCAGGCGGAGCTGGCCGAGCGCGCGATCGACGGCGGCCAGGGCGACGCGCAGTCGCTCAAGCACGCGCTGCAGCAGATCGCGCTGGGCAGCCAGCGTGCCGCGCACATGGTCAACCAGCTGCTGGCGATGGCGCGCGCCGAGGACCGCGAACAGGCGCTGCAGCGCCAGCGCGTGGACCTCGCCGCGCTGGTGCGCGAGACGGTGCGCGACTTCGTGCCCAAGGCGATGGACAAGCGCATCGACCTGGGCTACGAAGGCCCCGACGAAGGGGAGGTCTCGCCGCTGCAGGCGCAGCCGGTGCTGCTGCGCGAGCTGGTGCGCAACCTGGTCGACAACGCGCTGCAGTACACCCCGGCCGGCGGCACGGTGACGGCGCGCATCGTCGCCGACCCCTTCGGCCAGGTCAGCGTGCTGCAGGTCGAGGACAGCGGCCCGGGCGTGCCCGCGGCCGAGCGCGAGAACATCTTCCGCCCCTTCTACCGGGCGCTGGGCACGCAGGTCGACGGCACGGGCCTGGGCCTGGCGATCGTGCAGGAGATCGCCCAGCAGCACGGCGCCGAAGTGACGGTGGCCGACGCCCACCCGCGCACCGGCGGCGGCAGCGTCGGGGCGCTCTTCACGGTGCGCTTCCCGCTGCAGCCCTAGCTGCCCGCCGCAGGCGGCGACCCAGGGGTCGGGAGGCATGTCGACGCAGACGCGTTGCAGGCACTGCGGGCGCTGCGGGCGAACACTGGCGTGTCAGCGTTCGCGCCAATACCCAGGCTTTCGTCGCTGGTGCCCCACGGCCAGCACCGTCGCAACGCCGCCCTCGAGGACGTAGTGCACGGTATACGGAAAGCGACGCAGGGCGTAGTGCCGCACTCCATCCGCGTCCGGCGCCCACATGTCGGCACCTTCAGCGTGCGCATCGATGGCTTCGAGCGCCTCGATGCGAAAGGCATCGGCCGCAAGCGGGCTTCGCTCGAAGTACCAGAGGAACGCTTCGCGGACCTCGGCCTCCGCGGGAGGAACAAGCTCAACGACGAATCGCGTCACAGCGCACTCAGTCGTGCTCGCGCTTGGGCCCAGGGCATGGCCTTCAGTGTCCCCTCGCGCAGCGCCTGCTTGCGCTGCCGCAGTTCTTCCTTCCAGGCGTCCGACGTTGCAGCGGGAGGGCTCCCCTCCAGGCTGTCGAGCAGCGCCGCCACGAGGGCCGAGCGCTCGTCCGCCGGGAGATCCAGGGCGTCGGTCAGGAGCTGCTCCACGCGCGCGTTCATGCCGCGCAGTCTACTCGCGACGGGTCGATGGCGCCCCAACTGATGGCGCCCCCACTGGCGCCCCCACGGCTGGCCCTCAACCCCTCAAACTTTGGCGAGCCGCCGCGCGCCGTCGATGGCGGACGCGGCCTTGTCGAACGTCCACAAGGGCTGCTCGCCGGCCTGCGCGGCGAGGGCGACGTGCAGGCAGTCGGCGAAGTCGGCCGCGCTTTCCCGCCAGAGCTGCAGCGCGACTTCCAGGGCCGGCTCGGACTGGAAGCTCAGTTCGGCCGCCGACTGCAGCGTCGAGAGCGTGCCGAGGATCTCGCTCTTGCGAAAGCCGTAGCTCGCGCGCAGCACCCACTCGAACTCGAGCATGACGGTGACCGGCACGAACAGCGGCGCGCCCTCGGCGACGCAGCGGGCGATGAGCCGCTTCGCCGCGGCATGCTGGGCGCCGTCGTCGCGCACGACGTAGCGCACCAGTACGTTCGTGTCGAGGGCCGGCATCAGCGCCAGGGGTTCATGCCCTCGATCGATGCGTGCCTGCCTTCGGGCGCCTCGAGCAGGCCGGACATGTCGAGAATGGACTTGCTCTTCACGCGCACGATGAGCGTCCCGTCGGGCATCGCCGACCAGACCAGCCGGGTGCCGGGCCCGGCGCCCAGCCGCGCCCGGATGTCGGCCGGTACCGTGGTCTGCCCCTTGGCGGTGATGGTCGACTCGATCATCGCGGTCCCCTTACGTTTGCGCCGATTGTAAGGGGCGCGCCCTCGACTCGGCCCTCAACTCGGCCCTCAGCTCGGCATCAGCCGCCGGCTGCGTGCCACCGACATCAGGATGCCGATGGCCAGGCCCAGCGACACCATCGCCGTGCCGCCGTAGCTGATGAAGGGCAGCGGCACGCCGACCACCGGCAGGATGCCGCTGACCATGCCCATGTTGACGAAGGCGTAGGTGAAGAGGCTCATCGTCGTCGCCGCGGCCAGCAGCCGCGCGAACACGGTCGGCGCCTCGGCGGCGATCATCAGGCCGCGGACGATCAGGAACAGGAAGCCGAGCATCAGCAGCGCGGCGCCGGCGAGGCCGAACTCCTCGCAGAAGGCGGCGAAGATGAAGTCGGTGGTGCGCTCGGGGATGAACTCGAGGTGCGTCTGCGTGCCGCTCATGAAGCCCTTGCCGGTGACGCCGCCCGAGCCGATGGCGATCATGCCCTGCAGGATGTGAAAGCCGCGGCCCAGCGGGTCGCGCGTGGGATCGAGCAGGGTGCAGACGCGGTGCTGCTGGTATTCGCGCAGCACCGGCCAGCGCACCCCGTCGGCGCAGATCGACGGCCCGGCGAGCACCAGCGCGGTGATCGCCAGCGCCGCCAGCAGCAGCACCGGCAGCACCAGCCGCCACGACAGGCCGGCGAAGAAGATGACGTAGAGGCCGCCGAAGAGGATCAGCAGCGCGGTGCCGAGGTCGGGCTGCTTGGCCACCAGCGCCACCGGCAGGGCCAGCAGCGTCGCGGCGACGAGGAAGTCCAGCGTGCGCAGCGCGCCCTCGCGCTTCTGGAACCACCAGGCCAGCACCAGCGGCGCGGCGATCTTCAGGATCTCGCTGGGCTGGATGACGATGCCCAGGTCCAGCCAGCGCGTGGCGCCCTTCCTGGTGATGCCCAGGCCGGGGATCGCCGTGGCCAGCAGCAGCAGCATGCCCAGCAGGTACAGCGGCAGCGCCAGGCGCTGCAGCTTCTGCGGCGGCACCTGGGCGACCGCGAACAGCAGCGCCAGCGCCAGCAGCATGTTGCGCCCGTGGTCGACGAAGCGCGTGCCGTGGTCGAAGCCGGCCGAGTACATGGTGACGAGGCCCAGCGCCGCCAGCAGCAGCATCGCCAGCGCCAGCGGCCCGTCGAAGCCACTGAACACCGGGCGCAGCCGCTGCCAGGGCGAGGGCTGCTCGTAGACGCCGCGCAGCCCGCTCATCGCAGCAGCGCGGTGCGCTCGGCGGCGGGCGCCGCGGCCTCGATCGCGGTCGGCGGCGGCGGCAGGCCCGGCAGCGCGAAGTCCTCGGCGCGGCGCGGCGTGCCGGTGGGCGCGACCGAGCGGCCCGCGCGCGTGGCCGCCATGTCCTCGTCGCTCGGCACCTGGCCCAGCAGCAGGTAGTCGAAGACGCGGCGGGCGATCGGCGCGGCCGCGGCCGCGCCGAAGCCGGCGTTCTCGACCACCACGGCCAGCGCGACGGTCGGCGCGTCCAGCGGCGCCAGCGCGATGTAGAGCGAGTGGTCGCGCTTGTGCTCCTCGAGCCGGGCGGCGTTGTAGCGCTCGCTCTGGCGGATGCCCACCGCCTGCGCGGTGCCGGTCTTGCCGCCGCTGCGGTAGGGGGCGCCGGCGAAGACGCGCGTCGAGGTGCCCTCCTGCGTCACGCCGTACATCGCGTTCAGCACCAGCGCCACATGCTCGGGCCGCAGCGGCAGCGGCGGCAGGACGGTATCGGCCAGCGGCTGCCGCCCGTGCGTGGCCAGGTCCTCGATCTCGCGGACAAGGTGCGGCTTGAAGCGCTTGCCGCCGGAGGCGAGGGTGGCGGTGGCGCTGGCCAGCTGCAGCATGGTGAAGTTGTTGTAGCCCTGCCCGATGCCCAGCGAGATCGTCTCGCCGGCGTACCAGCGCTGCTGCTCGGGCTTTCGGTAGGTGCGGCGCTTCCAGGCGGTGGAGGGCAGCACGCCGGTGACCTCGCCCTCGAGGTCGATGCCGGTGAGCTGCCCGAAGCCGAAGGGCGCGAGCATCTCGTGCATCAGGTCCACGCCCATCTCGTTGGCCAGCGAGTAGTAGTAGACGTTGCTCGACTTGACGATCGAGCGCGTCATGTCGACCGCGCCCAGGCCCACGTCGCCGTGGCTCCTGAAGACGTGGCCGCCGAAGTTGAAGCTGCCGCCGTCGTGGATCACCGTGCCCGGCGCGCGCTTGCCGCTGATCAGCGCGGCCATCGCCATGAAGGGCTTGAAGGTGCTGCCCGGCGGATAGGTGCCGCGCAGCGCGCGGTTGAGCAGCGGCTTGTCGATCGATTCGTTGAGCGCCTTCCAGTTCTCGGCGTCGATGCCGTCGACGAAGAGGTTGGGGTCGAAGGTCGGCTTGCTGACGAAGGCCAGCACCTCGCCGTTCCTCGGATCGAGCGCCACCAGCGCGCCGCGCCGATCGCCGAACATCTGCTCGACCAGGGCCTGCAGCCGGATGTCGATCGACAGGTTCAGCGTCTGCCCGGGGGTGGCGTCCTGGCTGCGCAGCATGCGCACCGGGCGCCCGCCGGCGCTCGTCTCGACCTCGGCAAAACCGGTCGTGCCGTGCAGATCGCGCTCGTAGGCCTGCTCGAGGCCGAGCTTGCCGATCGACTCGGTGCCGCGGTAGTTGGACTGCTCCTCGTCGGGCCAGTCCTCGATCGCCTTCTTCTCGGCCGGGTTGATGCGCCCGATGTAGCCCAGCAGGTGGCTGCCGACCTCGCCCAGCGGGTAGTTGCGGAACAGCCGGGCCTTGATCTCGACGCCGGGGAAGCGAAAGCGCTGCGCGGTGAAGCGTGCCACTTCCTCCTCGCTGAGCTTGGTGCGCAGGGGCAGCGACTCGAAGCTCTTGCTCTCCTCCTGCAGGCGGCGAAAGCGCTTGCGGTCGCGCGCGCTGATCTCGACCACCTGCGCCAGCGCGTCGATCAGCGGCTCGAGCGGCCCGGCGCGCGCGGGCGTGACCTCCAGCGTGTAGGCCGAGTAGTTGCTCGCCAGCACGATGCCGTGACGGTCGACGATGAGGCCGCGGTTGGGCACCACCGGCACCACCGCGATGCGGTTGGCCTCGGCCTGCGTGGCCAGCTCCTCGTGGCGCAGCACCTGCAGATGCACCAGGCGCAGCGCCAGCAGGGCAAAGCCCAGCAGCACGAAGGCCGCCGCCGCCAGCAGCCGGCCGCGGAAGCGGCCGAGTTCGCGCTCGACATCCTTGAGTTCGGTCATTCGGTCATTCGGTCATGCAGGCGCCATCGCGCTCCGGCCGATCGTGGCGATCGCGTCCTTGGCGGCCCGCTCAGAGCGGCCGATTTTCGTCCGGATCGGGCGGGCGGCGCTGCGGTGCCAACAGCAGCAGCGCGACCAGCGGCCACAGCAGCGCCTCGGCCGCCGGCGCGGCGAGCAGCCACCAGCCCGGGAACATGCCGCCGGCCAGCAGGCGCACGACGAGCGTGACCAGGTGCGCGGCGAGGAAGAGCGGCAGGATGTGCAGCGCCTGCGCCGGCAGCGAGAACCAGGTGAGGCGGCGGTGCAGGGTGATCGCGCCGTAGCTCAGCAGCGTGTAGGCCAGCGCATGCTGGCCCAGCAGCGCGCCCTCGTGCACGTCCATCAGCAGCCCGAACAGGAAGGCCAGGCCCACGCCCACGCGCCGCGGCTGGTGCACGTTCCAGAACACCAGCACCAGCGCCAGCATGTCGGGCTGCGCCGGGTGGCGGCCCATCGGCAGCAGGTTCAGCGCCAGTGCCGCAAGCAGGCTGGCACCGATGAAGAGCGGGTTGGCCGGCAGCAGCAGCTGGTCGGCGGCGCGCGGCAGGATCATCGCCCGGGCCCCTTCGTCGCGCTGCCTGCGCGCGCGGCCGCGGCGGCGCTGGCGCCGCGCGCGCCGACGATGCTGCCGATGCTGCCCTCGGCGGCGCCGCCCGCCTCCGGCGGCCGCGCCGGCATCTGCTGCGCCAGCGGCTGCACGATGAGCACGTGGCGCACGCCTTCGACGCGCGCCGCCGGCTCGAGCAGGATGCGCGCGAAGCCCACTTCCGAGCGCCGCTGCACCGCGGCCACGCGCGCCACCGGCAGGCCCGGCGGGTAGACGCCGTCCAGCCCCGAGGTGACGAGCGCGTCGCCCACCTGCACGTCGGCGTTGGCCGGCAGGAAGCGCAGTTCGAGCGCACCGCCGCCGCCGGGCAGCTGCAGGCCGCCGAAGGCCACGCTGCGTTGCTGCGTGCGGGTGTTGAGGACGGGAATGGCGCCGTCCTTGTCGATCGAGAGCGTGACTTCGGCGGTGAGCGGGTAGAGCCGCGTCACCTGCCCGAGCACGCCGGCCTCGTCGATCACCGGGGAGCCGGCGGCGACCTCGTGCGTGGCGCCGCGGTCGACGATCACCTTGCGCGAGAACGGGTCCGCGGCCTCGTAGAGGATCTCCGCGGCCTGCGTGCGCGCGACGATCTCCGGGCGCAGTGCCAGCAGCGCGCGCAGGCGCTCGTTCTCCTGGGCCAGGCGCTCGGTGCGGGCGAGCTGCCCGGACTGCGCGGCCAGGCGCTTGCGCGCGTCTTCGGCGCTGCCCAGCGCGGCCTCCAGGCCGCCGAGGTAGTCGCGCGCGGAAGCCGCCAGCGCCACCGGCGCCGCCAGCGCGCGCTGCACCGGCAGCAGCGCCACCGCCAGTCCCGAGCGCAGCGGCGCGATCAGCCGCAGGCGACCGTCGGCGACCATCAGGAACAGCGCCAGCGCGGCGAAGAAGACGAGCTTGGTGAGCGCCGACGGGCCCTGACGGAAGATCGGCGGCGGCGTGCGGTCCAGCGTGCCCAGCGGCATGCGCGGCGCTCCCGCTCAGGCTCCGTTCATTCGGAGGTGAAGATCGAACCCAGGCGGTCCATGCGCTCGAGCGCCATGCCGCAGCCGCGCACCACGCAGGTCAGCGGATCCTCGGCGACGAGCACCGGCAGCCCGGTCTCCTCGGCCAGCAGGCGGTCGAGGTCGCGCAGCAGCGCGCCGCCGCCGGTCAGCATCATCCCGCGCTCGGCGATGTCGGCGCCGAGCTCGGGCGGCGTCTGCTCGAGCGCGTTCTTCACCGCGCTGACCATCTGGTTGAGCGGGTCGGTGAGCGCCTCCAGGATCTCGTTGGACGAGATCGTGAACGAGCGCGGCACGCCCTCGGAGAGGTTGCGGCCCTTGACCTCCATCTCCTTGACCTCGGAGCCGGGGAAGGCCGAGCCGATGTTCTTCTTGATGGCCTCGGCGGTGGGCTCGCCGATCAGCATGCCGTAGTTGCGGCGGATGTAGTTGATGATCGACTCGTCGAACTTGTCGCCGCCGACGCGGATGCTGCCCTTGTAGACCATGCCGCCCAGGCTGATGACGCCGACCTCGGTCGTGCCGCCGCCGATGTCCACGACCATCGAGCCCGAGGCCTCGGCCACCGGCAGCCCGGCGCCGATCGCCGCGGCCATCGGCTCCTCGATCAGGTAGACGTCGGAGGCGCCCGCGCCAAGCGCCGATTCGCGGATCGCGCGGCGCTCGACCTGCGTGCTGCCGCAGGGCACGCAGATGATGATGCGCGGGCTCGGCCGCAGCAGCGAGCGCGGGTGCACCATCTTGATGAACTGCTTGAGCATCTGCTCGGTGACGGTGAAGTCGGCGATCACGCCGTCCTTCATCGGGCGGATGGCCTCGATGTTGCCCGGCACCTTGCCGAGCATCGCCTTGGCCTCGCCGCCGACGGCCTGGATGGTCTTCTTGCCGCTGGGGCCGCCCTCGTGGCGGATCGCCACCACCGAGGGCTCGTCGAGCACCACGCCCTTGCCGCGCACGTAGATCAGCGTGTTGGCGGTGCCGAGGTCGATCGCGAGGTCGGTGGAGAAGTAGCGGCGCAGGGAGGCGAACATGGGAGGCGGGGTCGGGGCCCACGGGACACGAGCGGGATCGGGGCGACCCATCGCCTGGGCGCCGTCCGGGGCCGACCCGGGGTCGGCCGCGGCAAGACGAACTCGGGGCTCGAAGAGCGTTCAGGTAGCCGGCGATAATACTGCATCCCCCCTTCGGATCCGCCCCGCGCGGGCCTGCAACAAGGCGCTGGCGGGCGGGCTCTGGTTTCACTCCCTCACCGTCCCATGGCACTCACCCCGCAGGACGTCGGCCGCATCGCGCAGCTGGCGCGTCTGGAACTCTCGGCCGACGAGGCCGCGACGATGCTGCAGCAGCTCAACGGCTTCTTCGGCATCGTCGAGCGCATGCGCGCGGTCGACACCACCGGCGTCGAGCCGCTCTACACCCCGCTGGCGGCGCTGCACCCGGTGCCGCTGCGGCTGCGCGAGGACGTGGTCAGCGAACACGACGAGCGCGCGGCCAACCAGCGCAACGCACCGGCCGTGCAGGACGGGCTCTTCCTCGTGCCCAAGGTGATCGAATGAGCGGCGACGCGGGTTCGGGCGCGCCGCAGGCCTTGCACGCGCTGGGCGTGGCGGCCCTGGCGGCCAGGCTGCGCGCGCGCGAGGTCTCGGCGGTCGAGCTGGCGCAGGCGCTGCTGGCGCGCATCGACGCGCACGCCGGGCTGAACGCCTTCGTCGCGCGCGACGAGGAGGCCACGCTGGTGCAGGCGCGCGAGGCCGATGCGCGGCGGGCGCAGGGCGACGCGGCGCCGCTGCTGGGCGTGCCGATCGCGCACAAGGACGTCTTCGTGACGCGCGAGTGGCCCACGAGTGCGGGCTCGAAGATGCTGCAGGGCTACCTGAGCCCCTTCGACGCCACCGTCGTCGCTCGCCTGGGCAGCGGCGCGGGGGGCGCCGGCTGCGTGAGCCTGGGCAAGCTCAACTGCGACGAGTTCGCGATGGGCTCGACCAACGAGAGCTCCTTCTACGGCGCGGTGCGAAACCCCTGGGACCGGGAGCGCGTTCCCGGCGGCTCCTCGGGCGGCAGCGCCGCGGCGGTGGCGGCCCGGCTGCTGCCGGCGGCCACCGGCACCGACACCGGCGGCTCGATCCGCCAGCCCTCGAGCTTCTGCGGCACCACCGGCATCAAGCCGACCTACGGCGTGTGCAGCCGCCACGGCATCATCGCCTACGCCTCCAGCTTCGACCAGGCCGGGGCGATCGCGCGTTCGGCCGAGGACTGCGCGCTGCTGCTGTCGGCGATGAGCGGCTTCGACCCGCGCGACGCGACCAGCGTCGAGCAGCCGCCGCAGGACTACGTCGCGGCGATGCGCCAGCGCCGCGAAGGCGCCAGCGCGGCGCGCCCGCTGGCGGGCCTGCGCGTCGGCCTGCCGCGCGAGTTCTTCCCGGCGCAACTGGCCGACGAGGTGCAGGCGCCGGTGCGCGCGGCGCTTTCCGAGCTCGAGAAGCTCGGCGCCGTGCTCGTCGACGTGAGCCTGCCGCGCACCGAGCTCTCGATCCCGGTCTACTACGTGCTCACGCCGGCCGAGGCCAGCTCCAACCTGAGCCGCTTCGACGGCGTGCGCTACGGCCACCGCGCGGCGCAGTTCGGCGACCTGCTGGACATGTACCGCAAGAGCCGCGCCGAGGGCTTCGGCGCGGAGGTCAAGCGCCGCATCATGATCGGCACCTACGTGCTCTCGCACGGCTACTACGACGCCTACTACCTGCAGGCGCAGAAGCTGCGGCGCATGGTCGCCGACGACTTCCAGGCCTGCTTCGGCGCCTGCGAGCTGATCGCCGGCCCGGTGGCCCCGGCCGTCGCCGGCCGCCTGGGCGAGCAGGGCGACGATCCGGTGCAGGCCTACCTCGCCGACATCTTCACGCTGCCGGCAAGCCTTGCCGGGCTGCCGGCGATGTCGGTGCCGGCGGGCTTCGCGCGCCGCGCGCCGGGGCAGGCCGAGCTGCCGGTGGGCCTGCAGCTCATCGGCAACTACTTCCGCGAAGGCGCGCTGCTGCACGCCGCGCACGCGCTGCAGCAGGCCACCGACTGGCACGCGCGCGCCCCCGCGGGCTACTGAGGCAGGACCACGATGAGCGCAACGAGCACGCCCGCCCTGGTGCGCGGCTACGAGGTGGTGATCGGCCTCGAGACGCACGCCCAGCTCTGCACCGCGAGCAAGATCTTCAGCGGCGCCAGCACCGCCTTCGGCGCGGCGCCCAACACGCAGGCCTGCGCGGTCGACCTCGCGCTGCCCGGCACGCTGCCGGTGATGAACCGCGGCGCGGTCGAGCGCGCGATCCGCTTCGGCCTGGCGGTCGGCGCGAAGGTCGCCACGCAGTCGATCTTCGCGCGCAAGAACTACTTCTACCCCGACCTGCCCAAGGGCTACCAGATCAGCCAGTTCGAGCAGCCGGTGGTGCAGGGCGGCGAGATCGGCTTCCTGCTCGGCGAGGAGCGCAAGACCGTGCGGCTGACGCGCGCGCACCTCGAGGAGGACGCTGGCAAGAGCCTGCACGAGGACTTCGGCGGCGACAGCGGCATCGACCTCAACCGCGCCGGCACGCCGCTGCTGGAGATCGTCTCCGAGCCCGACCTGCGCAGCAGCGCCGAGGCGGTGGCCTACGCGCGCACGCTGCACGCGCTGGTCGTGTGGCTGGGCATCTGCGACGGCAACATGCAGGAGGGCAGCTTTCGCTGCGACGCCAACGTCTCGGTGCGCCGGCCCGGCGCGGCGCTGGGCACGCGGCGCGAGATCAAGAACCTCAACAGCTTTCGCTTCCTGCAGCAGGCGATCGAGGCCGAGCTGCATTGGCAGATCGAGCAGCAGGAGGACGGCCGCCCCTTCGTCCAGGCCACGGTGCTGTTTGACCCCGAGCGCGGGGAGACGCGGGCGATGCGCAGCAAGGAGGACGCGCACGACTACCGCTACTTCCCCGACCCCGACCTGCCGCCGCTGGTGATCGCACCCGAGTGGATCGAGCGCGTGAGGCGCGAGATGCCCGAGCTGCCCGCGGTGATGGCCGAGCGCCTGCAGCGCGAGGACGGCCTGCCCGCCTACGACGCGGCGATGATGACGCAGAGCCTGCCCTTCGCCCGCTACTACGAGGCGGTGCGCGACGCCGGGGCGCCGGCCAAGCTCGCCGCCAACTGGCTGATGGGCGAGGTTTCCAAGCGCCTCAACGCCGAAGGGCGCGACATCGACGCCGTGCCGCTGGCGCCCGCGCGCCTGGCCGCGCTGATCGCACGCGTCGTCGACGGCACGATCTCCAACGCCGGGGCGCGCCAGGTCTTCGAGGCGCTCTGGAGCGACGCGGGCGCCGAGGTCGACGCGCTCATCGCCGCCAAGGGCCTGCGGCAGATGAGCGACGCGGGCGCGCTGGAAGCCATCGTCGACGCGGTGATCGCCGGCAACGACAAGTCGGTGCAGGAATTCCGCGCCGGCAAGGACAAGGCCTTCAACGCGCTCGTCGGCCAGGTGATGAAGGCCAGCCAGGGCAAGGCCAACCCGGCGCAGGCCAGCGAGCTGCTGCGGCGCAAGCTCGGCTGAGGGGCGGCGCCGGGCCGGGTCGCGCCGGGCCCGCCCGCGGGTCAGCGCCCGGCGGCGGCGCTCTTGTCGGTCGCCGCCGAGGGCAGCGGCCCCATCGAGCCCGGCGGCGCGCCGGCCCACAGGCGGCGCAGGCGCTCGAGCTCGACGTCGTAGAGGCGGTTGACGCGCGCGAGCTCGGCCTGCTGGTTGCTCGCCGCTTCCTTCTGCGCCTCGACCGCGGCGTCGTTGGCGTCGAACGCGCTCTTGAGCTTGGGCGGCAGGCGCTTGCCGGCGAAGAACTCGGCCTCGCTCTCCAGCGGGCGGCGCTCGGCCTGCAGCTCCTTCAGGCGATCCTCGGTGGCCTTGATCGCCAGGCGCACGGTGTCCAGCGCCGCCTCGCGCGCCTTGCGGTGCGCGGCCTCGTCGGGAAAGCGCACGAGCAGGTTCTTGTCGCGGCGCATCGCCTCGATGCGTGCCATGCGCTCCGCGCTCTCCCGGCGCTCGCGCGCCGCGCGCTCGGCGCGCTCGTCGGCGGTGAGCGTGGGCGGATGCACCGCGCGCAGCGAGCCGTCCTTGTTCAGGATGTGCTGCTCCTTGGCCGAGCAGGCGGGAATCGGCCGGTCGGAGGTGATGCGCCGGCCCTGGTCGTCGATGCAGGTGTAGATCGTGCCGGTGGCCGCTTCGCGCGCCTGCGCCGCCGCGGGCGGTGCGCCCAGCAGCGCCGCCGCACCCAGCAGCGCCGTGGCGGCGACCGTGGAGCGCCCCGGCGCCCTGGCGACGATCACGGGCCCGGTTCGGCGGTGGGACGTGCGGCCATCGCGCATTCAGACTCCGTTCAGACCCCGTAGCGGTCGCGGTAGGCCTGCACCGCGACAGCATGGGCCTGCAGCGAGGGCTTGGGCGCCAGATACTGCAGCAAGTCCGACAGCGTCGCAACGGCGCACACCGACAGCCCCCATTGGCGCGTGACGTACTGCACCGCCGAGTGATCGGCGTCGCGGCCGTCCTCGACGGCCTTCTCCTGCCGGTCCAGCGCCAGCGCCCCGCCGCAGGGCGTGGCCCCCGCGGCGCGGATGAGCTCGATCGACTCGCGCACCGAGGTGCCGGCGGAGATCACGTCGTCGACGATGAGCACGCGCCCGCGCAGCGGCGCGCCGACGAGCACGCCGCCCTCGCCGTGGTCCTTGGCCTCCTTGCGGTTGTAGGCGAAGGGCACGTTGTGGCCCTGCCGCGCCAGTTCCACCGCCAGCGCCGCGGCCAGCGTGATGCCCTTGTAGGCGGGGCCGAACAGCATGTCGAAGGCAAGGCCGCTGGCCAGCAGACGCCGTGCATAGAATGAAGCGAGCGCGCCCAGCTTGGCGCCGTCGTCGAACAGGCCGGCGTTGAAGAAGTAGGGCGACAGCCGCCCGGCTTTGGTCCTGAACGCGCCGAAGCGCAGCACGCCGGCCTCGACCGCGAAGCGGACGAATTCCTGGGCCAGCGGATCGGCGTCGCTCTCCGTCATGAAAGGTCGTTCCTCGTGGGACTGCGGCTCGTCACGCTCAACCTCAACGGCATCCGGTCGGCGACCGACAAGGGCCTCGAAGCCTGGGCCGAAGCGGCGGGCGCCGATTGTATGGGGGTGCAGGAAGTGAAGGCGCAGGCCAGCGACGTGCACGGGCGCTTCGAGCGCCTGGCCGGGCTGCACGGCCACTTCCACTTCGCCGAAAAGAAGGGCTATTCGGGCGTCGGCCTCTACACCCGCAAGGCGCCGGGCGCGGTCATCACGGGCCTTGGCGCGCCCGAGTTCGACGCCGAGGGGCGTTATGTCGAAGCCCGCTTCGACAGCGCGCGGCGCAAGCTCAGCCTGGTGAGCTGCTACTTCCCGAGCGGCTCCTCGGGCCCCGAGCGGCAGGAGGCCAAGTACCGCTTCCTCGACCTCGTGCTGCCGCACCTGAAGGCGCTGGCGGCCACGCGCGAGTTCATCCTCGTCGGCGACCTGAACATCGCGCACACGCAGGCCGACCTGAAGAACTGGCGCAGCAACCAGAAGAACTCGGGCTTCCTGCCCGAGGAGCGCGCCTGGCTCACCCGCCTGCTGGCCGAGACCGGCCTCGTCGACGTCTACCGCCGCCTGCACCCCGACGCCACCGATGCCTGCTACACGTGGTGGAGCAACCGCGGCCAGGCCTGGGCCAAGAACGTCGGCTGGCGGCTGGACTACCAGCTCGCCACGCCCGGCCTCGCCGCGAAGGCGCGCGCCGCCAGCATCTACAAGGACCAGCGCTTCAGCGACCACGCGCCGCTGCTGGTCGACTACGACCTGGCGATCTGAGCAGCCCCCGGGCCCGGGCTGCGCCAGGACTGCGCGTCTCGGGGATCCCCCGAGCGCCGATTCGGGTGCGATCGGAGCGCGGCGGCAGCGCAAGCGGCCTAGGATGGCCCTTGCCGTTCGCGGCCTTCATCCACACCACGCTCACCGGAGGACAAGATCATGGGTCTCTTCAGCAACATCCTGGAAAAGCTCGGCTTCGGCAACGCGGCGGCGGCCACGCCCGCGGCGCAGGCGGCGCCGAGCGAAGCGGCTGCCGCAGCACCGGTGGCCTCCGGCCCGGCGCCGATCGCCGTCGTCGACGTCGTCGCGCAGCTCGAGCAGAAGGCCGCGGCCAACGCGCAGAAGCTGAACTGGCGCACCTCGATCGTCGACCTGCTCAAGCTGCTGGACCTCGACAGCAGCCTGGCCGCGCGCAAGGAGCTGGCCAAGGAGCTGCGCTGCCCCGACGAGCTGATGGGCGACTCGGCGCAGATGAACATGTGGCTGCACAAGAACGTGCTGGCGCAGCTTGCCGCCAACGGCGGCAACGTGCCCGCCGAGCTGCTGCACTGAGGCGGAGGCGATCATGCAGATCAGCGATCTGCTCGCCCAGATGGGCGGCACGCCCGCCATGGCCCGCGAGCTCGGCCTGAGCGAGCAGCAGGTGGCCAGCGGCGCCGCGGCCCTGCTGCCGGCCATCCTCGGCGGCCTGCACAAGCAGGCGCAGGCGCAGGCGGGCGCGGGTGCGGGCGGCGCCGCGGGCCTGGGCGGCCTGCTCGCCCAGCTCGGCGGCGGCGGCCTGCTCGACCAGGTGCTGTCGCCGCAGCCGACCCCGCTGGAGCCGGGCAACGACGTGCTCGGGCAGATCTTCGGCAGCAAGGAGGTCAGCCGCGCGGTGGCCGGCCAGGCCGCGGCGCAGACGGGGCTGGACTCGGCGCTGCTGAAGAAGATGCTGCCGATGCTGGCGATGCTCGCCGCGGGCTGGTTCGCCAAGCAGCATGCGGGCGCCGGCCGTGCTTCCGATGCCGATGCCGCTCCGGCCCCGGCCTCCGGCGGCCTGGGTGGCCTGCTGGGCAGTCTGCTGGGCGGTGGCGGTGGCGCGGCGGCGGGCGGCCTGGGCAGCCTGGGCGGGCTGGCCTCGATGCTCGATGCCGACGGCAACGGCAATCCGCTGGACGACATCCTGCGCATGATGGGCCAGGGACGGCGCTGACGCGCAGCACCGCCGGGGCCGCCTCGCACGGGCGGCTCCTGCGGCGCGGCCCGGGCAGGGCGGTATGCTGCGGCTCCGCTGCCGCCCTCGCGGCTCCCGCCGCGCCCGTCGCCATGCCCGACACGACGCCTGCCACGACGCCCGCCACGACGCCCGAAGCCGCCGCCTCGGCCACTCACATCCGGCTCACCTCGCACCCCGGCCAGGGGCCCGCCGGTGCGCCGACGATCCGCTGGGGCGAGGCCGACGCGCGCCGACGCGGCCCCATCGTCGGCACCACCGGCAACCGCGCGCAGCGCAACGTCATCGGCACGCACAGCGGCAGCTACGGCGTCTACCGGGCGCTGGCGGTGGCCGCCGGGCGGCTGACGCGCGGGCATCGCGCCGACCTCACCGACACCGCGCCGACCGACGCCATCGGCCCCCATCCCTCATGGGGCCAGGCGCGGCGCATCGTCTCGCTGGATCCCTTCGGCGCGGCGGTGCAGCAGGTCTTTGCGCAGGAACTCGCCGCGGGCTTCGACATCCGCCCGACCATCGCCGTCACCAAGGCGCACATCCACCTGCCCGAGATCCGCCAGGCGCTGGCCTTCCAGCGGCTGGCGGTGGATGGCCGCGTGCTGCTCGAGGACGCGAGTGCCGCGGTGACCAAGATCGCCATCGAGCCGGTGTGGTGGCTGCCCGGCGTGGCCGAGCGCTTCGGCGTCTCCGAAGTCGAGCTGCGCCGCTCGCTGTTCGAGGAGACCGGCGGCATGTACCCGGAGCTGGTGACGCGCAGCGACCTCGAGGTCTTCCTGCCGCCGATCGGCGGGCAGACGCTCTACGTCTTCGGCGACGTGCGCGCGCTGGCCGACCCGGCGGTGACGCTGACCGCGCGCGTGCACGACGAGTGCAACGGCTCGGACGTCTTCGGCAGCGACATCTGCACCTGCCGGCCCTACCTGACGCACGCCATCGAGGAATGCGTGCGCGGCGCGCAGCAGGGCGGCGTGGGCCTGATCGCCTACAGCCGCAAGGAGGGCCGGGCACTCGGCGAGGTGACCAAGTTCCTCGTCTACAACGCGCGCAAGCGCCAGCGGGGCGGCGACTCGGCCGACAAGTACTTCCTGCGCACCGAGTGCGTGGCCGGCGTGCAGGACATGCGCTTCCAGGAGCTGATGCCCGACGTGCTGCACTGGCTGGGCATCCGCCGCATCCACCGCCTGGTGAGCATGAGCAACGACAAGTTCGACGCCATCACCGGCAGCGGCATCGAGGTCGGCGAGCGCGTGAAGATCCCCGACGAACTCGTCCCCGCCGACGCGCGCGTCGAGATCGAGGCCAAGATCGCCGCGGGCTACTTCACCGACGGCCGCGTGCCCGACGAGCAGCGCCTGGCCGCCGTGAAGGGGCGCAGCCTTGAGTGAAGCCAAGGCAGGGGCCGACGCAGGCTGCGCGCCGCGCGAGCTGCTCGCGCTGCTGCGCGATGCGCGCGTCATCCGGGCGCGCTGCGCGGCGATCACCGCCGCGGTGGCCGACGAGCGCTCGGGCTGGTTCCGGCTCGACCGCAGCCGCCTGCCCGAGGCCGCCGCGCGCGTGGCGGCGACGATGCGGCGGCGCCATCCCGATCTGGTGATCCCCATCCACAGCCGCTGGCGGCACTTCGAGGCCGGCGGCGTCGACCGCAAGGCCTTGCTCGACGCCGCCCTTGCGCCGCTGCCGCCGCAGGAGCGCGCGCGCGCCTGCGTCGACCTGACGGTGCTGAGCGTGCTGCTCGACGCCGGCGCCGGGGCCGGCTGGAGCTACGACGAGGCCGCCGCCGCGCTGCCGCCGACGGCCTTGCCCGCGGCGCGCGCCAGCCGCGACGACCAGCTGGCGGCGCTGGACGCCGCGGCCGGGGCCCGGGCCGCGCCGCACACCGCCGACCCGGCCGGCCCGGCGCGCGCGTCGGTGGCGAACGCGACCCCGGCCGCACCCGGCGCATCCACCGCCGCGGTGCGCGGCCCGCGCCTGGCGCGCTCCGAGGGCCTTGCGGTGGCCAGCCTGCACGCCTTCATGGCCGGCGTCTTCTCGGCCCACGCCGAGCAGCCCTGCCGCGTCGACGCCGCGGCGCTGGTGCAGCTCGACGCCGCGGTGCTGCGCAGCGTGTTCCAGGTCGGGCCCGCCAACCCGCTGCTCGGGCTGGAGGGGCGCGCCGCGCTGCTGCAGCGCCTGGGCCGCACGCTGCAGCAGGAGGCCGAGGCCACCGGCCTGCCGGCACGGCCCGCGCTGCTGCTGGACCGGCTCGGCCAGGGCGGCCCGCGCCCGCCGCTGGCCGCGGCCGAGCTGCTGCGCGAGCTGCTGCGGCTGCTCGCGCCGATCTGGCAGAGCGGCTCGGTGGTGATGGGCGTTCCGGCCGGCGACGTCTGGCCGCACCGCTTTGCCGGCGGCGACGACGGCCGCGGCGGCGACGACCCGGTGACGCGCGGCTGGGTGCCGTTTCACAAGCTCACGCAGTGGCTGGCCTACTCGCTGCTGGAGCCGCTGCAGGGGGCCGGCATCGCCGTGGCCGGGCAGGAAGCGCTGACCGGCCTGCCCGAGTACCGCAACGGCGGCCTGCTGATCGACACCGGGGTGCTGGTGCCGCGCAGCGCGGCGGCCTTCGAGCGCCTGTGGAAACCCGGCGACGAATTCATCGTCGAGTGGCGCGCGCTCACCGTGACGCTGCTCGACGAACTGGCCGCGCAGGTGCGCGCCGAACTCGGGCTGGACGAAGCGCGGCTGCCGCTGGCCTGCGTGCTCGAAGGCGGCACCTGGGCCTGCGGGCGCGAGCTTGCAGCCGAGCGGCGAGCCGGCGCGCCGCCGCGGCGCATCGACAGCGACGGCACGCTTTTCTGAGATCCCGGATCCACGAGGAGGACGACGATGACAGTGGCGATCGACCTGGCGGCAAGGCTTGGCCTTGCGGCGCCGGTGATCCAGGCGCCGATGGCCGGCGCGCAGGGGCACGCGCTGGCGGCGGCGGTGTGCGAGGCCGGCGGCCTGGGCGCGATCCCGACGGCGATGCTCTCGCCCGAGGGCCTGCGCGCGGAGGTCCAGGCGCTGCGCGCGCGCACGTCGCGGCCCTTTGCCGTCAACTTCTTCTGCCACCGCGCGCCCGCGGCCGACGCCGCGCGCGAGCAGCGCTGGCGCAGGCGTCTTGCGCCCTACTACGCCGAGTACGGGCTGGATGCGGCCGCCGCGCCCGCGGGGGCGCAGCGCGCGCCTTTCAGCGCCGAGCTCGCCGACCTCGTCGAGCCGCTCGCGCCGCCGGTGGTGAGCTTTCACTTCGGCCTGCCCGAGCCGGCGCTGCTGGCGCGCGTCAAGCGCTGGGGCGCGCTCGTCATGGCCTCGGCGACGACGGCGGACGAGGCGCGCTGGCTGCAGCAGCAGGGCGCCGACGTGGTCATCGCGCAGGGCCTGGAAGCGGGCGGCCACCGCGGCCACTTCCTCGACGACGACCTCACGCGCCAGCCCGGCCTGTTCGCCCTGCTGCCGCAGGTGGTGCAGGCGGTGGCGCTGCCGGTGGTGGCGGCCGGCGGCATCGGCGACGCGGCGACGATCGCCGCCGCGCGCGCCCTGGGCGCGGCCGGCGTGCAGATCGGCACCGCCTACCTGAAGACGCCCGAGGCGACGACCGCGCCGCTGCACCGCGCGCTGCTGGGCACCGAGGCGGCGCGCCACACGGCCATCACCAACCTCTTCAGCGGCCGGCCCGCGCGCTCGATCGTCAACCGCCTGATGCGCGAGTGCGGGCCGATCTGCGAGGACGCGCCGGCCTTCCCCTTCGCCCCGGCGGCGCTGGCGCCGCTGCGCGAAGCCGCGCAGGCGCAGGGGCGCAGCGACTTCAGCTCGCTGTGGGCCGGGCAGTACGCGGCCCACTGCCGCGAGGCGCCGGCCGCCGAACTCACGCGCGGCTTCGTCGCCGCGTGGCATGACGCACACGAAGCGCGTGACCGGAAGGCAAAGGAGGCCGCATGACGAACCAGGTGCACCTGATCACGCACCCGCTGGTGCAGCACAAGCTGACGCTGATGCGGCAGAAGGACCGCAGCACGAGCAGCTTTCGCCGGCTCCTGAACGAGATCAGCATGCTGCTGGCCTACGAGGTCACGCGCGACATGCCCACGCAGCTGATCGACATCGAGACGCCGCTGGAAGCCATGCGCTCGCCGGTGATCGACGGCAAGAAGACGGTCTTCGTCGTCATCATGCGCGCCGGCAGCGGCTTTCTCGACGGCATGCTCGAAGTGGTGCCGGGCGCGCGCGTCGGCCACGTCGGCCTGTACCGCGACCCGAAGACGCTGGGCGCGGTCGAGTACTACTTCAAGATGCCGCAGGAGATGCACGAGCGCGACGCAGTCGTGCTCGACCCGATGCTGGCCACCGGCAACTCGGCGGTGGCGGCGGTGGACCGGCTGAAGGAGACGCGCCCGCGCTCGATCCGCTTCGTCAGCCTGCTCGCCGCACCCGAGGGCCTTGCGCGCTTTCACGCGCGCCACCCCGACGTGCCGGTCTACACCTGCGCCATCGACCGCCAGCTCAACGACCACGGCTACATCGTGCCGGGCCTGGGCGACGCGGGCGACCGGATGTTCGGGACGAAGTAGAGGCGGGGGGAGACCCTCACCCCAACCCTCTCCCGCGCAGCGGGAGAGGGCGTGAGCAGAACCCTCTCCCACGGGGCGGGAGAGGGAGTCAGCAGAACCCTCTCCCACCCCGTGGGAGAGGGCAGGGTGAGGGTGCAGCCATGCACAAGACCCCTCAGGGGCAGCGCACGATGGACGCGGTGGCCATCAGTTCGTCCAGCAGCGCGGCGGTGGCCGCGCCCGAGACGCTGAAGGGGTCGAGGTGCGCGGTGAGCGAGTATTTCAGCAGCAGCGCCGGGTTGAGCGCGGCGATGTCCATCTGCCCCATCGCCCAGGCGGCGTAGCGGCGCTCGCGGATCTCCTCGTAGCTCAGCAGCTCGAGCTGCTTGTGCCGCGCGTCGGCGGCGATGAGCTGGTAGAGCCGGTTGACGGCGCTGCGGCTGCCTTCGAGCACCTGCACGAAGACGCCGTCGCCCACGCACAGCACGCCGGTGATGCCGTGCTGCGGGTTGTTCTCGCGGCTGCCGCGCAGGATGGCGGCAAGCTCCTCGGCGTCCAGCGCGGGCGCCGGACGGCTGGCGTACATCAGTCGGACGAGCATGATCGGTCTCCTTGTCGCGGGCGCCGGCCTAGGCCCTGCCCTTGCGCGAAAGCAGCGAGAGGAACTCGCGGCGCAGGTTGGCGTCCTTCAGGAAGGCGCCGCGCATGACGCTGTTGACCATCGCCGTCTCGTCGTCCTTGACGCCGCGCCAGTGCATGCAGAAGTGGTCGGCCTCCATGACGATGGCCAGGCCGTCGGGGCGCACGCGCTGCTGCAGCTCGTTGGCCAGCATCATCACCGCCTCCTCCTGGATCTGCGGCCGGCTCATCACCCAGTCGCAGATGCGCGCGTACTTGGACAGGCCGATCAGGTTGGAGTGCTCGTTGGGCAGCAGGCCGACCCAGACGCGGCCCATGATCGGGCAGAGGTGGTGCGAGCAGGCGCTGCGCACGGTGATCGGGCCGACGATCATCAGCTCGTTGAGGCGCTCGGCGTTCGGGAACTCGGTCACCGCGGGCATGGGCTGGTAGCGGCCGCGGAAGACCTCGTCGATGTACATGCGCGCCAGGCGCTCGGCGGTGCCGTGCGTATTGTGGTCGCCCTCGGTGTCGATGACGAGGGCGTGCAGCAGCTCCTGCGCCTTGGCCTGCACCTCGGCCTTGAGCTCCTCGAGCTCGCCCTCGTGCACGAAGGCGGCGATGTTGTCGTTGGCGTGATGACGGCAGCGCGCGGCCTGCAGGCGCTGGCGGATGCGCGCCGAGGCGGGCAGCGCGGGCTGGATCGGCTGGGCGGGCTCGTGGGGGGCGGCCGGGGCGGCCGGCGGGCTCGACGACATGGGGCTTCTCCGACGGGCAATGGTCGATTCTGGCTCGCCTCACGCCGCCGTGCCGGGCGGCGGCTCCAGCGGGTGCGCCCGTGCTGCCGCCGGGGTGGCCTCGACCCGCCGCGGCAGCAGCAGGTGGAACACGCTGCCCACGCCCGGCGTGCTGCGCACGCCGACGCTGCCGCCGTGCAGCTCGGCCAGGCGGCGCGTCAGCGCCAGCCCGAGGCCCGTGCCGCCGTAGGGCCGGGCGGTGCCGCCGTGCACCTGCTGGAACTGCTGGAAGAGCTTGGGCAGGTCGTGCTCGGCGATGCCGATGCCGCTGTCCTCGACCTCGATGCGCAGCGCCTCCTCGCCCTGCGCCGTGGCGCGCAGCTCGACGCGGCCACCCGGCGGCGTGAACTTGATGGCATTGCTCAGCAGGTTGTAGAGCATCTGCTTCAGGCGCATGGCATCCAGCACCAACTCGCCGAGCGCGGGGTCGAGCCGCGTGGACAGCGCCAGGCCCTTGCGCTCGGCCTCGCCGTGCAGCACGCCGACCACCTCGGCGACGACCTCGTCCAGCCGCAGCGGCTCGGGCACGAGCTCGAGCTTGCCCGACTCGACCTTGGAGAGGTCGAGCACGTCGTTGATGAGCAGCAGCAGATGGCGCCCGCTGGCGGCGATGTGGTTCAGGTACTCGGTGCGCTTGTCCTCGGCCACCGAGGGCCCGTACTGGCGCAGGATGTCGGCGAAGCCGATCACCGCATTCAGCGGCGTGCGCAGCTCGTGCGACATGTTGGCGAGGAACTCGCTCTTCAGGCGGCTGGCCTCCTGCATCTGGCGGTTCTCGGCCTGCAGGCGCACGCTGTGCAGGCGCAGCTCCTCGGCCTGGCGGCGCGCGGTGATGTCGACCACCGCGCCGACCACCAGGCCCGGCGCGGTGCCCAGGTGCGTGCAGCGCGAGCTCAGCCAGTGCACGCTGCCGTCCGGCCAGACGACGCGGAACTCCTCGTGCCAGGGATCGCGACGCTTCAGCATGCCTTGCACGCTGGCTTCGATGCGCGGGCGGTCCTCGGGGTGCAGGCAGGCGAGGAAGGCCGCCACGCTCCAGTCGGCGATCGGCGACTCGTGGCCGAAGCAGCGGTCGTGCTGCATCGAGTGCTGCACGCGCTGCGTGGCGAGGTCGACCGACCAGTCGCCGATCTGCGCCACCTCGAGGGCGATCGACAGCCGCGTCTGCGAGTCGCGCATCGTCGCCACGGCGTGCTCGCGCGCGCGTTCACGCTTGCCCAGCAGGGCCTGCGCCTGCTGCAGCGCGCGCCCCAGCTCGCGCGCCTCGTGCAGGGAGGAGTCGGCGACCGCGGCGACATCCGCGGCCTCGCCGCGGCCGATCGCCAGCGCAGGCTGCACCAGGGCCTGGATCGGCGCGGCGATGCGCCGGCCCATCACGCGCGCCAGCATCAGGCCGAACGCGAGCATGGCGGCGGCGATCGCGCCGGTGATGCCCAGCGAGCGGCGCAGCGCCGCGTTCAGGTCGCCGACCGGGATGCCGGCGATCGCTGTCCAGCCGTACCGCGACGAGCGCTTGAAGGCCCCCAGCACGGGCGTGCCGTCGACGGTGCGACCCTCGGCCGTGCCTTCGGGCTGCGGGCGGCGGATCAGCTCCAGCAGGCCAGGCCGCGCCGGCCTGCCGGCCACGCCCTCGCCGTCGCGCAGGCGCACGGCGACGATGCCGCGGCGGTCGATCAGCGAGGCGTTCCAGGGCGGCGGCAGCTCGCGCCGCTGCAGCAGCGCCTGCAGGGTGCTCAGGCCGAGCACCGCCTCGAGGCGGCCGATGGCCTGCCCGGCGCGCAGCACCGGCACCGCCACCGAGACCTGTGGGCGCCCCGACACCTGGCCGACGAAGAAGTCGGAGACCGCGGGTTCGCCGCGGGCCGCCATCTGCGGGAACTTGTCGTGGCGCAGCCGGGGCAGCGGCGTTCCCCAGGGGTGGGCGGCGCTGACCAGGGCGTTCAGCTCGGGGTCGAAGAGCACCAGGTTGTCGGCCTGCATGCTCTGCATGGCCCGCTGCGCCTGCTCGTGAAAGCGGCGGAAGTCGCCATCGTCGATCAAGGTCGAGGTCGCCAGCGTCTGCAGCACCCGGGTCGCCGCGTCGAACTCGTGGTCCAGCGCCTGCGCCAGCTCGCGCACGTTCACCTGCGTGGCCTGCACGAGCGCGGCGCGGTCGCTGCGATAGGCGGCGAAGACCAGCGCCAGTGCCAGCAGCACCATCGGCAGCGCGCACGCCAGCACCAGCCACTGCGTGCGCGTGCGGATCGTCGATACCGAGGCGGCGGCGAAGGGCCAGCGGAGGGGCATGGGAATCCCTTGCTTGTCGATCCTTTGCTGCGGACGGCCCCCAGTCTGCCAGCGTTTTCGCCGACGGCAAGAGCCAGGGTCGTCCGGGCCGGCAGGGCCAGCAGCGCCGGACGGGGTCGGACGGCACCTGCCCGCCGACACCTACCCGACACCTGCCCGCCCCCGCAGGGCCTAGACTGGCCGGGTGAATGCCGCCGCCCCTTCGCCGCCGCTGTCGCGCCTGCTG
>CAUJJO010000306.1 GCA_963205125.1 Pseudomonadota bacterium | reverse complement strand
AGGCGTGCCGCGAGATCAACGTCACGCCGCATGTCGCGCAGAACCTCAACCGCAGCGGCGGCAGCGCAATCGACGGCCGCACGACCCGACACCCTGGCTACGAAGCCAGCCAGCGCAAGAGGAAGTGCATCGAGCAGTGCTTCGGATGGGGCAAGCTCATCGGGCCAATCCGGCAGGTGATGGTGCACGGACTGGACAAGGTCGACCAGCTTCTGACCCTGGCGATGGCCGCCTACAACCTCACGCGGCTGCGAACCTTGACGCAATTGCCTCCGCAGTGTGCGTAATGGGCGGCGAGAAGGCTCAAATGACCGTGTTCCAGCTCTCGAATGCGTGCCAAACAGGCCTGCAGAGGCCGCTGTCGGGCAAATTTCGAATTATATGACATCGCCGCACCGCGTCACGACACCGCGTCACGATGGAAACGCTCGCCTTCACGGGTGGTTCTTCAACGGCCTGCTAAAGGCGGTCATGGCAGAGTTGTGCCACCGGGAGATGCGATGCTGATTGCCTTGCACAAGAATGCCACCACGACGCCGGCCACGCGGCTGGCGATCCAGCAGGCCTCGGGCAGCGACTACGAACTGGCCGCGCACTTCGGCGTGAGCCGTGACACGGTGCGCAAGTGGCGCAAGCGCCAGAGCGTGACCGACCGCTCGCACACGCCGCACCGCCTGCAGACCACGCTCAACGCGGGGCAGGAGGAGTTGGTGGTGTACCTGCGCACGGCGCTGCGCCTGCCGCTGGACGACTTGCTGGCGGTGGTGCACGAATTCATCGAGCCGGCGATGAGCCGCTCGGCACTGGACCGGCTGCTGCGTCGACGTGGCCTCTCGCGGCTGAGCGCGGCGGCCGCGCCCGAGCGCAGCCACCAGGCCTTCAAGGCCTACGAGCCCGGTTACGTCCATGTGGACGTGAAGTATCTGCCGCAGATGGCCGAGCAGAGCGCTCGCTGCTACGTCTTCGTGGCCATCGACCGCGCCACGCGCTGGGTGTTCATCGCGATCAAGAAAAACCGTACGGCCGCTGCTGCGCGCAGCTTCCTCAACGCGCTGGCCAAGGCCGCACCGTTCAAGATCCGCACCGTCCTCACCGACAACGGAGCGGAGTTCACCGATCGGCTCTTTGGCGCACGCGCCAGCGACCCCAGTGCAGAGCATGAGTTCGATCGGCTGTGCCAGGCGCTTGGCATCGAGCACCGACCCACTCGCGTACGCCGGCCACAGACCAACGGCATGGTCGGGCGCTTCAACGGGCGCATCGAGCAGATCCTGCGCACCCACCACTTCAACAGCTCCCACGATCTTCACGCCACGCTGCACCGCTACGTGTGCTAGCGGGCCTCCTCCCGATTTCCGGCGCGTACGAGGCCGACTACCCGATCGCCGAACGGCTGCGCGCGCGCTCGCGCAGCTGGAACTTCTGGATCTTGCCGGTGCTCGTCTTCGGGATCGGCTCGAAGCGGATCTCCTTGGGCACCTTGTAGCCGGCGAGCAGGCTCTTGCAGTGGGCGATCAGCTCGGCCGCGCTCACCGTCGCGTCCGGCTTGGTCTCGACGTAGGCCACGGGCGACTCGCCCCACTTCGGGTCCGGCCTGGCGACCACGGCGCAGGCGAGCACGGCGGGGTGGCGGTAGAGCGCGTCCTCGACCTCGATCGAGCTGATGTTCTCGCCGCCGCTGATGATCACGTCCTTGCTGCGATCCTTGATCTTCACGTAGCGGTCGGGCTCCAGCACCGCCAGGTCGCCGGTGTGGAACCAGCCGCCCTCGAAGGCCTTCTCGGTGGCCGCGGCGTTCTTCAGGTAGCCCTTCATCACGATGTTGCCGCGGAACATGATCTCGCCCAGGGTCTGGCCGTCGGCGGGCACCTCGGTCATGGTCTGCGGGTCCATCACCGTCATGCCCTCCTGCAGCGCGTAGCGCACGCCCTGGCGGCCGTTCAGGCGCGTCTGCTCGGACAGGCTCTGCGCGGCCCAGCTCTCGCGCTTGACGGCCACGCTGGCCGGGCCGTAGACCTCGGTGAGGCCGTAGACGTGGGTGATGTCGAAGCCGAGCGCGGCCATGCCCTCGATCATCGAGGCCGGCGGCGCGGCACCGGCGACCATGCCGCGCACCTTCTGGCCGATGCCCTCGCGCCACGCGGGCGGCGCGTTGAGGATCAGGTTGTGCACGATGGGTGCGGCGCAGTAGTGGTCGGCGCCGTGCTCGCGCAGGGCGTCCAGGATCGCCCGGGCCTCGACGCGGCGCAGGCAGACGTGCGTGCCGCCGAGCATGGCGATCGTCCACGGGAAGCACCAGCCGTTGCAGTGGAACATCGGCAAGGTCCAGAGATACTTCGCGAAGTGCGGCATGGTCCAGGTCGCCGCGTTGCAGACGGCGTTGAGGTACGCGCCGCGGTGGTGGGTGACGACGCCCTTGGGGTCGCCGGTGGTGCCGCTGGTGTAGCTGACGGCGATGGCGTCCCATTCGTCGGCCGGGCCTTGCAGGCGCGGCAGCGGCGCGTGGGCCGCCAGCAGCGCCTCGTACTCGTGCTCGCCGATGCGCTCACCGGCGCCGTCGTACTCGCTGTCGCAGACGTCGATGACGTGCAGCGCGACACCGTGCTGCTCGCGCAGGCGCGCCACGGCGTCGGCCATCACCGGTGCGAACTCGCGGTCGGTGATGAGCACCTTGACCTCGCAATGGTTCATCTGCCAGGCCAGCAGCGGCGCGTCCAGCCGCGTGTTCAGCGTGTTGAGCACGGCACCCAGCGCCGGCACCGCGTAGTGCGCCTCGACCATCTCCGGCGTGTTGGGCAGCATCACGCTGACCGTGCTGCCGCGCCCCACCCCCAGCGCACGCAAGGCGGCGGCCAGGCGCGCCGAGCGCTCGCGCACCTGCGCCCAGGTATGGCGGCGGCCGCCGTGGATGACGGCCGGCAGGTCGGCAAAGACCTCGGCGCTGCGCTCGACGAAGCTGACGGGGCTGAGCGCCGCGTAATTGGCCGGCAGGCGGTCGAGGTGCTGCTCGTAGATGTTCATGATCGCTCTCCGTTCGGTGTTCGCCCCGGGACTGCGCGTGCTTCGCATTCGCGCGTAAGCACAAACCCGGGCGCAGCCGCGGGAAGGCAACCAGAATAATCGGCGCGCCTGACCATGTCCCTACGCCTGCGCGCAAGCCCTGCTTCCTTCCTTTGCTCCCGACCTCTCCCTCGTCCTGCCCCTCGTCCTTTTCTTCGCCCTGCCCATGCCCGACGATGTGATCCTCGAGACCCGTGGCCTGCTGAAGGACTTCAACGGCTTCGTCGCGGTGGACAAGGTCGACCTGAAGGTCCGCCGCGGCAGCATCCACGCGCTGATCGGCCCCAACGGCGCCGGCAAGACGACCTGCTTCAACCTGCTGACCAAGTTCCACGCGCCGACACAAGGCCAGATCTTCTTCGAGGGTGTCGACATCACGAAGGAGAAGCCGGCGCAGATCGCGCGCCGCGGCATGGTGCGCTCGTTCCAGATCTCCTCCACCTTCCCGCGCATGACGGCGCTCGAGAACGTGCGCGTGGCGCTGCAGCCCACGCTCGGCACGGCCTACAACTTCTGGCGCTCGGCGCGCACGCTGGACCAGCTCAACGGCCGCTGCATGGAGTTGCTGGACCACGTCGGCCTCGCCGAATTCGCCGATCTGCCGGCGATGGAACTGCCCTACGGCCGCAAGCGCGCGCTCGAGATCGCCACCACGCTTGCGATGGACCCGCGCCTCATGCTGCTGGACGAACCGACGCAGGGCATGGGCCACGAGGACGTCGAGATGGTGACGCAGCTCATCAAGAAGGTCTCGGCCAGGCGCACCATCTTGATGGTCGAGCACAACATGAGCGTGGTCGGCAGCATCGCCGACACCATCACCGTGCTGCAGTACGGGCGCGTGATCGCCGAGGGCCCCTACAGCGAGGTGTCGCGCGACCCGCAGGTGCTGCAGGCCTACATGGGCAGCGCCGAGGAAGAGTTGCAGGGCCTCGGTGCCTGAGCAGCGCGGGAGTGGAGCGAGCATGAGCACCCGCAGCGGCGCCCCGGCGATCCAGTTCAAGGACGTGCACGCCTGGTACGGCGAATCGCACATCCTGCACGGCGTCAACTTCCACGTCGATCGCGGCGAGGTGGTCAGCCTGCTCGGGCGCAACGGCGCCGGCCGCACGACCAGCCTGCGCGCGCTGATGGGGCTCGTGGGCAAGCGCACCGGCTCGATCCAGGTCGACGGCGTCGACACCACCCGCATGGCGCCGCACCACATCGCGCGCCTGGGCGTGGGCTACTGCCCGGAGGAGCGCGGCATCCTCACCTCGCTCTCCTGCGAGGAGAACCTGCTGCTGCCGCCGAAGATCGCCGAGGGCGGCATGAGCGTGGAGGAGATCTACGCCATGTTCCCCAACCTGCAGACGCGCCGCAGCAGCCCGGGCGGCCGGCTCTCCGGCGGTGAACAACAGATGCTGGCCGTCGCCCGCATCCTGCGCACCGGCGCGCGCATCCTGCTGCTCGACGAGATTTCGGAAGGGCTTGCGCCGGTGATCGTGCAGGCGCTGGCGCGCATGATCCGCGAGCTGCGCGCGCGCGGCTTCACGGTGCTGATGGTCGAGCAGAACTTCCGCTTCGCCGCCCCGCTGGCCGACCGCTTCTACATCATGGAGCGCGGCCTCATCCTGCGCGAGCTGAGCGCGGCCGAACTGCCGGGCAACATGGACATGCTGCACCGCTACCTTGGGGTCTGAGCACACGCGAGCGAACGCGCGAACCTGCCGGAACCCTATCCTCCCTCACCCCGACCCCGACCCCTCACCAGCCAGAAGGAGAGAAACCATGAAACGTACCTTGCTCAGCACGCTGATCGCCGGCCTCGGGCTGGCGCTGTCCGGCGGCGCGCAGGCGGCCATCAGCGACGGCGTCGTCAAGATCGGGGTGCTCAACGACATGAGCGGGCCCTACGCCGACCTGGCGGGCCCGGGCTCCGTCGTCGC
>CAUJJO010000305.1 GCA_963205125.1 Pseudomonadota bacterium | reverse complement strand
TGGTCGATCACCGCCTGGATCGGGGCGCGCTGGGTGAGGTCGACGCCGGCCTTCTTCAATTGCGTCATGGGGTGGTCGTTGCCGCCGCTGGACAGCAGTTCGAGGTAGCGGGCGGTGGCGGCCTTGCGCTGGGCTTCGGGGCCGCTGCTCATGGCCTTGAAGAGTTGGGCGCTGGAGGCGAAGCAGGTCGCGTACTGGTAGACGTAGTAGGGCGAGTTGAAGAAGTGGCTGATGCGCGCCCAGGTGTGCTTGTAGAAGTCGTCGATCGTCAGCGCATCGCCGTAGTAGTCCTTCAGCAGCTGCAGGTAGATGCCGTTCAGCACCTCGGCGGTGACCGGCTGGCCCTGCTCGACGAGGCGGTGCGCCTGCAGCTCGAAGTCGGCGAACATGACCTGCGTGTAGAAGGTCTGCATGATCTGGTCGGCGGCGTGCTGCAGCAGCAGGAAGCGCTCCTTGGGGTCGCTCGTCCTGCTTAGCAGGTGCTCGAGCAGGAAGCGCTCGTTGGTCGTGCTCGCGACCTCGGCGACGAAGATCGTGTAGTCGGCGGTGACGAAGGGCTGACCCTCGTAGCTGAGCACGGTGTGCATCGCGTGCCCGGCCTCGTGGGCGAGCGTGAACATCGCGTCCAGCGTGTCGTTGTGGTTGAGCAGCAGGTAGGGCCCGACGCCGTAGACGCCCGCGTTGTAGGCGCCCGAGCGCTTGCCCTCGCTCTCGTAGACGTCGATGCGCCCGCCCTGCACGAAGCGGCGGTAGCGCTCCCCGTAGGCTGCGCCCAGCGGCGCCACCGATGCCAGCACCTCGTCGCGCGCCTGCGGGTAGGGGTAGGTCTTGTCGGTGCGAAAGAGCGGCTGGAAGTTGTCGTAGGTGTGGTACTCGGGGAGGCCCAGGAGCTTGCGGCGCAGGCGGATGTAGCGGCGCAGCGGCTCGGTGCCCGCACGCGTGGCGGCGACGAGGTTCTCGACCACCGCAGGCGGGATCGCGTTGTCGAAGAGCGCGGCCTGCAGCGTGTCGGGGAAGGCGCGCGCCTGCGCGAGGAACCAGTCGCGCTCGAGCACGCCCTTGTAGATCGCGCCGTAGGTCGCGGCGTTGCTGCCGTAGGCCTGCAGGTGCGCTTCGGCGGCACGTGCGCGGTCGGCCTGGCGCGGGTTGCTCTCCAGCAGCGCGGCGTAGGCGCCCGGCGTCAGCTTGACGCCCGGGCCGTCGCCGAACTGCAGCGTCGGGAAGCGGATGTCCGAGGTCGAGAGCTCCTCGTACACCGTGCGCGGCGCCTGATTGCTGGGGCCGGCCAGCGAGAGCAGCCGCTCGCCCTTCTCGTCGAGCACGTGCGCGCGCTTGCGGAAGTCGTCGAGGATGGGGAAGCGGTAGGGCGCAAGCGCCGGGGTGGTCTCCAGCCACGTCTTCACCGTCGCCTCGGGGATGGCCAGCAGCTCGGGGCGGAACCAGCTCGTGGCGGCGTCGAACTTCGCGAACAGCGCGCCCACGCGCTGGAAGCGCCCGCTGATCGAGGCGTCGCGCGTGTCGACGTCGCGCTGCAGTTGCGGGTAGCGGTAGATGCGGTACTGCAGCTTGCCGATCTCGTCGAGCTCGCGGTAGGCCGCCAGCAGCGCCTGCGGCCCCTGCGCAAGCGTGCCCTTGCGCTTGACGAAGTCATCCATGCGCCGCTGCATCTCGGCCATGCCGGCCTCCCAGGCCGCCCAGTCGGCGTAGATGGGCGTGAAGTCCCACTTGAACTCGGCGGGAATCTCGGCGCGCGGGCGCGCGCTGGCGGCAAGGGCGGGGTCGGCGTGCATGGCAAGGGTGGCAAGCAGCGCGGCGCCAAGCGCGCTGCAGGCGGCAGCCACGCGACGCGAAGCGCGGGTGAAGGGGAGGGAATCGGACGTTCGTGTCATGGTGGCGGGAGGGCTGGGGCCGCTGCAGGCGCGGCGGCCGGGGGCCGGAGTATGTCCTGCCGCGGCCTTGGAGCAGGGGTGGAGGCAGGGGTGGCGGCAGGCGCTCAGCGCGAGATCCCGGTGGCGGGTTCGTGCCGCGGCGCGACCGCCGCCGCGCGCACGCCGTGCTCGCGCTCGTGCTGCTCCAGCCAGGGCAGCAGTTGCGGGGCCGGCATCGGCCGCGCGATGTGCCAGCCCTGCAGCAGGTCGCAAGCCTGGCTGCGCAGGATGCGCGCCTGCTCGGCGGTCTCGACGCCCTCGGCGACGACCTCCAGGCGCAGCGCGTGTGCGAGCTGCACGACCGCGTGCAGCACCGCGCAGGCGTCGGCGTCGCGGTCGATGTCCTGCACCAGGCTCAGGTCGAGCTTGAGCTGGTGCACCGGCAGCCGCCGCAGGTAGGCCAGGCTCGAGTAGCCGGTGCCGAAGTCGTCGATGGACAGGCGCACGCCCAGGGCGGCGAGCTCGGCGAGCAGGGCGCCCTGCTCGGCGAGGTTCTCCATCATCGCCGTCTCGGTGATCTCGAGCACGAGCTGCAGCGCCTCGATGCCGTGGCGCTGGATCGCGCCGGCAACCCGCGCCGGCAGCTCGCTCTGCCGCAGCTGCTGCGCGCTGAGGTTGATCGCCACCTGGCAGCGCCGGCCGGCCGCGTTCCAGCGCGCGATCTGCGCGCAGGCCTCGTCGATCACCCAGTCGCCGAGCGCGCCGATGAGGCCGAAGCGCTCGGCCAGCGGGATGAACAGCGCAGGGCTCACCCAGCCGCGCTGCGGATGCTGCCAGCGCATCAGCGCCTCCACGCTGTCGACCGCGCCGCTGGCCGCGTGCGCCTTGGGCTGGTAGTGCAGCGAGAGCTCGCCGCGGGCGAGCGCCCCGCGCAGCTCCTGCTGCAGTGTCACCTGCTCGGCGACGTCGCTGGCCATCTGGCCGTCGTAGACCGCCCAGCGCGCGCCGCCGCTGCGCTTGGCAGCGACCATCGCGGCCTCGGCGCGCGCGACCAGGTCGGCGACGGCGCCGTGGTCAGGGTGCAGCGCGATGCCCACCGAGCACGAGAGGTTGACGCCCGGGCCGATGCCCCCGAAGGGCCGCTGCAGCGCGAGCAGCACGCCGTCGGCCAGCCGCAGCGCGGCGGCGGCGGCGTCCTGGTCCTCGAGCAGCAGGACGAACTCGTCGCTGGCGATGCGCGCGACCGTGTCGCCCGCGCGCGCCGCCTGCTGCAGCCGCGCGGCCGCCTCGCGCAGCAGCGCGTCGCCCGCGGCGCGGCCGTAGGCATCGTTGATCGGCTTGAAGCCGTCGAGGTCGACGAAGAGCACGGCCACGCGCGGCCGGCTCGCGGGGGCCTGGTCGGCCTGCTGCGAGGCGGCGTGCTGGAGGCGGTCGTAGAACAGGGCGCGATTGGGCAGGCCGGTGAGCGCGTCGACGAAGGCCAGCCGCTGCAGCTTGGCGTCGGCGGCCTGCAGCGAACTCCGCAGCCGGCCCTCGCTGCGCCGTCGCGCATCGGCGATCGACGCCAGCAGAACCGCTCCGAGCAGGGTGAAGGTCAGCGTCCCGGTCAGCGCCTGCAGCCCGAGGCCGCGCAGGCTGTCGCCGCTCATGCAGACGCTGCCCACGGGCAGCCGCACCGCCGCCATGCCGGTGAAGTGCACCGCGGTGATCGCCAGCCCCATGACCAGGGCCGCGCCGAGCTGCAGCGACCAGCGCCCGGCGCGCTGCGGCTCGCGCAGGTGAAAGAAGATGAGCAGCGCGGCGGCGGCCGTCGCCAGCGCCACGCCCGCGGAGGCCGCGACGAGCGGCCCGTCCCAGGCGATGCCAGGCACCATCTCCGCGGCCGCCATGCCGCCGTAGTGCATCACGAGGATGGCAGCCGCGATCGGGAACGGAGCGAGCACGAGCGTGCGCGGCGAAAGCCGCGGCCGCGCGCTCACCGCCAGCGCCATGGCACCGGCCAGCACCGCGGACAGCCACGACAGCAGCGTCTTGCCCGGGGCGAAGCCGATCACGAGGCCGGCTTCGAAGCCGAGCATCGCCATGAAGTGCATGGACCACACGCCCGTGCGCATCGCGAACGCGCCGCCGGCCCACCACCAGGGGGCGAGGCGGCCGTCCCGGTCCCGCACGCGGCGGGCGAGGTCGATCGCAACGTAGGAGGCGAAGGCCGCGATCAGGTAGGAGGTCGCGACGGCCCAGGGGTCGTTGCTGGTGGGGATGAAGCGGGGATCCATGGGCGACGATCCCTCGCTCTATCGGCCATCGCGCGGGCGACTTGAGTCTCGGGCCGACGCGGGCCGCGCCGTCGACGAGACCCATCGACGAGACCCGTCGACGCCCTCCATCGACGGGACCCATCGAGCCCGGCGCGTAGGATGCGGCGTGCGACGCCGTCCGTGCGGGGACGGCGCGTCTTCGGCAGGAGCAGGAGCTTTCACGGCATGGCGCGATGGTGGAACCAGGCGGGACTCTTCGGCAACCCGCTGCAGGACTGGCTGATCGCCGCGGCGCTCGCGCTCGGCGGCTTCGTCGTCGCCAGCGGCGTGCTGCGCTTCGTCATCGCCACGCTCGATCATCGCCAGCGCGCAGACCCGCAGGGCGCGCGCGAGCTCGTGCTGACGCTGCTGCGCGCGACGCGGCACTGGGTGCTGCTGCTGCTCGCCCTCCTGATGGCGGCCGGCGCGCTGGACTTGCCGCCGCGCCCGACGCTGATCCTCGAGCGCCTGCAGTTCGCGCTCGTCGGCCTGCAGCTGGCGATCTGGGCCACTGCACTGATCCGCTTCTGGTTCCACGTGCGCAGCGAGCCGGGGCCGGCGCAGGAGCAGGAAATCAACCGTGCGCTGCTGGGCATCCTGAGCTGGGTATTGCAGATCGTCGTCTGGACCATCCTGCTGCTGGCCGTGCTCGGCAACATCGGCGTCAACATCACCGCCTTCGTCGCCAGCCTGGGCGTGGGCGGCGTGGCCGTCGCGCTGGCGCTGCAGAACATCCTGGGCGACCTCTTCTCGTCCATCGCCATCGGCCTGGACAAGCCCTTCGTGCTCGGCGACTTCATCATCTTCGGCGAGGCCAAGGGAACGGTGACGCGCATCGGCGTGAAGACGACGCG
>CAUJJO010000304.1 GCA_963205125.1 Pseudomonadota bacterium | reverse complement strand
CCGCTCGGGCCGGTGGCCTGCATCAGCCCCTGGAACTTCCCGCTGGCGATCTTCACCGGGCAGGTGGCCGCGGCGCTGGCCGCCGGCAACGTCGTGCTCGCCAAGCCGGCCGAGCAGACGCCGCTCATCGCCGCCGCAGCGGTGCGCATCCTGCACGAAGCGGGCGTGCCGCGCGGCGCGCTGCAACTGCTGCCGGGCCTGGGCGAAACGGTGGGCGCTGCGCTGGTGGCCGACGCGCGCGTGCAGGGCGTGCTCTTCACCGGCTCGACCGAGGTCGCGCGGCTGCTGCAGCGCACGCTCGCCGGGCGTCTGGGCCAAGGCGGCGAGCCGGTGCCGCTGATCGCCGAGACCGGCGGCCAGAACGCGCTCATCGTCGACAGCTCGGCGCTGGCCGAGCAGGCGGTGGCCGATGCGGTCGGCTCGGCCTTCGACAGCGCCGGCCAGCGCTGCAGCGCGCTGCGCCTGCTGTGCGTGCAGGAGGACGTGGCGCCGCGCCTCCTGCGGATGCTGCAGGGAGCCGCGGGCGAGCTGCGCGTGGGCGACCCGCGGCAGCTGGCCACCGACCTCGGCCCGGTCATCGACGCGCAGGCGCGCGCCACCATCGAGGCGCACGTGCAGGCGATGGCGAGCGCCGGCCGCCACGTCTGGCAAGGCGATCTGCCGGCCGGCGCGGAGGGCCACTTCGTCGCGCCGACCGTGATCGAGATCGAGCGCGTGGCCGAACTGCGGCGCGAGGTCTTCGGCCCGGTGCTGCACGTGCTGCGCTACCCGCGCGAGGAGCTGCCGCAGGTGCTGGAGGCGATCGCCGCGACCGGCTACGGCCTCACGCAGGGCGTGCACACGCGCATCGACGAGACGGTGGCGCAGGTGGTCGAGGCCAGCGTCGCCGGCAACATCTACGTCAACCGCAACATCGTCGGCGCCGTCGTCGGCGTGCAGCCCTTCGGCGGCCAGGGCCTGTCGGGCACCGGGCCCAAGGCCGGCGGGCCGCTCTACCTGCTGCGCCTGCTGCGCCGCGCGCCGCCGCTGGCCGCGCGCCTGGCGGTGGCGCGCAACGCCCTGGCCACCACGCCGCCAGCCACGGCGCTGCGCCCGCTCCTGCCGCAGGGCGAGCGCGCGGCCCTGGCGGTGCTGCGCGAATGGGCGCGCGCGCAGGGCCAAGCCGAACTCGCCGCGCGCTGCGACCAGGCCGCGGCCGAGTCGCCGGTCTGCTCCTGGGTGCCGCTGCAAGGCCCCACCGGCGAGTCCAACCTCTATGCCGTGCAGCCGCGCGCACTCGTGCTCGGGCTGGCCGCCGCGGGGGCGGCCGGCGACGCCGACCGCCTTGTGCAGCTCGCGGCCATCCTCGCCGTCGGCGCGCATGCGCTGTGGCCGGCCGACGCCCGGGCGCTTGCCGACCGCCTGCCGCCGGAGCTGCGCGAGCACATCACCCTGGCGCAGGACTGGACGCGCGCCGACCTCGCCATCGACGCCGCGCTGCTGCACGGCGCGCATGAGGAGCGCCTGCGCGTGGCCCGGCTGCTGGCCGCGCGTCCGGGCGCCATCGTCGGCCTCACCGCGCTCGACCCCGGCGACGCCCGCGTGCCGCTCGAACGCCTCGTCGTCGAGCGCTCGGTGGTCATCAACACCGCCGCCGCGGGAGGCAACGCGAGCCTGATGACGCTGGAGTGAGGCCCCGGGGTGGCGGCGCCGCTGAATACGGAAAAATACCGTACTCGACAACAACCGGAACAGGCCATGCCCACGGCTGCGGCGCGCTTCGATCTCAAGATGGATGCCCAGGAAAAGGCGGTCGTCGCCCAGGCGGCGGCGCTGATGGGGACGAGCATGGCGGGCTTCGTTCGCGCGGCGGCCAAGGAGAAGGCGCTCCTGCTGCTCGAGCGCGAGACGCGGATGACGCTGACGACGCGCGATTTCGAGACCTTCACGCGCGCGCTCGACGGCGCCTTCGCGCCGGCACCGGCACTCGCGCAGGCGCTGAAGCAGGCCCGGCGCAAGGTGCGACGTGCTTGAGGAGGGGCCGCTCGACGCCGCCATCCACGATCGACAAGGCTTCGAATGCGGCGTCCCGTCGCTGGACGAGTACCTGAAGCGCCTGGCCGAGCAACATCGGCGCAAAGGCATCAGCGCCACCTACGTCCTCGTCGACAGCCAGGCGCGCGGCGTCATCCTCGGCTACTACACGCTCAGCGCCGCGGAGCTTGGCGTCGAGCGCTTGGCCGACGAGGACGGCCGGCGGCTGCCGCATCACCCGGTGCCCTGCATCCGCCTCGGACGCCTGGCCTGCCGCGCCGATCAGCGTGGGCAGGGCCTTGGCAAGCTGCTGCTGGGCTGCGCGGTCGACCGTTGCCTGCAGGCAAGGGAGCAGATCGCAGCCCACGCCCTCGTGGTCGACGCGATCGACGCGTCGGCGCGAGACTTCCACGCGCACTTCGGCTTTCGTCCGCTGCGCGATGCGGCGTTGACGCTCTACTTGCCGCTGGGCCGAGCGCGCCACGGCCGCACCCGACCGCGTTGAGCAAGGCCGGGGCGGCGCCCCGCAGGGCCGGGGCCGTCGGCGACCCCGGCGTCACGCACTTCAACCGAAGCGCACGTACTCGAAGTCCACCGGCTGGCGGTTGATGCCGATGGTCGGCGGGGCGATCCAGTTGGCGAACTTGCCCGGCTCGACGACGCGGCCCATCAGGCTTGCGACGAAGGCGCGGTCCTCGGCCGTGGGCAGCCACTGGGCGACGTTGGCATCCCACTCGGCCTGGCTGACCGGGCGGCCTTCGGGCGAGACCTTGACGCCGGCCAGCGCGCCGATCTGGCGGTTGAAGGCCTTGTGCGGCACCTTCAGGCGCAAGGGGATGCCGGCCTTCTCGATCACCTTGTTCCAGCGGTTGACGCCGCTCACCGAGTCCTTGATGTAGTCGTCGCGCAGCACCTCGTTGAGGGCGTTGAGCATCGGCACTTCCTTCTCGACGAGCTTGCCGCCCTGCACTTCCAGCACCTTGTAGCTGTCGCCCTTGAGGATGTGGTCGTCGGCGCGCTTGCCTTCGTCGAAGCGGCCCTTGAGGCCCGCGCTGTAGAAGGTCGCGGCGTTGCTGCTCTGGTCGGCGCCGAAGAGGTCGATCGTCACCGAGAAGTGGAAGTTCAGGTAGCGCTGGATCGTCGGCAGGTCGATCACGCCGGCCGCCCGCAGCTTGGCCGGATCGTCGGTCTTGAGCTCGTTCATCGCCTGGCAGGTGCGCTGCACGATGCGGCTCACCCCGGACTCGCCGACGAACATGTGGTGCGCCTCTTCGGTCAGCATGAAGCG
>CAUJJO010000303.1 GCA_963205125.1 Pseudomonadota bacterium | reverse complement strand
CGGCAGCGGCCCGCGCAAGCCGTGGGCTTTCAAGTGGACTGTCATCGCGTGACTTCTCCGGGGTCGGACGGAAATGGACTTCCATATGCAAATTGGCACCCTCCGCGCCCCTTCCTTGTTCCGGTTCCTGGGTAGGGGTCGGGGTGAGGCGTGCCACCTGCGCCGCGCTGAGTGCGCCCGCCGGTGAGATCCGTGAACGGACCCGCGCGCGACCCCGCAAACGCCACGTAGGAGCGGCGGCAGCCGCGTTGCGGCCGTGGCATGACCACGCGCGGCGCCCAATCGCGGCTGCCGCCGCTCCTACGGCAGACACTGATGCAGCGGCGGCGCTGCCGGCTCGCGCCTCGGAACCGGGTAGGCGCGCCTGCTCTGGCCGCCTCGTCATGAGGCGTCCAATGACAAATGAGCGCAGGCCGCTGCGACCCCTCACCCCAACCCTCTCCCCGCACGCGGGGAGAGGGGGCAGAAGCCCGCTCGGGCACTCTCGAGAAGCGAGGGCGGATCGGCATCAGGCATGCCCCAGCGCGTCGACCACCGGCATCGCCACCGTGCGCCGCGCGACCAGCGCGGAGGCGAGGGCGGCCAGCAGCAGCACGGCCAGCATGGTCAGCGCGTAGAGCGTGGGGTCGATGGCCACCTGCAGCGGGTAGCCCTCGCTGCGGCCAGGCGGTGGCGGCATCTGCAGCGGGAAGACGAGCAGCGCCAGGCTCGTGCTCAGCGCCAGCAGCGCGCCCGCGGCCGCGCCTACGCTGCCCAGCAGCAGGCCTTCGAGCGCGAAGCTGCGCACGAGCTGGCCGGGCAGCGTGCCCAGCGCGCGCAGGGTGCCGATCTCGCGCGTGCGCTCGACCACCGCCATCGCCATCGTGCTGGCGACGACGAAGACGACGATGAGGCCGATGACGAGACCCAGCGCGCCGAAGATGCGGTCGTAGAGCGCCTTCACGCTGCGGTAGAAGGGCGCCTGCTGCAGCCAGGTCCGCACGGCCAGTTGCGGCCACGCCGCCTGCAGCCGCTGCTGTGCCGCGGCGGTGTCGTCCATGCCGGCGAGGAAGACGCCCAGGCTGGATACGCGCGGGGTGACGAGCAGCTTCTGCGCGGTGTCGAGGTCGGTGTAGACGAGCCGGCGGTCGATGTCGGGAACGCCGGTGCCGAAGACGCCGGCCACCGTCACGTCCAGCGCGTTGAGCGCGCCTTCGGTGGTGCTTGCCAGCAGCGTGAGGCTGCTGCCGGGTGCCGCCTTCAGGCTGCGCGCCAGGCCCTGCCCGAGCATCACCTGCAGGCGCTCGCCGGTGGCCAGCACGCGGCCGGCGCTCACGGTGAGGAAGGGGCCCTTGATGGCGAACTCGGCGTCCGGATCGATGCCCACGCCCATCATCACCACGCTCTTGTCGCCGTTGCTCACCAGGCCGCTGAACTCCACGCGCGGCAGCACCTGGCGCACCTCATCGTTGGCCAGCAGTTGGCGCTTCAGCGCCGCGACTTCGTCGAGGCCGTACTGCAGCGGCACGTCCTCGTCGCGCTCGAACTGCTCGCTGCGCGCGACGACGAGGTGCCCGGTCGATCGCGCCGAGGCCTGCGCCAGCGCCTGGTAGGTGGAGAGCGCAAAGCCGCCGGCCAGCAGGATGGCCGCGGTGCCCAGCGCCGCGATGGCCACGGTGACGGCCGAGCGGCGGCGGTTGCGCCGCGTGTTGGCCGCGGCAAAGCGCAGCCAGCGCAGGAAGTCCGGTTGGTTCATGGCGGGGTCATGCCTTCACGCGGCCTGCAGCGCGGCGTTCTCGGGGAGGATGCGGCCATCGCGCAGCCGCAGCACGCGATCGCAGCGCGCGAGCAGCCGCTCGTCGTGCGTGGCCAGCAGAAAGGCCGCGCCGGCGCGCTCGGCCTGCTCGCGCATCAGCGCCAGCACCTGGTCGGCGGTGTCCGAATCCAGGCTGGCCGTCGGCTCGTCGGCGATCACGAGCGTTGGCCGCTTGACCAGCGCGCGCGCGATCGCCACGCGCTGGCGCTGCCCGCCGGAGAGCGCGTCCGGCCGATGCTGCGCGTGCGCGGCCAGGCCCACCGCCTGCAGCACCGCCTGCACGCGTTCGCGCCGCTGCGGCGCCGGCACGCCGGCCAGCAGCAGCGCGTAGTCGACGTTGTCCCACACCGTCATCACCGGCACCAGGTTGAAGCCCTGGAAGACGAAGCCGATCGCGTCGCGCCGGATCAGCGTCGCCTCGCGCTCGGGCAGCGCGGCCAGCGCCCGGCCGCGCAGCTCGACGTAGCCGGCGTCGGCGCGGTCGATCAGCCCGGCGATGTTCAGCAGCGTGCTCTTGCCGCCGCCCGAGGGCCCGGTGAGCGCAAGCATCTCGCCGCGCTGCAGTTCGAGGTCGACGCCGCGCAAGGCCGGCACCTCGTGCGCGCCGAGGCGGTAGCTCTTGTGGATGCCGCGAAGGCGCAGCACCGGCATCGATGGATCCATCGCGCCGTCGTGTCCCGCGTGCATTTCAGCGGCTTCCGAGTCGACGACGGGCGACCTCGGCCTGCGGCGCCTGGCTGCTCGCCACCTTCTCGTACCAGGCGCGCGCCTGCGCGGGGTCCTGCGTCTCGTCGGCCAACTGCGCTGCGCGCATCCACACGCTGGCGCGAAACGGCAGCGGCGCGGCCTCGAGCAGGGGGCTGGCCAGCACCTGCGCGAGCAGCTTGCGGCCGCGCTCCTGGCGGTTGAACATGGCGGGCAGCGCGAGGAAGGTGGTCGCCGCGACGAAGCGCGTGTCGAGCACCGCCGGCACGCCGCGATGCAGCGGCGCGTCGTGCGCCGGCTCGAGCTGCGCCAGCGCCTTGTCGATCAGCGCCAGGCCCTCCTCGGCAAAGGCGAGCTTCTTCCACGGCAGCCAGGTCGTGCGGGCAAGGCGCGCCACCGCCGCGCCGGCGTAAGCGCGCAGCACCGGGTCGCCTGCCTGCGCTTCGGACAGGTGTTGCAACTCCGCGGCCGAACGCTCGATCGCCGCTCCGTCCCCGGCCAGCGTATCGACGAAGCGCGCCAGCGCCGCATCGGCCGCGGTCGCGGCAGGGGCGACCTGCGCGACCGATGCCTCGGTGGCTGCCGCTTGCACCTGCGCTTGCACCTGGGCGAAGCCTGCGCCCGCCGTCAGCGCGAAGGCGAGGGCAAGGCCCGCCGCGACGGCTGCACATGCAGCGGGCCGGCGGCGGACAGGGCATGAGAGAGAGGACGGTTCGCGCATCGCAGGCTCCGAACGATTCGATGCCCGGCATGCTGCGCAGAACGGCGATCGGACGCAGCCCGGATGCGACGAAGCGCAGCCGGCGTTCGCGAGCTGGCGGTGGGCAGGAGCGACGCACCGGCGAGAAGCCTGTGCCGGCGTGGTGAGTCCCGCGCGCGCTTCCTGACGGCGCTTGGATGTCGTGGGCGCCGGCCTGGCGCGGGAGAATCGACGCGACTTGGCCATCACCTGAAAGCGCCCCGGGTGAGGTGTTGCAGTTTGGACTCGAGGCCGCGACAGGAAGACCATGGCACAGAACGACACCGCCAGGAACGGCAACGGCGGCAAGCTCGGCTTCGAGGCTGATCTCTTCAAGGCCGCCGACAAGCTGCGCGGCAACATGGAGCCCAGCGACTACAAGCACGTCGCGCTCGGGCTCATCTTCCTGAAGTACATCTCCGACGCTTTCGAGGCCAGGCACAAGGCCCTGCTCGCAGAAGACCCGCAGGCCGCCGAGGACAAGGACGAGTACCTCGCCGACAACGTGTTCTGGGTGCCCAGGGAAGCGCGCTGGTCGCACCTGCAGGCGGGCGCCAAGCTGCCCACCATCGGCACCCTGATCGACGACGCGATGTGCGCCATCGAGAAGGACAACGAGTCGCTCAAGGGCGTGCTGCCCAAGGACTACGCCCGCCCCGCGCTCAACAAGGTGATGCTGGGCGAGCTGATCGACCTGATCTCCGGCATTGCGTTGGGTGAGGAAGGCGACCGCTCCAAGGACATCCTCGGGCGCGTGTACGAATACTTCCTCGGCCAGTTCGCCGGGGCCGAAGGCAAGCGCGGCGGCGAGTTCTACACCCCGCGCTCGGTGGTGCGCGTGCTGGTCGAGATGCTGGAGCCCTATCAGGGCCGCGTCTACGACCCCTGCTGCGGCTCGGGCGGCATGTTCGTGCAGTCGGAGAAGTTCGTGCAGGAGCACGGCGGCCGCATCGGCGACATCGCCATCTACGGGCAGGAATCGAACTACACCACGTGGCGGCTGGCCAAGATGAACCTGGCCGTGCGCGGCATCGACTCCGACATCCGCTGGAACAACGAGGGGAGCTTTCACAAGGACGAGCTGCGCGACCTGAAGGCCGACTTCATCCTCGCCAACCCGCCCTTCAACATCTCCGACTGGGGCGGCGAGCGCCTGCGTGAAGACCCCCGCTGGAAGTTCGGCGTGCCGCCCGTGGGCAACGCCAACTACGCGTGGCTGCAGCACATCCATCACCACCTCGCGCCGGGCGGCACGGCAGGCGTGGTGCTGGCCAACGGCTCGATGAGTTCGCAGCAAAGCGGCGAAGGCGACATCCGCCGCGCCATGCTCGAAGCCGATGCGGTGGACTGCATGGTCGCGCTGCCCGGGCAGCTCTTCTACTCCACGCAGATCCCCGCCTGCCTGTGGTTCCTGGCCCGCAACAAGAACCCGGGCAAAGGCCTACGCGACCGGCGCGGGCAAGTGCTGTTCATCGACGCCCGCAAGCTGGGCGTGCTGGTGGATCGCACCCGCCGCGAACTCACCGACGAGGACGTCCAGAAGATCGCCGACACCTACCACGCCTGGCGCGGCGAGGACGGCGCAGGCGAGTACGCGGACGTGGCGGGCTTCTGCAAATCCGCCTCGATGGACGACATCCGCAAGCACGGTCATGTGCTGACGCCGGGGCGCTACGTGGGCGCGGCGGAGCAGGAAGACGACGGCGAGCCCTTCGAGGAAAAGATGGCGCGACTGTCTGCGCTCTGGCGCGAGCAACGAGCCGAAGCGGCCCGGCTGGACGCGGCGATCGAGGCTAATCTGACTGGGCTGGGCTATGGCCGCTGAACCCGCGCTCTGGCAAGACATCCAGCAGGGTGAAAGCAAAACGCTGGAACTCAAGCAGCAATTGCCCAAGGGCGAACAACTCGCCAAGACCCTGATCGCCTTTGCCAACACCAGCGGCGGCAAGCTCGTCATTGGCGTGGATGACGAGCGGCGCATCGTCGGCATTCAAGGCGATGAATTCGAGCTGATGGACCAGATTGCCTCCAGGACCCTGGATGAGGCCCTGCAGGGCCGCTCGGAAATCCGCAACGAGATCATCGCCCGCGTGTTCCGTGCGCTGGGCTACATCGAACAATGGGGCAGCGGCGTTGGTCGGATTCAACAGCTTTGCCGGGAGGCCGGCTGCCCGGCGCCAGTGTTCAAGGAGACGGGGGATTTCTTCGACATCGAGTTTGCGCGGAATGCGCAGGCGGTGAGTGAGGACGGAGAAGGTGGTGCAATAGGTGGTGCGACAGGTGGTGCAATAGGTGGCTCAATCACCCAATCCAGCCTGACAGACCGCCAAAAAAAAGCGTGTTGGCGTTGATCGTCGAACATCCGCAGATGCCGTACCGCCAGATGGCTGCGGAGCTGGGCATCAATGATTCAGCGATGCAAAAGCACCTGGAAAAGTTCAAAGAGCTAGGTGTCATCGAACGCATCGGCGGCACGCGTGGCTATTGGAAGGTGAAGCAATGAGTTCGAACATGGGGAGTGAAGGGCGCGAGCAGCGCGCCGAAGCGGCTCGGCTGGACGCGGCGATCGAGGCCAATCTGAAAGAGCTTGGTTATGACGGATGCGCCTGTGCTGCTGGTTTATCTGGACCAAGCGTAGGCAAACAAAGGAGCGACACATGACTGACGGAAAAATCAGTACCCGCGCCGTGGAGCTGGCGCTGGCCGCGCTGGAGCAAGGCTTGCGCGAAAACGCCGAATATCCGCACCTGCTCACCACCCGCGATGGAGCCATCCAGCGCTTCGAGTTCGTGGTGGATACCTCGCGGCAACTCCTGGTGCGCGTGTTGAAGGGGGTGTTTGGGCTCAGTGAAGCGACCGCCCAGAAAGACACTTTCCGCGAAGCCGGAAAACTGGAATTGGTGGCCAATGCCGAAAACTGGATCGCGCACGTGAACGCCCGCAACCGCACCTCGCATACCTACGACTCGAAGATCGCGGAACAGGTCTTCGCCCATGTCCCCAGCATCCTGCCCGACGCGCGGGATCTGCTGCAAAGGCTGCGCCCGCATGTCGGCTGATACGCCCAATATCGATATCCGCCCCGATCATTGGAAGATCGTGCGTGACATCCTGCAAAAGCATGTGCCGGAATACGAAGTGTGGGCTTTTGGCTCACGCGCCAAAAAGACCGCCAAAAAGCATTCCGATCTTGATCTTTGCATCAAGGCCGACAAGCCGCTGGACTTCAAGGCACGGGCAAAACTGGAGGAAGACTTTGGCGAATCAGATTTGCCGTGGAAGGTGGATGTGGTCGATTGGGCAACCACCAGCGAATCCTTCCGCCAGATCATTGAGCGGGACAAGGTGGTGGTGCAGGAGGGTGTGCAATGAGGCGGGATGCGGCGATTGAAGCTAATTTGAAGGGTCTTGGGGATGGGGAATGAATGGCGTGAAGCCACGCTTGGTGAGTTTGTGCGTTTACAGCGTGGCCACGATTTGACTGCCGAAGAACGCAAGCCCGGCGACTATCCGGTGATGGGTTCGGCTGGCCCGAACGGAACACACGGCGAGTTCATCGCACATGGTCCTGGTGTGGTGATTGGTCGTAGTGGTGCCTCGATGGGCAAAGTACATTTTACGCCGCATGACTACTGGCCGCACAACACTTGCCTATACGTCACGGACTTCCTTGGCAAGGATCCGCGTTTTGTATTCTATCTACTCGGTTTGCTCGATCTCGCTGCCTATAACTCTGGAAGTGCACAACCATCGCTGAATCGCAACTATATTTACACAAAACCGGTTCGATTTCCGTTGCCTGCCGAACAACGCGCCATCGCCCACATCCTCGGCACCCTGGACGACAAGATCGAGCTGAACCGCAAGCAGAACGAAACGCTGGAGGCGATGGCGCGGGCCTTGTTCAAGGCGTGGTTCGTGGACTTCGAGCCGGTACGAGCCAAGATGGAAGGCCGCTGGCAGCGCGGCCAATCCCTGCCCGGCCTGCCTGCGCACCTCTACGGCCTCTTTCCGGACCCGCTCGTCGAGTCGGAGTTGGGGGAGATTCCGGAAGGATGGCGTTTTTTCGCATTCAATGATTTGGCGCAGCAGGGCAAAGGCTCTGTGAATCCGGGACATACGCCTGAAGACATTTTCACGCACTACAGTCTACCTGCATTCGATGCGGCTCGAGCACCCGTTATCGAACTGGGCAGGGCAATTAAAAGCAACAAGACGCCTGTACCGGACGCATCTGTATTGATATCAAAGCTCAATCCGCATATTCCGCGCACCTGGCACGTTGGAAAGGCAGGAGAAAATGCCGTTTGTTCAACAGAGTTCATCGTGTGGACGCCGAAAGCCTCCGCAAATAGTGCATTCCTGTTTTGCTTGGCGACATCACAGGAGTTCAATAGCGCAATGCGCCAGTTGGTAACGGGGACATCTAACAGCCATCAACGCGTCAAGCCTGAACAAATTGGCGGCATTGAAGTTTTCGCGTCCAGCGAAAAAGCAATTGAAACAGCCTCCGAGATAGTTCGCGAGCCAATGGAGCAGGTTCTACAGAATCGCATGCAATCCCAAACCCTCGTCCAACTCCGCGACACCCTGCTGCCCAAGCTGATCTCCGGCGAGCTGCGCGTGCCAGACGCCATGCTGGCAGAGTGCTGCTAAACTGACATCACTCTGCAGGTGGACTGGAGAAGATCATGGCCGACCTGACCATCCGGGGGCTTCCCGACGAACTGCACGCCTTGCTGCGCCAGCGGGCCGAGGCCAACCACCGCTCCGTGAACCGCGAAACCATCGCGCTGATCGAGCGCGCCATGAAAGGCGAGGCGACGGCCAAGCCACGCATGAGTGCTGAACAAGTGATGGCGCTGGCCGAGGATTTCGCCCGCTTGCCGGTGCTGGATGAGCGCCCCATCAGCGCACTGCTGCCTTACGACGAGAACGGGTTGCCCATCTGATGGCCGCGCTCGTGGTGGACACCTCGGCGCTGATGGCCGTGCTGTTGAAGGAGCCGGATGCCGTTCGCTACGCAAGAGCCCTGGGGGCCGCCAGCGAACTGCGCATGGCTGCGCCGACGTGGCTCGAGGCCGCCATGGTGGCGACGGGACGCAGCGGCCGGATCGGCCAGCAGGAACTCGTGCGCTTCATCGAGAAGATGCATATCGAAATCGTCCCCGCCGACCACGCGCTGGTGGAGGCCGCCTATGCGGGCTGGCTGCGCTGGGGCAAAGGCCGCGATGCTGCGGGCCTGAACTACGGCGATTGCTTTTCCTACGCGCTGGCCATGTTGCGACAGGAGCCGCTGCTGTTCAAGGGCGACGACTTTTCGCAGACGGACGTCGGGGTGGGCGTGTAGACGCAGGCAACCCAAACCGTCAAACCGTTCCCAAGGAGTCGCGCTGATGGCCTTTCTGTCCGAAGCCGCCGTCGAGCTGGCCCTGCTGGAGCAGTTGCGAGGACTCGGATACGGCATCGAGCGCGACGATGTCATCGGGCCCGACGGGGCGCGGGCCGAGCGCGAGAGTCACGATGAAGTGATCCTGCGAAGGCGGCTCGAGGATGCCGTGGCGCGGCTGAACCCTGGGCTGCCCTTGGCGGCGCGGCAGGATGCGGTGCGGCGCGTGACGCAATCCGAGCTGCCCTCGCTGCTCGAAGAGAACCGCCGCCTGCACAAGCTGATGACCGAAGGCGTGGACGTCGAGTACGACGCCCCCGATGGCACGCTGACGGCGGGCAAGGTCGCGCTCATCGACTTCGAGCACCCCGGGCGCAACGACTGGCTGGCGGTGAGCCAGTTCGTGGTCATCAACGGCCAGCACAAGCGGCGGCCCGATGTGCTGGTGTTCGTCAACGGCTTGCCGCTTTCCGTGATCGAGCTGAAGGCGCCGGGCAGCACGGGCGCGCATCTGCTGGGCGCGTTCAACCAGTTGCAGACCTACAAGACGCAGGTTCCGCAGCTCTTCAACACCAACGCGCTGCTGGTCACCTCGGACGGCATCGCGGCCCGGGTGGGGTCGCTGTCGGCCGACCTCGAGCGCTTCATGCCGTGGCGCACCACCGACGGCACGAGCGTGGCCCCGAAGGGCGCGCCGGAACTCTCGACCCTGATCGAAGGCGTCTTCGAGCAGCGCCGCCTGCTGGCCTTGCTGCGCGATTTCACCGTCTTTGCCGAAACCGGCTCGGGGCTGGCCAAGATCCTCGCCGGCTACCACCAGTTCCACGCGGTGAGCCGCGCGGTGGAGTCCACCATTCGCGCTTGCCCGCAAGGGCAAGGGGTTGCCGAAGACCCGGCCGACTACGGGCTGCCCAGCGTCAAGTCGCAGCAGAAGGGCGACAGGCGAGCGGGCGTCATCTGGCACACCCAGGGCTCCGGCAAGAGCCTGCTGATGGCCTTCTACGCCGGTCTTCTGGTCAAGCACCCGGCCATGGCCAACCCGACGCTGGTGGTGCTGACCGACCGCAACGACCTGGACGACCAGTTGTTCGCCACCTTCTCGATGTGCCGCGACCTGATCCGCCAGACGCCGGTGCAGGCCGAGAGCCGCGACGATCTGCAAAGGCTTCTGAACCGCGCATCGGGCGGGGTGATCTTCAGACCTTGCAGAAGTTCGGTGAGGTGAGGGAGCCGCTCACCACGCGCCGCAACGTGGTCGTCATCGCCGATGAAGCGCACCGCAGCCAGTACGGCTTCAAGGCCAAGGTTCATGCTGCGACGGGCGAGATCTCCTACGGCTTTGCCAAGTACATGCGTGACGCCCTGCCGGATGCATCCTTCATCGGCTTCACCGGCACGCCCATCGAGGCCGACGACGTCAACACCCCGGCGGTGTTCGGCCACTACATCGACGTCTACGACATCAGCCGTGCGGTGGAGGATGGCGCGACCGTGCCGATCTACTACGAGTCGCGGCTGGCGCGCATCGAGCTCGACGAGGACGAGAAGCCGAGGATCGACGCCGAGGTGGATGCGCTCACCGAGGAGGATTCCGAGGCCGACCAGGAGCGCTTCAAGAAGAAGTGGTCGACGGTCGAGGCCCTGGTGGGCAGCGACAAGCGCCTGGCGCTGGTGGCCAAGGATCTGGTCGCCCACTCGAGGATCGCGTGGCGGCCCTCGATGGCAAGGCGATGGTGGTGTGCATGAGCCGCCGCATCTGCGTGCAGCTCTATGACGAGATCGTCAAGCTGCGCCCGGACTGGCACAGCACGGACGACAACGCGGGCGCGGTGAAGATCGTGATGACGGGCGCGGCGAGCGACCCTTCGGCGTGGCAGCAGCACATCGGCAACAAGGCCAGGCGCGATCTGCTGGCCAGGCGCGCCCGCGACCCCGCAGACCCGCTCCAGCTGGTGATCGTGCGCGACATGTGGTTGACCGGCTTCGACGCGCCCTGCATGCACACCATGTACGTGGACAAGCCGATGCGGGGCCACGGGCTGATGCAGGCCATCGCCCGCGTGAACCGCGTGTTCCGCGACAAGCCCGCGGGGCTGATCGTGGACTACATCGGCATCGCGCAGAACCTAAAGTCGGCCCTGCAGCAGTACTCGAAGAGCGATCAGGAAAACATCGGCGTCGACGAAGCGCAGGCTGTTCGCGTGATGATGGAGAAGTACGAAGTCGTGCGCGACATGCTCCACGGCTGCGACTACGCCTCGGCGATGAGCGGTACGCCGCAGGAGCGCCTGGGCGTGATGGCCGGCGCCATCGA
>CAUJJO010000302.1 GCA_963205125.1 Pseudomonadota bacterium | reverse complement strand
GTGCAGGCGGCGCTGGAGGCGGCCATGAAGGACCGCACGACCATCGTCATCGCCCACCGCCTGGCCACCGTGCTGCGCGCCGACCGCATCGTCGTCATGGAGGCCGGCGGCATCGTCGACCAGGGCACCCACGCCGAACTCGCCGCCCGCGGCGGGCTTTATGCGCGGCTGGCGGCGATGCAGTTTGCGCCGACATAATCGCGGCCCGCAGCAGCCGGAGCCCCCATGCCTCATCAAGGACATCGAGACGCGATCATGGCTTTCGAACGCACCGATTCGCCTTCGGCCAAGGAGTCTGCCGACGGCAGTCGTGATCGTGGCACCAAAGGCCCTCGTGACTGCAAAGCCTGGAACGGAGAGAACGCGGAAGCGATCAAGCACTACAACGACCGGATCGCGCGCGAGGGCCTGCCCTTGGCTCGGTACCGTTCGTTCCTGAAGACTGGGCGATGAACGCGGATTCGTTCGATTCAGCATGACTATCCTGTCCGTCGAGCCGCACGCGCGCGCCTTTTCACACCCTGTTCGGATCCTTCTGACGTGAACCCAGCTTCCCCCCGCCCCGTGCGCCAGCAGTACGAGGACTTCCTGCGCCATGTCTTCGAGCACGGCGTGGGCAAGGGCGACCGCACCGGCACCGGCACGAGGAGCGTGTTCGGCCACCAGATGCGCTTCGACCTGCGCGAGGGCTTCCCGCTGGTGACGACGAAGAAGGTTTTCGTCAAGGCCGTCATCGTCGAGCTGCTGTGGTTCCTGCAGGGCGGGCGCAACGTGAAGTGGCTGCAGGAGCGCGGCTGCACGATCTGGGACGAGTGGGCCGGCCCCGACGGCGACCTCGGCCCCATCTACGGCGTGCAATGGCGCAGCTGGCCCACGCCGGGCGGCGGACACGTCGACCAGATCGCCGAGGTCGTCGAGCAGCTGCGCCACAACCCGGACAGCCGGCGCATCGTCGTCAGCGCCTGGAACGTCGCCGAGCTGCCGCAGATGGCGCTCATGCCCTGCCACGCCTTCTTCCAGTTCTACGTCGCCGAGGGGCTTTTAAGCTGCCAGCTCTACCAGCGCAGCGCCGACCTCTTCCTCGGCGTGCCCTTCAACATCGCCAGCTACGCGCTGCTCACCCACATGCTGGCGCAGCAGTGCGGGCTCGAGGTCGGCGAGTTCATCTGGACCGGCGGCGACTGCCACATCTACCGCAACCACGAGGGGCAGGTGCGCACCCAGCTCGCGCGCACGCCCTTCCCCTACCCGACGCTGCACATCCGCCGCCAGCCGCCTTCGATCTTCGACTACGAGCTCGAGGACTTCGAGTTCCGCGACTACCAGCACCACCCGGCGATCAAGGCGCCGGTGGCCGTCTGACGGCGTCCGAAGGCGCGCCATGACGGAGCTGGTGCTCGTCGCCGCGGTTGCGCAGAACGGCGTCATCGGCCGCGGCCAGGGCATGCCCTGGCACCTGCCGGAGGATCTGCGCCGCTTCCGCGAGCTGACGATGGGCGCCCCGGTGCTGATGGGCCGCACGACCTGGGATTCGCTGCCGCCGCGCTATCGCCCGCTGCCCGGGCGCCGTAACCTCGTGCTGACGCGGGACGCGGCCTGGCAGGCCGAAGGCGCGCAAGGCGTGGCGACGATCGACGAAGCGCTTGCCTTGGCCGCCGACGCGCCGCGCCTCTTCGTCATCGGCGGCGCGCAGGTCTACGCGCTGGCGCTGCCGCGTGCAGACGAACTGCGGCTGACCGAGATCGAGCGCGACTTCGACGGCGACACGCACTTCCCGGCGTGGCCGCGCGAGGCCTTCGAGGAAGTCGAGCGCGAGCGCCACGAGGAACGCCAGCAGGCCGGCCCGCCCGACGGCTTCGCCTTCAGCTTCGTCACCTACCGCCGACGCTGATGCGCCGAGCGGCCGCGCTCGCCGTCAGAGCAAGCGCGCGATCGACTCGACGTCCTCGGGGAAGAGCTGCCCGGCCTCGCTCATGACGACGCGGCGCTCGCGCGAGAGCACGACGGTGACGGGCAAGCCCTTGGGCTTCTGCAGCCAGCGCTGCACCGACGGGCTCACCCAGGCCGAGGGAAAACCGTAGCCGCGCTTCTTCAGGTAGGCCAGCGCGTCCTCGGGCTTCCTGTCGATCGACAGGCCCAGCAGCACGAGGCCGCGCGCCCGCTCGGCCTGCCAGAGCTTGTCCATGAGCGGCGTCTGCACCGCGCAGAAAGGGCACCAGCTCGCCCACCAGTAGAGCACGACGACCTGCCCCTGCACGTCGGCTGGGCGCAGCGTCTGCCCGTCGAGCAGCGCGAACTCGGGCAAGTCGATCCGCGCCCCCAGCGGCGGCGGCGGACCGGCTCGCGCCTCGTCGGCCGCGGCCTGTGCCCGCGCGCCCAGCGGCCGCAGGCCGGCGAGGCCCGCAAGTCCGGCAAGGCCTGTCAACAGACGACGGCGAGGCCAATGATCGCAATGCATGGTGCGCGCATCGTAGCCGTGCGGCGCGGCTTGCGCTGGGGTGGCCACGACGCCGCACCGAACGAGGCTCGTACGGCTTGACCGGCCTGTAGGATCGCTGGTCCACCACGCCGTCAGGGACGAAGCGAAGCGCGCATGCCATGAGACTCGCGACCTGGAACGTCAACTCCCTTGCGGTTCGCCTGCCGCAGGTGCTGGATTGGCTGGCAACGCAGTCGCCGGACGTGCTGGCGCTGCAGGAGACCAAGCTCATCGACGAGCGCTTTCCGCACGAGGCCTTTGCGGCGGCGGGCTGGCAGGCGCAGTGCTTCGGGCAGAAGACCTACAACGGCGTGGCGCTCGTCAGCCGCATGCCGATGGCCGAGGTGGTGCGCAACATCCCGGGCTTCGAGGACGAGCAGGCGCGCGTGATCGCGGCGACGTTCGGCACTCTGCGCGTGGTCGGCGCCTATTTCCCGAACGGGCAGGAGCCCGGCAGCGAGAAGTTCGCCTACAAGATGCGCTGG
>CAUJJO010000301.1 GCA_963205125.1 Pseudomonadota bacterium | reverse complement strand
TCGAGTCGCCGGCCGGCGAGCCCGTGTTCCAGCTCTACCTGCCGCTGCAGGAACGCCACGGCTTCCTCGGCACCCTGCTCGTCGAGTACGCGGTGCCGACGCTGCTGCGCCAGTACGTGCCGCCCGAGGTCGCCCGGCGGCGGGCGATCGCGGTCGTCGACGAGCGCGTGCGCGTGCTGGCCAGCATCGCCGGGGACGGCCGCGCGCCGGGCGGCAGCGGCGCCTCCATCCTCGCCAGCGCGCCGCTGGGTCCGCCCGCGGTCGGCCTCACGCTGCGCGCGCAGGGCTGGCGGACCTCGATCGGCCTGATCGGCAACACCTTGTTCTGGATGGTGGTGGCGCTCTCGGTGCTCACCGTGTGGATGCTGATGGGCGCCTGGCGGCACATGCGTCGGCGCACCCAGATCCAGGCCGCGCTGGTGCAGGAGACCAACTTCCGCCGTGCGATGGAGAACTCCATGCCCACGGGGATGCGCGCGATGGATCTCGACGGCCGCATCACCTACGTCAACGCCGCCTTCTGCCAGATGACCGGCTTCGGCGAGGCCGAGCTCGTCGGCTGCCTGCCGCCCTACCCCTACTGGCCGTCCGAGCGGGTCGAGGAGAACATGCGGCTGCTGCACCAGGAACTGCTTGGCCGCAGCCCGGCCGGCGGCGTCGAGGTCAAGCTGCGGCGCAAGGATGGCAGCCGCTTCGACGCCCGCATGTACGTCAGCCCGCTGATCGACCCGCGCGGCCAGCAGACCGGCTGGATGACGAGCATGACCAACATCACCGAGGCCAAGCGCATCCGCGACCAGCTCTCGGCCAGCCACGAACGCTTCACGACGGTGCTGGAAGGCCTGGACGCCTCGGTCTCCGTGCTCTCGGTGCAGCAGGGCGAGCTCCTCTTCACCAACCGCAGCTACCGCCTCTGGTTCGGCAGCAGCGCGCAGGGCCATGCGCTGCTGGCCGGCGACGGGCCGCAGGACTACGCCGCGCAGAGCGAGGACAGCATCGACCACCTCTCGGGCCTGCCGGCGCAGGCGCTGACCGAGGTCGGCGGGCACCCGCGCGAGGTCTTCGTCGAGGGCATGAACAAGTGGTTCGACGTGCGCGCGCGCTACCTGCAGTGGACCGACGGGCGCCTCGCGCAGATGATGATCGCCACCGACATCAGCGCGCGCCGACGCGCCGAGGCGCAGGCCGCCGCGCAGGCCGACAAGGCGCAGGTCACGAGCCGCCTCGTCACCATGGGCGAGATGGCCAGCTCCGTCGCCCACGAGTTGAACCAGCCGCTGACGGCCATCACCAACTACTGCAACGGCATGGTCTCGCGCGTGCAGGGCGACACCATCGAGCGCGAGGACCTCGTCGCCGCGCTGCGCAAGACGGCGCACCAGGCCGAGCGCGCCGGGCAGATCATCAAGCGCATCCGCGCCTTCGTGAAGCGCAGCGAGCCGCAGCGCCAGCCGGCGCACGCCGGGCAGATCGTCGAGGACGCCGTCGAGCTCGCCGGCATCGAGCTGCGTCGGCGCAACGTGCGCATCCAGACCTACGTCGCCCAGCACCTGCCCGAGCTGCTGGTCGATCCGATCCTCATCGAGCAGGTCGTGCTCAACCTGCTGAAGAACGCCGCCGAGGCGATCGACACCGCCGGCATGCCCGGCACCCGGCGCCAGATCGAGCTGCGCGTGGTGCCGCGGCACACGCCCGAGGAAGGCGGCGTGATCGAGTTCAGCGTCACCGATTCCGGCCCCGGGCTGAAGGACGAGGTCATCGGCCGGCTCTACGAGGCCTTCTTCTCGACCAAGGCCGAAGGCCTGGGCATCGGGCTGTCGCTGTGCCGCTCGATCGTCGAGTCGCACCGGGGCCGGATGCGGGCGCAGAACCTCTACAATTCCGACACCGTCGTGGGCTGCCGGTTCACCTTCACCTTGCCGGTGGAGCGTTCGGCGCGGCCCGAGGCCTTGACGGCGCCTGCCGGCGCTGCCGCCAACCCAGCCCTCACTCCGGAATGAGCCTGATCCCCAAGAAAGGCACCGTCTACGTGGTCGACGACGACGAGGCGGTACGCGACTCCCTGCAGTGGCTGCTCGAAGGCAAGGACTACCGCGTCAAGTGCTTCGACTCGTCGGAGTCCTTCCTCGCCCGCTTCGACCCGCGCGAGGTCGCCTGCCTGATCGCCGACATCCGCATGGAAGGCATGAGCGGCCTCGAGCTGCAGGACCGGTTGCTCGAGCGCAAGAGCCCGCTGCCCATCGTCTTCATCACCGGCCACGGCGACGTGCCGATGGCGGTGACCACGATGAAGAAGGGCGCGATGGACTTCATCGAGAAGCCCTTCAAGGAGGCCGAGCTGCTGGGCCTCGTCGAGCGCATGCTCGAGCAGGCGCGCAACGCCTTCAGCCACCACCAGGAGCAGGCCAGCCGCGATGCGCTGCTCTCGCGCCTGACCACGCGCGAGGCGCAGGTGCTCGAGCGCATCGTCGCCGGCCGCCTGAACAAGCAGATCGCCGACGACCTGGGCATCAGCATCAAGACGGTGGAGGCGCACCGCGCCAACATCATGGAAAAGCTCAACGCCAACACCGTGGCCGACCTGCTGAAGATCGCGCTCGGGGCCACCGCCAAGAGCTGACGCCGAGCCCGCGCCCGGCACGCCCGACGGCGCCCCGCCTGCCACCGGTCGGGCGATCCACGACGCGACTCCTCGGAACAAGACCATGACGGCCCGACTCATCGACGGCAACGCCCTGGCCCGCCAGACGCGCGCCGAACTCGCCCCGCGCGTGGCGGCACTTGCAGCGCGCGGGCAGCAGCCGGCGCTGGCCGTCATCCTCGTCGGCGACGACCCGGCCTCGCAGGTCTACGTCAAGCACAAGGTCGCCGACTGCGAGGGCGTGGGCATGCGCTCCATCCTCGACCGCCTGCCCGCCGACCTGCCCGAGGCCGCGCTGCTGGCGCGCATCGAGGCGCTCAACGCCGACCCGGCAGTGCACGGCATCCTCGTGCAACTGCCGCTGCCCGCGCACATCGACGCGAACAAGGTCATCGCCACGATCGCGCCGGGCAAGGACGTCGACGGCTTTCACCTCGCCAATGCCGGCGCGCTGATGGTCGGCCAGCGCGGCTTTCGCCCCTGCACGCCCTACGGCTGCATGCGCATGCTGCAGGCCGCGGGCGTCGAGCCGCGCGGGCGCCATGCGGTCGTCGTCGGGCGCAGCAATATCGTCGGCAAGCCGATGGCGATGCTGCTGCTGCAGGCCAACGCCACCGTCACCATCTGCCACAGCGCCACCCCCGACCTGGCGGCGTTCACGCGCCAGGCCGACATCCTGGTGGCCGCGGTCGGGCGCCGCAACACGATCACCGCCGACATGGTCAAACCCGGCGCGGCCGTGATCGACGTCGGCATGAACCGCAACGAGGCCGGCAGGCTCTGCGGCGACGTCGACTTCGACGCCGTGCGCGAGGTCGCCGGCTGGATCACGCCGGTGCCCGGCGGCGTCGGCCCGATGACGCGGGCGATGCTGCTCGTGAACACGCTCGAAGCGGCGGAGGCCGCCGCGGCGCACGCGGCGCCCGCCGCCGGATAATCGCGCCGTCGCGTCGAAGGAGCGTTTCATGCGCCCCAGCCCCTTGCTGCTCGCCGCCCTGTCCGCCGTGCTGGTCGCGCCGGCCCTGGCCCAGTACAAGATCGTCGACGCCAACGGGCGCGTCACCTACACCGATCGGCCACCGAGCGGCGAGGAAGCCAAGCTCGTCGGCAAGGGCCGCAGTGCGGCCGGCGCCGGCCCCGATACCACCACCTCCGGCGCCGCCGCCCTGCCCTACGAACTGCGGCAGGTCGTCGCGCGCTACCCGGTCACGCTCTACACCGGTCCCAGTTGCACGCCCTGCGAGGCGGGGCGCCAGTTGCTGCGCCAGCGCGGCGTGCCCTACAGCGAGCGCCAGGTGCTGAACGAGGACGACAGCGCCGCCCTCGAGCGCCTGAGCGGCGGCAGGATCCTGCCCTCGCTGGCCGTCGGTTCGCAGGCGCTGCGCGGCTTCAGCCCGACCGACTGGTCGAGCTACCTCGACGCCGCCGGCTACCCCAAGGAGTCGCGGCTGCCGCGCAACTGGCAGCCGCCCGCGGCCACGCCGCTGGTGGCGCGTGCGCCCGCGCCCGCGGCCTCGACGCCCTCGCCTGCCGTGCGCGCGCAGCCGCCGGCGCGCGCAGCCGCGCCGGATGCCGGCGAGGACGCTCCCGCGCAGCCGGCTTCGACGATCAGGTTCTGACGCGCGCGATCCGCCGCGTCAGCCAGGCGCCGCCGCCGACGAGGCCGCCGACGCCCCAGAACAGCACCGCCGCGCCGGCCGCGCTGCCCAGCGCGCCGAAGAGCAGCGGCATCAGCGTGCTCGAGGTGTTGATGGCCATCGAGCGAAAGGCCAGCGACTCGCCGTGCCGCCCATCGGGCGTGACGTGGTGCAGCGTGGTCATGATGATCGGCTGCGCGACGCCGAGGGTCACCCCCAGCAGCGCCGCGCACACGCCCATCAGCCAGGGTTGCGTGGCCAGCGGGTAGGCCGCGAAGACGAGCGCGGAGCCGAGCATCGCCGCGCCCAGCACCTTGACGCCCTCGATGCTCTCGGCGATCAGCGGCACCAGCAGCCGGATCACCGTCACCGACAGCGTGAAGGTGCCGAGGATGAAGCCGATCGTGCTCGCGCTGAAGCCGCGCTCGTGCCCGAGCACGGGCACCGCGAAGCCGTGCACGTCCCAGCACATCGAGAACAGCCAGTTCACGAGGAGCAGCCGCTTCATGCCCGGTGCGGCGAGCAGGCCCCAGGCGGTGCGCGAGCCGGGCTCGCGCGAGGGCGAGAGCGGCAGCACGGGCACCCGGCGCGCGGTGACGAGCGTGGCCAGCGGCAGCAGCAGCAGCAGCAGGTAGGCGCCGGTGAAGCCTGTGGCGTCGATCATGATGCCGGTGACCACCGGCCCGACGACGTTGCTGAAGGCCGGCGCCACGCCCAGCCAGCTGAAGATGCGCATGCGCTCGGTGGCGTCGCGTGCAGCCAGGCCCGCCGTGCGCTGGATCGTCAGCATGCCGACGTTGGCGGCGCTGCCGCTCAGGCTCGCGGCCACGCAC
>CAUJJO010000300.1 GCA_963205125.1 Pseudomonadota bacterium | reverse complement strand
ATAATCGGATCATTTGATTGCTCATTCGCCGTTACAACGATCACAAAATGATCGCCTCTAAGGCTTAGCCAATCATCGAGCTTGGTGGTTATGTCAATCGGCGCCCAATATTGACCCCGCATCGGCGTCCAATTTTGACCCCCTTGAGCGGCGGGTTTTGTCGGTAGCGCTCGCGCCGTCGGAGCTGGTCGGGGTTGCGGAGACGGCGCGAGCGCGGGTTGTTTGATCGTCATCGCGGCTTTTGAATCGCCAGCTGTCGTTTCCGGTTTCCACGATATCGCAGTGGTGGGTCAGCCGATCCAGGAGCGCGGTCGTCATCTTGGCATCGCCGAACACGCTCGGCCATTCACCGAAGGCGAGATTGGTGGTGACGATGATCGAGGTGCGCTCGTAGAGCCGGCTGACGAGGTGGAACAGGAGTTGACCGCCGGACTGGGCGAATGGCAGGTAGCCGAGTTCATCGAGGACGATGAAGTCCATGCGGGTCAGGTGATCGGCGAGCCGGCCCTGCCGTCCATTGCGGGTCTCGGTCTCGAGCCGGTTGACGAGATCGACGACGTTGTAGAACCGGCCGCGGGCGCCGGCGCGGATGCAGCTTCTGGCAATGGCGATGGCAAGATGTGTCTTGCCGGTCCCGGTCCCGCCGACCAGCACGGCATTGCGCTGCTGAGCGATGAAGCCGCCACCAGCGAGATCGTTGACGAGCGTCTCATTGATCGGCGTGCCCTCGAACACAAAGTCTTCGAGGTCCTTGGCGAGCGGCAGCTTAGTGATGGTGAGCTGGTAGCGGATGGAGCGCGCCTGCTTCTCGCTGATCTCGGCGTTGAGCAGATCGCCGACGATGCGCTGTGGCTCGTGCTGACGTTTGACGGCGGTGGCCATGATCTCGTCGAAGGCGGCCTTCATGCCGTAGAGCTTGAGCTCGCCCATGAGGTCGAAGAGCTGGGTGCGATCCATCAGATGGTCCTCCTGAGGTTGTCGTAACGGGCACAGTCTGCGATCGGCGCGTGGCGCAGCGTCAGCGCGGCCGGGGTGAGGATGATGGCGGGGGGATCGGGATCGCGCTGGCGGGCGAGGATGTTGAGGACGACGTCGGCGGAGTGGACGCCTTGAGCGATCGCCTCGGCGCAGGCCGCTTCGACCGCCGGTAGCCCATCGGTGAGCACCGCAGTGAGGATGTCGACCATCTGCCGATTGCCGTCGGCGACGCCGGCGAGCTTGCGCCGCACGCGCTCCATCGCGGCCGGTAGCACCCAATGTTTGAAGGGCGCACCGTTGCGCAAGGCGCCGGGCTTGCGGGCCAGCACCGGCACGTAATGCCAGGGGTCGTAAACCGTGTCGCCGCGGCCGAACGAGCGGCGATGTTCCGCGACGATCCGCCCATCCTGGCGGATTACGATGCGATCCGCATAGGCATGAACTTCGACCGGCCGCCCGACGGCACTGGCTGCGACCGAGTATTTGTTGTTGTCGAAGCGCACCAGGCAGGTCTTGGAGACCGACGCCGGCACGGCATGGAAGCCGTCGAATCGGCCGGCATAGGGAACAAGCTTCGGCCGCTCCGCCTCGAACACTTGCCAGATTGTCTGCTCGGTCAACTCCGGATGGCGATGCACCTTGGCGTAGGCGATGCACTTATCGAGCAGCCAGGCGTTCATCTCCTCGTATGTCTTGAACCGCAGCCGTGGCGTGAAGAACCGCTGACGGACCAGCCCAACCTGGTTCTCGACCTGACCCTTCTCCCAGCCCGACGCCGGCGTGCAGGCCACCGGATCGACAAGGTAGTGGCTGCACATCTGCAGGAAGCGGCGATTGTAGAGGCGGTCCCGACCGACAAAGACCGTCTCTACCGCGGTCTTCATGTTGTCGTAGATGCCGCGCCCGCAGGCGCCCTTGAACAGAGCGAACGCGCGGTCATGTGCGTCGAACACCATCTCCTGCGTCTCGCGCGGATAGGCCCGCACGAACAGCATCCGGCTATGACAGAGCCGGACATGGGCGACCTTCACGATCACCGTCACGCCGCTCAGCAGGACGACTTCGTGGCTCCAGTCGAACTGGAAGGCCTCTCCTGGCGCAAAGCTCAGCGGCACGTAGGCCGCGGCCGTCGCTTGCCCGCGCTCCTTGGCCCAGCGCCTGGCGTAGCGACGCACGGCATCGTAGCCGCCGTCATAACCACGACCGCGCAGATCCTCGAACAGGCGGATCAACGTCAGCTGTTCGCGCGCGGGCTTGGTCGCGTTGCTGGCCAGCAGCGTATCGAGTTCGTCGGTCCATCGCCCGAGCTTCGGTCGAGGCTGAACTTCACGCTCGTATTCGAACGACGTCTCGCCCGACCGCAGTACCTTGCGGACCGTGTTCCGGGACACCTTCAGGTCCCGAGCGATCTCCTTGATCGTTTTGCCCTTGAGAAAATGCTCACGCCGAATCCGCCCAATCGTCTCCACCGTCAGCATTCCCCCACCGCCCGCTTCGAATCAAAGCGAGCAGCGCATCAGGCCAATCAGGAGGGGGTCAATTTTGGACGCCGATCCCCCGGCTCAGGGGGTCAAAATTGCACGCCGAACGACACATTGGACGGTCGGAGCGCCGTGCGGGTTCAGGCCCGGCATCACTTCGCGGTGATGGCGCGGCGCCGAAAACGGCAAGGCCACAGCCGGCTGCCCGGCTGTGGCCCGTATCTGGTTAAAGCGTTTTCGAGCGAAGTGGATACCGGTTCGCGTGAAGAAAACGCGTCAACGCAAAGAGCTCCAATGAATGCGCGCGTCAGTGAACGCTGACCGCCTCCAGCTCGTTATTCCAGGCGTTGGCCACCGCGGCTTCGCGGGTATCCGTCACGAGGATCGGCGTGCCGTCGGCGGCGTGAAGCGCGAAGAGCTGCATACCGGGCTGCATTTCCGGCGCCTGCGGATAGAGCT
>CAUJJO010000299.1 GCA_963205125.1 Pseudomonadota bacterium | reverse complement strand
CGTCGCCGACGCGAGTCGGCGCGCCGACCTGACGGACTGGTTGACGAACAAGGTCCGGCCACTGTTCGAGCAGCGCGTGCTGCCCGTCTCCGAAGATGTCATGCTGAAGTGGCGGCTGATGGTCGAAGAGGGCCGCAAGGCGGGCCACACCTTCTCGCAACCTGACCTCATCATCGCCGCCACGGGCGCGCATCATGGGCTGACCGTGGTCACGCGCGACGTGTCGGACTTCGAGCGCGCCAGGGTTCCCTGCGTGAATCCCTGGGCTCTCGAGGCGGACGAGCACCGGAGCTGAATCCGGCACTCCCGTCGCGCTCATCCTTGGCAAGCGCGCGCGCCAGCTCGGTCATGAGCTGGGTTGGCTCTGCCACTTTGCTCATCCCCCCGCGGGGGGCGCCGGCTGGGCGCAGCCCGGCCCTTGGGGGTGCTCTCGCCCAGGCGCACGTCGAACCCTTTGACGCCTCTCGAGCGGCGTCAGGTTCTTGCCGGCCTTGCGGCCCTGGCCGGCGCAGCACCCGCCCCTGCACGGCTCGCGCGCGCCCTTCCCGAGGCGCGGGCGCGGGAGCGGCCCTGCGCGATGGCCTGCTGGACGCTCATCTCGATGGCGCCCTGGTCGTGCTCGCGGGCCGCCAGCTTCGCAAGCTCGCCGTCGCGCTGGATCAGCCAGAGGGCGCTGGCGACGAGCCTGCGGGCACTGTCCTTCGGCTCAAGCCTCGACGCGCTCGAAGACCAGATGCGCCAATTCGGCCCGATTCCTCGCATGCTCCACCGTCAGGCCCACGAGCCGGCCCTGGGCATCGACATCGATCAGCGTGTTCTCGTCGAGGTCACGCGTTTCACAGACCTGCGCCTCACGCAACTCGATGTAGAGCGTGTCCGTATCCTCGAAGTAGCGCAGTCTCATGCCGTGAAGCCCCTGTCGAAGAACGCGTTGTGGATGGTCTGCCCATCCTCGAGCAGGATGACTCCCAGAACCCGTCCGTCAGCCTCGGCAATCGGCGCCCATCGCCGGATACGGCCATCGGCTTGTATCACCTGCTTGATGGGAGCGTGAACGACCTGCGAGGGCTCATAAACGCCACACCCGATACCCCGCCTCGGCGAGTGCGGCCTGATCGAACGCCGCCTTCACGTCGATGAAGGCGCCGCCCTTGATCATCTTGCGGCCGAGGTCCTCGACCGAGAGCGCCTGGTACTCGCGGTGCGCCACCGCCGCGACGATGGCGTCGGCGCGGGGCAGTGCATCCCAGGGTTCGAGCTTGACGCCGTATTCGTGCATGGCCTCGGCGGGGTCGGCGGTGGGGTCGGTGACGTGCACGTCGACGCCGTAGCTCTGCAGCTCGTGGATGATGTCGATGACCTTGCTGTTGCGCAGGTCGCCGCAGTTCTCCTTGAAGGTCAGGCCCAGCACGTTGACCTTGGCGCCCTTGATGTAGCTGCCCGCGGCGATCATGTGCTTGATGGTCTGCTCGGCGATGAACTTGCCCATGCCGTCGTTGATGCGCCGCCCCGCGAGGATGACCTGCGGGTGGTAGCCGAGCATGTCGGCCTTGTGCGTGAGGTAGTAGGGGTCGACGCCGATGCAGTGCCCGCCCACGAGCCCGGGCTTGAACTTGAGGAAGTTCCACTTCGTGCCGGCGGCCTCGAGCACCTCGGAGGTGTCGATGCCGATCTTGTCGAAGATGATGGCCAGCTCGTTCATCAGCGCGATGTTGAGGTCGCGCTGCGTGTTCTCGATCACCTTGGCGGCTTCGGCGGCCTTGATGCTGCTGGCGCGGTGCACGCCGGGGACGATGATCTTCTCGTAGAGCCGGGCGACCCGCTCCAGCGTCTCGGGGCCGTCGCCGCTGACGATCTTCAGGATCTTGGTCAGCGTGTGCTCCTTGTCGCCGGGGTTGATGCGCTCGGGGCTGTAGCCGACGAAGAAGTCTTCTCTCCACTTCAGGCCCGACTCGCGCTCGAGCACGGGAATGCAGACCTCCTCGGTGGCGCCGGGGTAGACGGTGGATTCGTAGATCACCGTGACGCCCTTCTTCATGTGCCGGCCGACGCTGGTAGACGAGCCGACGAGCGGGCGGAAGTCGGGGATGTGCGCCTCGTCCACTGGCGTGGGCACGGCGACGATGATCATGTCGGCCTCGGCCAGCAGCGCCGGGTCGCTGGTGTAGACGGCGTGCTTGGCCTGCGCCATCTGCGCGTCCTCCAGCTCGCGGCTGGGGTCGGTGCCGCGCAGGCAGGCGTCGACCTTGTGCTGCGCGATGTCGAAGCCGATGGTGCGCATGTGCTTGCCGAACTCGACGACGAGGGGCAGGCCGACGTAGCCGAGACCGATGACGGCGAGGGTGTTCATGGGTGCGTGCAGGCTCATGTCGGTGAAGCGTTTGGCTGGGTTCAGGAAGCGGCGCGGGCCTCGCGCAGCATCGCGCGCAGCGCCTTCAGGTTGGCGCGCACGAAGGATTCGATCGCCGCGTCGCCGCCCTCCCCGGGCGCGCCTTCGGCGTGCAGGACGAGGACGGCGCCATCGTCGCCATGCCCCTGCAGGAGGCCGAGCATGCCGCGGAGCTTGGCGTCGACGTCGCCTGGCGTGAAGTGATCGTCGACCCAGTAGGTCTGCCACGCCGTGCGGCTGCGCTGGACCCCGCCCAGGCTGCCGCTGCGCGCCAGCAGCTGCGAGACGCGCCAGTCGGCCGGCTCGCTGCCCGGCACGGCGCTGCGCCGCTGGCTGGCAAGCAGCGACCACTGGCGGTCGCTGGACTCGACGAGCGCGTTGACTGAACTGACCAGCTTGCGCGCCTCGCCCTGGTCGCGGTAGTAGGCGATGAAGACGTCGACCGTCGTGCCCTGGTGCTGAAAGCGCTGCGACTGGGTCGCCGCCGCGCCGACGAAATGAGGCTGCCAGTCGGGCGCCGCCGCCGCACGCTGCCATCCGCCCGCGGGCTGCCAGGCCGCAGGCAAGACGACCGCGGCCGTGCTGATGCGCGACTGCAAGGCGTGCTGCGCAACCCCCGGCAGCCACAGGGCCGCAAGCAGGCCGAGCGCCGGGCCGAGCCAGCGGGTGGCGGCAAGCGGCGCCGCGGTGACCGACAGCGCCGAGGCGGCCTGCACGCGCGGGCGGTCGGGCTCCGACCAGCGCGCGCCGATCATGAACATCAGCATGATCACCACGCCGAAGAAGACCCAGCCGTAGACCAGGTGGTCGACGCCGGTGGCGATGCGATTGTTCGAGAGATGCCCGAGCATCACGATCATGTAGGCGCGCACCCAGTTGGCGACGATGGGCACGAGGATCGCCACGCCGACGAAGAGCAGGCGGCGCCGCAGCGAGCGGTAGTTGAGGTAGGCGAAGAGGCTGCCGACCATCAGCGAGGCGATCAGGTAGCGCACGCCGGAGCAGGCTTCGACCACCGACCAGTTGCCGCTCGGGATCATGAAGGTCAGCCCCTCGCGGTACACCGGCACGCCCGAGAAGCGCAGCGCCGCGACGGTGAAGTCGGCCGTGCCCTCCATCAGCGTGGGCAGCAGGAACTCGCCCACCGGAACGCCGAAGAAGAGGAAGAGCAGCGGAAAGAGCATCACCCGCGTCGCCGCCTCGCCCAGAGTCAGCGGCACGGCGAGCACGAGCATCGCCACCAGCGCGAACTGGGTCAGCGCATTCACCGTCGCGAGGGCGCCCACCAGCCAGGCGGCCGCCGCCAGCAGCAGCGGCAGCAGCCAGCGCGGCGAGGGCCGAGGCTGCAGCGGAGCGAGGCGGTCGCGCCCGCGCCAGACCAGCCACAGCGAAATCGGCAGCACGAGGAAGCCGTGCGCGAAGGTGTCCGAACGCGCCCAGATGCCGACCATGCCGGCGGCCGTGTCGCGGTAGACGAGCAGCAGGCCGGCCCAGGCCAGGGCCAGCGCCAGCAAGGGCAGCGACCAGGCGGCACGCGGCGTCGCCAGGGCGGGCTGGGGTGGCAGGACGGCGCTCATCGCCTCAGGCCAGCGCCGGCTCGGCGCGCGCCGCAGCGGGACGGATGAAGCGCCCGAAGGCCCCCAGGTGCGCCTGCCAGCTGTAGGCCTGCAGCACGCGCTGGCGCGCGGCCCAGCCGATGCGGTTCGCCTCGTCGGGTGCGGCGAGCAGTTGCGTGAGGGAGGCGACGTAGTCGGCGGCGGCGTCGGCCGGCAGCAGTTCGCGCGCGGGTTCGGCGGCGATCGCCTCGACGCAGGGGCGCGCGGCGACGACCGGGCGCGCCATCGCCATCGCCTCCCGCACCGTGTTCTGGATGCCGCGGGCCAGGCGCAGCGGCGCGACCACGGCGGCGGCGTGCTGCAGGTAGGG
>CAUJJO010000298.1 GCA_963205125.1 Pseudomonadota bacterium | reverse complement strand
GCGACCATGCTGCCAGGCTCGCGCACCCGCGCGACGATGGTCCCCGGGCTCGGCGCGCGCAGTTCCGTGTCGGCCAGCGCAGTGGCGGCCTGCTCGCGTGTCGCCTCTGCCGCGTCGAGGCGCGCCTGGGCCGCGGCGATGTCCTCGCGCCGCGCGCCTTCGGTGGCCTGCGACAAGGCCGCCTGCGCGGCCTTCACCTGCGCAGCGGCCTGCTCGTGCGCGGCGCGCGCCGCATCGACCGTGCGCTGGCTGCTGGCGCCGGAGGCCAGCAGGCCCGTCTGGCGCTGGAAGTTGCGCTCGGCCTCCCCGGCGGCCGCCAGGGCCTTGTTCAGGGCCTCTCGTGCCTGCGTGATCTCCTGCGGCCGCAGGCCCCGGCGCAGCTTGCTCAGCTCGGCCTGCGCGACCCGCACCGCGGCATCGGCGGCGGCCAGTGCGTCCTCGTAGGGCTTGCGATCGAGCGCGGCCATGCGCACGCCGGCACGCACCGGGTCGCCCTCCTCGAAGGCCATCTCGGCCAGGCGCCCGGGCTGGCGAAAGGCGAGCTGGACTTCGCGGATGTCGACGTTGCCGTAGAGGCGCAGCGGCGCCTCCTGCGGCGCCGAGGATTGCAGCCGCAGCCAGGCCACGGCAGCCAGAGCCGCGAGGACGACGGCGGCGACGAGCACGAAGCGCTTGCGCCTGAAGCCCGCGGGGGAGGTGTTCGTCATGACGTGCTCCGCTTGCGTGCGCGCGGCTCGGCGCGGCTCAGGGCCGCACGCCGATGCCGCGGCGATAGATCGCGAAGGCCGCCGGCGCGTCGCGCCGGATCTCGCTGACCTTGCCGGCCAGCAGCGACTGCATCACCAGGCCCTGGATGGTCCCGATGAACATCACCGCGGCGGCGTCGATGTCGAGCGCGGGGTCGAATTCGCCGGCCGCCTGCCCCGCCTCGAAGAGGCTGCGCAGCCGCTTGGCGTACTGCCGGATCAGGGACTGCACCATCTTCTTGGGCAAAGTCTTGCCCGGGCGCTGCAACTCGCCGAAGAGCATGCGCGGCACGCCCGGATGGCGTGCGATGAAGTCGATGTGCGCCGTGAACATCGCCTCGAGCGCTGCCGCGGGCGAGGACGCGCCTTCGGCCGCGGCCTCGATGCGCGCGAGCAGCCGCTGGCTGATCCAGGCCATCGTCTCCTCGAGGATCGCATCCTTGCTGCGGAAGTGCCGGAACAGCGCACCCTGCGTCAGCCCCATGCGCTCGGCGATCGCGCTGGTCGTGATGTCGGCCGGATTCTGTTCGGCCGCCAGGCCGACCACGGCCTCCACGGTGGCCGCACGCCGCTCGTCGGCGGGCAGGTATTGGGCACGTTCGTTCATCGCAAGAGCAGGTCAAAGTGAGTAACCTGTTACTAGCATACCACCCATGCGAAAGACTCTGCAAGCCCCGGCCCGGAGGTCGCCGCGGCAAGATGAATGCGCGCTGAACGCGGCGTTCAGCAAGGGTTCAGGGGTGGCGCGACAGACTGCACGCACAGTCGATAAGGACTGCGTGACCAACCAAGGAGTCCCATCATGAAATCGACCTTCCCGCTTGCCGCCATCGCCTCGATCACGCTGCTGGCCACCGCCGCCGCGGCGACTTCGGTCTGGGCCAAGAGCGACCATCACGCTCACGAGCGTGTCATGCAGACCGTTCCCAACACCGCCAGCACCGGCGAGCCCGGCGAGGGCTGGCGCTACTTCTCCGATCCGGGCGCGCACCGCGCGGTCGTCATCGGCCCTCAGGGCGAGTACTACTACAGCCGCGGCAAGGGCTTGCGTCAGGTGTTTCCGGGGCAGGGCGAGGCTGCGCAGCGCGCAGACGCTCACGGCATGCAGACCGTGACCCACGCCGCCGCCGCGGGCGAACCCGGCAACGGCTGGCGCTACTTCTCCGACGCCAGCGAGGGCCGTGCGGTGGTGATCAGCCCGCTGGGCGATTACTACCTGAGCCGCGGAGAGGGGCTGCGCTGGGTGGCGACGGCGCTGGCCAAGGTCTGAGAACTTGCGTATCCACGGGGTCATCCACGGGGTCAGGTCTTGCCTTTTGCCTGCTGCTGAACCTGATCCGACCGGACACGGTCACGGATGAACCGAGTACGGAGTCCTGGATTCGACCGGCAGGCAAAAGGCAAGACCTGACCCCAATCGAGCGGGTGTGCGGCCATCGCGCCCACAGCGGCATCGCGTCGTTTCATCCTTGCATTTTGATCGTCGACTGATCAAAATCCTAGGATGATCGAACGTGCGCTGGCCCCTGCGCTGGAAGAGCGCCTGGCCTTCTACCCCGGCGTCGTGCTGCTGGGCCCGCGGCAGGTGGGAAAGACCACGCTGGCGCGGGCGGTCGCGTCGCGGCACCCCGGGGCGCTGTTCCTCGACCTGGAGCGTCCTGCCGACCGGGCGCAGCTCGCGCAGCCTGAGCTGTTCCTGGCCCAGCATCGCGAAAAGCTGGTCGTGCTGGACGAGGTGCAGATGCTGCCCGACCTGTTCACGCACCTGCGCCCCGAGATCGACGCCCACCGGCGGCCCGGACGCTTCCTGCTGCTGGGCTCGGCCGGCGGTGCCCTGCTGCGCCAGCGCGCCGAATCGCTGGCCGGGCGCGTGGGCTACCTGGAGCTGACCCCGCTGCTCGCCCGCGAGGTGGCGCCCGATCTCGTCGGCTTGCAGCAGCTCTGGCACCGCGGCGGCTTTCCGCTGGCGCACCTGGCGCCCAGCGACCGCCTGGCCTACGCCTGGCGGCAGGACTTCATCCAGGCCTTCCTGCAGCGCGACCTGCCGCAGATGGGCGTCGGCGTGGCGGCTGACACGCTGCACCGCTTCTGGCGCATGCTCGCGCACCTGCAGGGGCAGTTCTTCAACGCCTCGCAACTGGGCCAGTCGCTCGGCGGGGCTTCGCACAGCACCGCCACTCGCTACCTCGACCTGCTGGTGGACACGATGATGGTGCGCCGGCTGGAACCGAACCTGCCCAACGTGGGCAAGCGGCTCGTCAAGTCGCCCAGGACCTACATCCGCGACAGCGGCCTGCTGCATGCGCTGCTCAACATCGCCAGCCTGTCGGACCTGCAGGGCCACCCCATCGTGGGCGCGTCGTGGGAGGGCTTCGTGGTCGAGCAGGTCGCGGCCCGCTTGCCCATGGGTGCCCAGCTCGGCTTCTATCGCACTGCCGCAGGCGCCGAGATGGACGTCGTCGTGCAGGCCGGGCAGCGCTCGCTGGGCATCGAGGTCAAGTTCTCGTCCGCGCCCACGGTGGGCAAGGGCTTCTGGCAGGCGCGGAGCGACCTGAAGCCGCAGCGCACGGTGGTGGTGGCGCCGGTGGAGCGCCGCTATCCGCTGAAGGACGGCGTGGACGTGGTGCCGGTTTCAGCGCTCGACGAAGTGCTTGCGGAACTGGACTGAGGGCGCGAGGGATCGTGTGCCCGGCGCCGACGCGACGGGCAGCATTTCGACCTGGCCGTGGCCGAGTGTCCGCAGTCCGCCGGCGCGCAGCGGATGCTCAGCCGCGGCCGATCGCAGCCAGGCGGCCTCGGTCGCGGATGCGCACCCACTGCCGCCCAGAGTCGAGCAGACCCTCGCGCTTGAAATCGGCCATCACGCGACTGGCCGTCTCGGGGGTCGCCCCCACCATGGCGGCCAGGTCCAGGCGCGAGAGCGGTGCGCGGATGAGCACGCCTTCGGCGCTCTCGTCGCCCATGCGCTCGGCCATCCGCAGGAGGACGGCGGCAATCCGTACCCTCACGTCCGAGGTGGTGATCCGGCGGATCGTCTCGCGCGCATCCTCCAGGCTGTGCGCAACGCTGCGCAGCACCGCCAGCGCCACCGGCGGGTGCTGCTGCAGCAGCGCCTGGAATTCGTCCCCGGAGATCGCCAGCACGCAGCAAGGCGTCTGCGCGATCGCGGTCTCCGGATAGCGTCGCGTGCCCAAGGGTGCCAGGCCGCCGAAGAGGCCGGCCTGGCCCAGGATGTCCAGCACCACGTCCTTCCCGGCCGGGCTGTGCCGCAGCAGCTTGACCTTGCCGTGCGCGACGAAGAAGAGCTGGTTGGCGCGGGAGCCCTCATGGCAGATCACCGCTTCGGCCGGATGGTGCACTTCGCGAAAGCGCGGGCTGACCTCGTCGAGGATGTCGGCCGGCAAGTCGATGAACAAGTCCGAGCGGGCGAGGATCTCGCGACGCAGGGAGGCCGAGCAGGCCTCGGGAGATGCCGCCTCGGCGCGGATCGGAATGCTGCAGGGCTTGGATTTCACGGCAGACAGGCTCGGGTTGGTCCTGGATCAGGCGCGCGAGGGAATCGGCGCCGCGGCCCGCCTGGCCTGCCCAGCGCGGGGCAGGCGCGGGCGCATCAGGCGCATGCCGTTGGCGATCACCAGCAGCACCGAGGCCTGGTGGATGAACATGCCGCTGGCCATGTGCACCTCGCCGGCGAAGACGCCGGTGAGGAGGGCGGCAACCGTCAGCAGCGCGATGACGGTGTTCTGGCGGATGTTCCTCACCGTCGCGCGGGCAAGGGCGATGGCGCGCGCCACGCGCTCCAGGTCATCGGTCATCAGCGCGATGTCCGCGCTCTCGATGGCCACGTCGGTTCCGGCCGCACCCATGGCCACGCCGACGTCGGCACTGGCCAGGGCCGGTGCGTCGTTGATGCCGTCGCCGACCATCGCGGTGACGCCGCTCTGCGCGCGCAGGCGCTGGATGGCCTCGAGCTTCTGCTCGGGCAGCAGCGAGGCGTGCACCTCGTCGATGCCGACGCTGCGCGCCACGCGCTCGGCGCTGGCCTGGTGGTCGCCGGTCAGCATGACGATGCGGCGCACGCCGTCCTCGCGCAGACGCCGCAACGCGGAGGCGGCCTCGGCGCGGACCTGGTCGGCGAAACCCAGGATCCCGATGGCCTGCCCGTCGACGGCGACCGCGGCCAGGGTTTCGCCGCGATCGCGGATGCCTTGGGCTGCCGCCTCGGCTTCCTGCGGCCAGTCGGTGACGCGCGTGCGGATCCAGCCGGGGCTGCCGATCTCGATGCGGTGGCCTTGCCAGTCGGCACCGATGCCGCCTCCGGCGAAGGTCTCGAAACGTTCGGCGGCCGCAGGCGGCGCGGCATCGCCGAGCTCGCGCAGCACGGCGCGCGCCAGCGGATGCTCGGACCCGGCCTCGGCGGCGGCGGCCCAGCGCAGGAGTTGGTGCGTGCGATCCGCCGTCCCGAGCCCGGGCGCGGACGGCAGCTGGGCCAGCGGCACGACCGAGGTCACCGCCGGGCGGCCGAGGGTGAGCGTGCCGGTCTTGTCGAAGGCCACGGCACGGATGCGGGCGGCCGCCTCCAGGTGTTCGCCGCCCTTGATCAGGATGCCGTGGCGTGCGGCCTGGCCGATGCCGGCGATCACCGAGATGGGCGTCGAGATCACCAGCGCGCCGGGACAGGCGACGACCAGCAGCGTCAGCGCCAGCTCGGCGTTGCCGGAGACCGCGAAGGTGACGATGGTGAGCACGATGATGGCCGGCGTGTACCACTGCGCGAAGCGCTCGATGAAGCGCTGGGTCGGAGCCTTGGCCTCCTGCGCTTCCTCCACGCGCCTGATGATGTGCGCCAGCGTCGTGTCGGCCCCCACGCCCTCCGCGCGGATCTCGAGGTAGCCGTCGTGGCTCACCGTGCCGGCGAAGACCGGATCGCCCTCGGACTTGTCCTCGGGCATCGATTCCCCGGTGATCGCGCTCTGGTTGACGGCCGCGCGTCCGCCGAGCACGGTGCCATCGACGCCGATGCGGCCGCCGGGGCGCACGATCACGATGTCGCCGCGCCGGACCTCGTGCGGGGCCAGCGTCAGCTCGCGACCGTCGCGACGCACCACGACTTCGCTGGGCGCCAGCGCGATCAGCTCCTTCAGGGCCGTGCGCGTCCTGGCGATGGTGCGCGCCTCCAGCCAGCCGCCGAGCAGGAACAGGAAGGTGACGGCTGCGGCCTCCCAGTACTCGCCGATGGCGATCGCGCCGATGGCGGCGATCGTCACCAGCAGCTCGATGCTGGCGCTCTTCAGGCGCAGGCTGCGCCAGGCCCGCACGGCGATGTCCGAGCCGGCGATCAGGGCGGCCGCGATCCACAACGCTGCCGTCAGCGCTTGCGGGGCAGCGAGCATGGACGCGATGACGCCGGCGGCGCCGAGCGCCCCGCTGGCCAGCGTCATCAGGCCGCGGCGCCCGGCGGGTGACCCGCCCAGCTGCTGCAGCCCAGCGAGCAGGGTGTTGGAAGACATGGACGACTCCTTCATCCAGAACCAGGGGGCGCCGGGCGCGAGCGCGCCCGACGCAGCTCGAAGCGGACTCGGGCCGCCGCTCAGACGGCGCTGATGCGCGATCCGTAGCCGACCTTGCGCACGGCCTCCAGCAGCATCTCGCCGCTGGCCTGCTCGCCGTCGTGCTCGACGTCGATGCGCCCGGAGTTGAAGTGCACCTTCGCGTCGCCGACGCCGGGCAGCGCCTTCAGGGCCTTCTCGATCTTGACGACGCAGGAGGGGCAGCTCAGCTCGTCACTGCGCAGGATGGTCTTCATGGTGTGGCTCCTTTCGTTGGGGTGACTCGATGTGGCTTCACTCTAGCGACCGGCGCTCGTTCGATAAATGATCTGGCGTAGTCAAGCGCCGCGATCGGGCGATTCGCGGCGCGGCGTCTTCGACCGCCGGCTCAATCGCGCAGTGTCGGGAACGAACAGCTGGCGGCCGTGCATCTGCAGCAGGCCCGAGCTCACCAGCTCGCGCAGGATGCGCGAGAGGTGCTCGGGCGTCAGGTTCAGCTGTGCGGCGATCTCGCGCTTGGTGGCCGGCAGCCTCCAGCTCAGGCTCGGCTGGCCGTCGGCGTGGCGCAGCAGGTAGGCGACGAAGCGTGTCTTTCCCGTGCCCTCCGTCTGCCGATCCAGGTCTTGCACCAGTGCCTGCACGCGCTGCGCCAGGCCGGCAATCATCTGACGCGCGAAGCACGGGTTGCGGTCGAGTTCGGCGAACACGGCTTCCTTCGGAACGCGCAGCACCAGGGCGTCGCTGGCGGCCACGGCCTGCACCAGCGTGGGCCGCTCGAGAAACAGCACCGGCTCGCCGAAGCTCTGACCCGGGCCGACCAGTCCGGTCAGTCGAGGACCGCGGCCCGGCGTGCTCGTCAGCAGTTTGATGTCGCCGTAGACGACCACGTAGAGCCCCAGCGCCGGCTCGCCCTGGCCGAAGAGCACGCGACCTCGATCGAGGCGGTGCTGCGTGACCTGCGCGGCCAGGCGCGCCAGCGCCGCCGGCGCGAGGTCGGTGAACAGCGGCAGGCGAGCCAGCAGCGCGGCCGGCGCGAGGTCACGACGAGCCATCGGCTGCGTTCTCGCTCACCCGGCCGCGCCCCCGCCCCTGGCGCCTTCAATGGCCAGCGCGGATCGGCTCGAAGCCGGGGTGGTCGAAGTGGCTGCCGTATCGATTGACGGCGTCGACCACCTTGGCCAGGCCGTTGATCGGGCGCTGCTTGGCCGCCTTGCCGGCCATGGCGTCCGTGCCTTCACCGATCTCGGCGATGACCAGGTGCAACATCGCGTCGGCCTTGGGCTCGAGCTTGCAATTGGCCACGATGCCGCCGACTTCGACTTCGACCTTGGACGCCAGCGCCTTGTATTGCGCCGTGCTGAGTTTGCCGGCATGGGCAGCGTCGAGCTGGGGCAGCACGAGCCCGCGGATGCGCGTCATGCCCGCACGCAGCGGTTCGTCGGTGGCCCACTTGCGGCCGTTGTCCAGCGTCAACGTGGTTTCGTGGGACGCGTCGTGGCTGTGCGCGGCAGCCTGCGCCCACACCGGTCCGCCGAGGGCGGTCATCAAGGCCAGCGCGGCCAGTGCCGCAGGCATGTGCCTGCCGATTGCGAATGTCATTTCGATCTCCTTGTCCGTGGCAGCCGACGCCGATCGCCGGCCTGCGCGCTCCGATCGATCCGGGTCGTCGCGGGTTGCATCGACGTCACGCCGACTTAAGAACCATCAAGAAATCGATTCAATCCGTGCGCGTGCCCGACCCGAAGCGCCCCAGTCCGGTCTCGACCCAGCGCCCGCCCCGGCGCTCGACGAACAGCGCCTCCAGCCCCGCACGCTGCGCCATCGCCAGGCCCGCGGCGGGTCCTGCGACCAGCAGCGCGGTCGCCCAGGCGTCGGCGCTCATGCAGTCGGCGGCGAGCACGGTGACCGCGGCGAGGCTGTTCCGCACCGGGCCGCCGCGGCGCGCGTCCATGGTGTGCGCCAGGCGCACGCCGCCGAGTTCGACGAAGCGGCGGTAGTCGCCCGAGGTGGCCACCGCCAGGTCCTGCAGCTCGATCACGCCCTGCGCGCTGCGCCGCCCGGGCATGGGGCTCTCCACGGCGATGGCCCAGGGCCTTCCATCGCCCTGGCTGCCGCCCTGGCTGCCACCCTGGCTGCCAAGTGCGCGCAGCTCGCCATCCAGCGCCGCCAGCGCGTGCGCGACGCCGTGCTGCTGCAGCACCTCGACCATGCGGTCGACGCCGTAGCCCTTGGCGATGCCGCAGAGGTCCAGCTGCAGCGGGGCCTGCTTGCGCGCGCGGCCCCCCGCCATGTCCAGCTCCAGCCGCTCGTGCGTCGGACGGCGTTCGGCCTGCCGGGTCGCGCGGATCGCCTGCGCGTCGGGCGCGTCGCGCATGGCGCCGAAGCCCCAGGCGTCGACGAGCTCGCCGACGCCGGGGTCGAAGGCGCCCTCGCTTTGCCGGCAGACCTGCAGCGCGCACTGCAGCACCTGCAGAATCTGCGCAGGCAGCGGCACCCATTCGCCGACCGGCGCGCGGTTGAAGCGGTTGAGATCACTCTCGGGCTTCCACGGCGACATCTGCGCGTCGACCTGTGCGACCGCGTCCGCGAGCGCCTGCTGCAATGCCGGCGCGTCGAGGTCGGCGCGCACGTCGGCGCTCACCGACCATCGCGTGCCCATCGTCGGGCCGTGCAGCTTCAGCCGCCGCAGCCCGCCGGCGTGCGCCCCGCGCGCGGCTTCAGAAGACGTCTTCGGCATAGCGGCCCGCGGCTTTCAACTGGCTCACGCTCAGGCGCAGCGGCGCGAGGATCGCGTCCAGCACCTGCGCCACGCCCTGCGCCATCGCGCGGCTGCCGCAGACGCGCACGCTCGCGCCCTTGGCGAGCAACTGGCGCAGCGCCGTGGCGTCGGCGCGCACGACGTCCTGCACGTAGCCGCCGCTCTTGCCGTCGCGCGAGAACACCGTGTGCAGGCTGGAGAGGCGCCGCTCGTCCTGCCAGCGTCCGAGGTCCTTGGCGAAGTAGAAGTCGCGCTCCGGGTTGCGCGCGCCGAAGTACAGGTGCATCGGGCGCCGGCCGGTGTTGCCGCGCACGAAGCCCGCCAGCGGCGCGATGCCGGTGCCGGCCCCGATCAGCAGCACGGGCTCGCGCTCGCCCTCGAGCGTGAAGCCCGGGTTGGCGCGCACGAAGGCCTGGATAGGGTCGCCCGGCTGCAGCGCGTGCAGGTAGCCCGAGCACTGGCCGCCGGGAATGCGGCGCACGCACAGTTCGACGAAGCCGTCGCGCCGCCCCGAGGCCAGCGAGTAGTAGCGCGGCGCGCTCGCCCCCGGCGCCATCACGCCCAGCAGGTCGCCGGCGACGAAGCGGCCGAGCCCGCGGCCGCTAAGCCGCGTCCACAAGCCTTCCGTGGGCAGCGCGAAGCGCAGGATCACCGCGGGCTGCTCGCCTTCGGGGCTGCCGGCGCGTGGATAGTCCCGGCGCTCGACGAGCCGCAGCTCGCTCAGCCGCGGCAGCCGCGGCCGGTAGTCGATTGCCAGCGGCTGCCCGAGCGAGCGCGCAAGCTCCTGCCCCCAGCGCGCGAACTCCTGCGGCGACTGCTGGTGGATGCGCGCAAGCGGCAGCCGCAGGCGCCAGCCCTGCGCCTGCAGCGCCTGCTCGAGTGCCTCGGCGAAGGCGCAGAACTTCGGGTACTGCCGGTCGCCGAAGCCGAGCACCGTGACCCGCGCCGCGCCGGCCGGGGTGCGCGCGACGCGCTGCAGCGCGTCGGCGGCGTGCGCTGGCGGCTGGCCGTCGCCATAGGTGGCCGCGAGCACGAAGACGTCGCGCGCCGCGGGAGCCGCCTCGAGCACGCGCTCGAAGTGCTCGAGCCCGGCCGTGTGCACGCGCCGCCCGCTGGTCGCGAGCGCCCGGTGCAGCGCCTCTGCAAAGCCCCAGGTGCTGCCGGTCTCGCTGGCGACGAAGACGAGCGCATCGGCCGCCGCCACAGCGCTGTTGTCGGCCAGGACGGGGCGCCGGCCGCGCTCGCGCCACCAGAGGATGAGGCCCGTCGCCCAGAACAGCGGGATGCAGGCCGCCGTTGCCCCCAGCACCAGCGCCCAGGCCCAGGCACCCTCGCCGGTGTGCAGCAGCATCGCCAGGTCGTGCAGGCGCTGCGCGCGGGTGGCGTCCTGCCAGGCCAGGGTCTGGCCGGTGGCACGGTCGATCCAGCCCTGGCCCTGGGCGGTGCTGACGGTCCAGGTGTCCTCGGGGTCGTCGGCATCGGGGAAGTTGAGCCGGCGCAGGTCGGCCACGCGCAGGTCCTGCAGCAGCGGCAGGGCGGCTGCGACGGGTGCCGGGGCCGCGCCCACCGTCGAGACGACATCGGGCTCGGTCTCGGCGTCGAGCGTGACGAGACCGAAGGTCGCGGCACTCATGTAAAGCGCCGTCAGCGAGGACAGCAGCAGCACCGCGAGCACGACGCGCCCGCTGGCCACGTGCAGCCGCTCGGCGAGCGTGCCGCGCAGGCGCGCGGTGATGCGGCGCCAGCCGCCCAGGCGACGCAGCAGCAGCACGAGGCCGGAGACCGAGATCAGCAGCATCGACAGCGCCACCCCCGCGGCGGCTAGACGCCCGCCGTCCCCCAGCAGGAAGGAGCGGTGCAGGTTCTTCATCCAGCGCGAGAACGCCGAAACCTGGTAGCTGCCGATGACGCGGCCGTCGGCCGGGTCGACGCGCAGCGCCTGCGCCTGCCCCTGGTCGAAGGCGTAGACGACGATCTCGCCCGAGGGCTGGCGGCGGATCTCCTCGATGCCCGCGACGTTCCCGCTCACGCGCTCGGCGAGCGTCGCGACACTCAGCTCGGCCGGCGCGGTGGCGGCGGTCCAGGCATCGCGCACCGGGTCGAGCGCGAGCACGACCCCGGTGAGGCCCAGCACCAGCGCCAGCGTTCCGGCGACGAGGCCGAGCCAGCGATGGACCCATCTCCAATTCATGGGGTGAACCTCTTACTGCAGCTGGAAGCTGGCCGACTGGATGTACTGCCTGCCGGCCTGCTGCTTGCCGGCGCTCGCCGAGCTCAGCGGGATGCGCACTTCGCCGGGACTGTCGCGCATGTCCTCGACCGCGGCGTCGATGCGGATCTCGTAGCCGGCGTCGATCAGCGCGTCGGCGAGCTCGGCCGTGACCTTCAGCGTGCGGCCCTGGCCGACGCTGGCACCGGTGACGCCGTCCAGGCGCCTGGCGTCGGCAGCCGAGAGGCGGCTCCAGTCGGCGAGGTGCTTGTAGTACTTGGCCTTGCCGCCGGCAACCCACAGCGTGCGCGCGTAGGCGCCCTTGGCATCCGTCAGGTAGACGGCGAGGTAGGCGCCGTCGCCGCCGTAGTTCTTCAGCGTGGTCGCGATCGTCACCGTCTTGCTCTGCGCTGCCAGCGGCAGCGCCAGCGCGCAGGCGGCGGCCAGCGTGGTCAGCAGGGGTTGGCGCATGGTGTTCTTCTCCTTGGTCAGGTGGATGCGGATCGTTCGAGTCGGGTCATTCGATCGTGGCGCGTGTGCCGCTCGCCGACGAGGCGGCAGCGGCGGGCCGGTGCACGCGATCGCGGTCCCGCGCACGGTCGCGCTCCCGCTGGTCGTCGCGCCGCCTCATCTTCACGGTCTCGAGCGTGCGCGGATCGAGCTTGGCCTTGAAGGCGCGGCCGTTCTCGTCGCGGCCGCGCAGCTCGTAGCAGCCGTCGTCGATCTTCAGGCGCTGCACCTTCCAGCCCTGCTGCGCGGCCTTCTGCAGCACCGCTTCGCGCGGCTGCCACTGCTCGATCGGCACGTCGCAGTCGTCGCCGGCCAGCGCCGGAGCGGCGGCCAGGGCCAGCGCCACAGGCAGGGCCAGGCGGCGGACGAAGGGCTTGGGAAAGCGTCGGATGGTGTTCATGGTCGGTTCTCCGGCTGGGGTTCTGGAGCAAGGCTTCCCTGGGGACTCAGCCCTCGATCAGGGTCGAGGGCGCGGGCTTGCGCGCCCAGCGCCGCGCCCAGGGCAGCATCAGCACGAGGGTGTTGTCGCGCATCACGTAGTGGTGGAAGAGCGCTGCGGCCGCGTGCACGCCGACGAGCGCGTAGCCGAGCGTTGCGATCGCCTCGTGGACTTCCTTCAGGCTGCGGGCGAGTTCCTTGTCGGGCGCGAGCAGCGCCGGCAGCTCCCAGCCGAAGAAGGGTACCGGCGTGCCCTTGGCGCTGAGCGTGAGCCAGCCCAGCAGCGGCATCGCGAGGAGGAAGGCGTAGAGCGCGACGTGCATCGCCGTGGCCACGCGCTGCTGCCAGGCCGCCGGGGCCGGCACGATGGCCGGCGCGGGGACGGCCGCGCGCAGCAGGAGGCGCAGCGCGACGAACCCGAAGACGGTGAGGCCGAGCACGAAGTGCCAGTGCTTCATCGCCTCGCGCGCGTCGCTGCCCTTGGGGAAGATGCCCTTGAACTCGATCAGCGCGTAGACGGCGGCCAGCAGCACGAGCGTGGCCCAGTGCGTGGCGATCGAGAGCGGGTGAAAGACGGTTCGCGCATCCTGCCGAAGCGTGTTCATCGTTGGGTCCTCCGGTTCGTTCTCGGCCTCCCCACCGCGGGGAGGTCTCCTGGCTGCCGCGTACTATGGCCGTGCAGCGCTGAACGATGCCTGAACGCGGCGTTCATCGGACGTTCATCGAGGTTGCGAACGGCGATCCGTTGGCAGACGGCGCACAAGACGGCGCCCAAGACGGCGTCCGCAATGGGATAGCGTCCGCAATGGGACGGCGCCTGCGCAGCGCGGCGGGCGCCGCGCCGACGCTCGTCGGTTCAGTGCGGACTCAGGGCTTCAGGCCGGCCTGCCGGCAGTCGGCCTCGACCGCCATGCCCAGGGGCACGTAGAGGTGCACGCGCGGCCCTCCCGGGCGCTGCCACCACAGGTGCAGGCCTTCGCTGGAGAGGCAGTGCTGCACGCGCACCCGCAGCGGGCGCGGGGTGCCGGGGGCGGTCCACTCGAGCTGCAGCGCGTTCGCGCGGCGCCAGAGCACGCGGGCGCCCGCCCCAGGCGGCAGCACGAGGCCGATGAAGGGGCCCTCTTCGACCGCGCCGACCACCTGCGCCGGGTGCCCCGCCTGCTCGGTGGTCGACGGCTGCGCCTCGATCGGCCCGCTGACGCGTAGGCGCAGGATGCTGCTTGGCTGCGTGTCCTTCTGCACGCGCAGACAACACTCGACGGTTCGGGCCCCGGGATCGGACAGCCGCAGGAAGGGCAGCAGGCCGGAGGCCGGCACGGCGTCGACGACGACTAGCGCCTGCGGCTCGCGCGCGTCGACGAGGCCAAGGCCCGCGGCTGCGACCGCGGCGACGGTCGCGGTGGCGGGGCTCCCGCACAAGCTCAGCAGCGAGAGTATCGAGAGCGCGGCGGCTGTCTTGATCGTCACGTTCGTCTCTGGTCGATCCGCGCCGCGAGGATAGCCTCGGACCGCAGCGCGCACCGACGCGGCAGACGGCCTTGTCCCGCCTGCCGTTCAGGGATCATTCATTTGCGGCGCGCTACAAAGCCGCCATGAACACACCGCGCTCCCTCCCTTCGCGCCGCCGGCTGCTCGCCCTCGCGGCCGCGGCCATGACCCTTGGCGGCCCGGCGCGGGCCGACGACGATGACCACGAGATGGCACGCCGCGCGCTCGAGCGGGGGCAGGTGCTGCCGCTGCGCAGCGTGCTCGACAAGCTCGAGCGCGAGATGCCGGGGCAGGTGCTGAAGGTGGAATTCGAGCGCGACGACGGGCGTTTCGTGTACAAGATCCGCCTGTTGCAGCCCGATGGCCGCATGGCCGGCGTCAAGGTCGACGCCAGCGACGGTCGCGTGCTGGGCATCAAGCGCAGGGAACACGGGAAGGAGGGCGATGCGCATCCTCGTCGTTGAGGACGACGCCACGCTGCGCGCGCAGCTGGTGCAGGCGATCGCCCACGCCGGGCACACGGTCGAGGCCGCGGCCGACGGGCGCGAAGCGCACTACCTCGGCGAGGTCGAGGACTTCGACCTCGTCGTGCTCGACCTCGGGCTGCCGCTGCTCGATGGCCTCACCGTGCTGCGGCGCTGGCGTGCGGCCGGGCGCAACATGCCGGTGCTGATCCTGACGGCGCGCAGCGCCTGGCAGGAGAAGGTCGCGGGCATCGACGCGGGCGCCGACGACTACCTTGCCAAGCCCTTCCAGATGGAGGAGCTGCTGGCGCGCCTGCGCGCGCTGCTGCGCCGGCGCGGCGAGCACGGCAGCGCCATCTGGCAGTGCGGCGCGATCGAGCTCGACACGCGGGCCGCGCGCGTGCTGCTCGCGGGGCAGCCGCTGGCGCTGACCAGCCACGAGTTCAAGCTGCTGTCGCTGCTGATGCAGCGCAAGGGCGAGGTGCTTTCGCGCAGCGAGCTCGCCGAGCACCTCTACGCCTACGACAGCGAGCGCGACTCGAACACGATCGAGGTCTTCGTCGGCCGGCTGCGCCGCAAGCTGCCCGCCGGCAGCATCGAGACCGTGCGGGGCCTGGGCTATCGCCTGGTCGATGCCGCGGCCGGTGACGCCGACGCATGAAGCCGCAGGCGCTGCGCCGCTCGCTGCGGCTGCAACTGCTCGTCGGCACGCTGCTGTGGGTGCTGCTGGCCGTCGGCTTTGCCGGCTGGGGCCTGCGTGCGCTCTTCGGCGATCACGTGCGCGAGCAGTTGCGCGTGCAGCTCGTGCAGCAGCTCGACCAGCTCAGCGCGGCACTCGACTGGGCCCCCGGCAAGGGCGTGACGGTCGCGCCCGCGGCCGCGCTGGACGCGCGCCTGGCGCAGCCCTTGTCGGGCCTGTACTGGCAGGTCGACCGGCTCGGTGGTGCACCGAAGGCCGGATTGCTGCGCTCGCGCTCCCTGTGGGACCAGACGCTTGCGCTGCCGCCGCTGCCCGAGGGCTATCCGGCCAAGGGGCACCGCGTG
>CAUJJO010000297.1 GCA_963205125.1 Pseudomonadota bacterium | reverse complement strand
TGGAGGCTCTGAGAAAACCGCTATGGCTAAACTTCCCACGCGCAAGTTCGACGTCGTCATCGTCGGGGCCGGCGGCTCCGGCATGCGGGCCTCGCTGCAACTCGCCAACGCCGGCCTGAACGTGGCCGTGCTGACCAAGGTATTCCCGACGCGCTCGCACACCGTGGCCGCGCAGGGCGGCATCGGCGCGAGCCTTGGCAACATGTCCGAGGACAACTGGCACTACCACTTCTACGACACCGTCAAGGGCGGCGACTGGCTGGGCGACCAGGACGCGATCGAGTTCATGTGCCGCGAGGCGCCCAAGGTCGTCTACGAGCTCGAGCACTTCGGCATGCCCTTCGACCGCAATGCCGACGGCACGATCTACCAGCGCCCCTTCGGCGGCCATACCGCCAACTACGGCGAGAAGCCCGTGCAGCGCGCCTGCGCCGCGGCCGACCGCACCGGCCACGCGATGCTGCACACGCTCTACCAGCGCAACGTCGCCGCGCGCACGCAGTTCTTCGTCGAGTGGATGGCGCTGGACCTGATCCGCGACGCCGCGGGCGACGTGGTCGGCGTCACCGCGCTCGAGATGGAGACCGGCGACCTGCACATCTTCCACGCCAAGACGACGATGCTGGCCACCGGCGGCGCCGGCCGCATCTATGCCGCCAGCACCAACGCCTACATCAACACCGGCGACGGCCTGGGCATGGCCGCGCGCGCGGGCATCCCGCTGCAGGACATGGAGTTCTGGCAGTTCCACCCGACCGGCGTGCACAACGCCGGCGTGCTGCTGACCGAGGGCTGCCGCGGCGAGGGCGCGATCCTGCGCAACGTCGATGGCGAGCGCTTCATGGAGCGCTACGCGCCCACGCTCAAGGACCTCGCGCCGCGCGACTTCGTCTCGCGCTGCATGGACCAGGAGATCAAGGAAGGGCGCGGCTGCGGCCCCAACAAGGACTACATCAACCTCGACATGACGCACCTGGGCGCCGAGACCATCCACAAGCGCCTGCCCAGCGTCTTCGAGATCGGCCACAACTTCGCCAACGTCGACATCACCAAGGAGCCGATCCCGGTCGTGCCGACGCTGCACTACCAGATGGGCGGCGTGCCGGCCAACATCCACGGCCAGGTGGTGGTGGCCCGGGACGGCGATCCGAACGTCCCGGTGAACGGCCTCTACGCGGTCGGCGAATGCTCGTGCGTGAGCGTGCACGGCGCCAACCGCCTGGGCACCAACTCGCTGCTGGACCTGCTCGTCTTCGGCCGCGCCGCGGGCAACCACATCGTCGAGTTCGCCAGGCAGAACGCGCACCACAAGCCGCTGCCGGCGGACGCCGGCGAGCGCACGCGGGCGCGCGTGGCCGAGCTCGACGCCAGCATCGGCGGCGAGTACGCGCAGGCGGTGGCCAACGACATCCGCCGCTCGATGCAGCACCATGCCGGCGTCTTCCGCACGCAGAAGATGATGGACGAGGGCGTGCGCGAGATCGCCGCGCTGCGCGAGCGCGCCAAGGGCATCACCCTGGCCGACAAGAGCAAGATCTTCAACACCGCGCGCGTCGAGGCGCTGGAGGTCGAGAACCTGGTCGAGGTCGCGCAGGCGACGATGGTCTCGGCCGCCGCGCGCAAGGAGTGCCGCGGCGCGCACACGGTCGAGGACTACGAGCGCGGTGCCGACGATGCCGAATTCCCGCTGGGCCGCAACGACCGCGACTGGCTGAAGCACACGCTTTGGGATTCGGCCAGCAACAGCCTTTCGTACAAGCCGGTGCGGATGAAGCCGCTGACCGTCGAGAGCATCCCGCCCAAGGTCCGCACCTTCTGAACCCGCAAGGCAGCCCGCAATGAGCAAGCGCACCTTCCAGATCTACCGCTACGACCCCGACAAGGACGCCAAGCCGAGCATGCAGACGCTGCAGGTGGAGCTCGACGGCTCCGAGCGCATGCTGCTCGACGGCCTCATCAAGCTCAAGGCGCAGGACCCGACCCTGAGCTTTCGCCGCAGCTGCCGCGAGGGCGTGTGCGGGTCGGACGCGATGAACATCAACGGCAAGAACGGCCTGGCCTGCCTGACCAACCTGCGCAGCCTGCCCGACACCATCGTGCTCAAGCCGCTGCCCGGGCTGCCCGTCATCCGCGACCTGATCGTCGACATGACGCAGTTCTTCAAGCAGTACCATTCGATCAAGCCCTACCTGATCAACGACGAGCAGCCGCCCGAGAAGGAGCGCCTGCAGTCGCCCGAGGAGCGCGAGGAGCTCGACGGCCTCTACGAGTGCATCCTCTGCGCGAGCTGCTCCACCGCCTGCCCGAGCTTCTGGTGGAACCCGGACAAGTACGTCGGTCCGGCCGGCCTGCTGCAGGCCTACCGCTTCATCGTCGACAGCCGCGACCACGCGACCTCGGAGCGGCTGGACAACCTCGAGGATCCGTACCGGCTCTTCCGCTGCCGCTCCATCCTCAACTGCACGGACGTCTGCCCCAAGGGCCTGAACCCGGCCAAGGCCATCAGCAAGATCAAGGAGTTGATGGTCCGTCGGGCGGTCTGAAGCCCCTCGGGCCGTCCCCCGTCCCCCGCCCCACGCGATGACCGACCTCGCCCTCGATCCCCGCGACCTCGGCCGCCTGAAGTGGCGCTGCCGGCGCGGCCTGCTCGAGAACGACCTGCTCATCGAGCGATTCTTTCGCCGTCACGAGGAGACGATCACGGTCCGTCAGGCCCAGGGGCTGCAGGCCCTCATGGATCTGTCCGATCACGATCTGCTGGACCTGCTGCTTTCGCGCCGCGAACCGCAGGGCGAGCTCGATCGTCCCGAAGTGCGCGAAGTGCTTGCCCAGATGAGGCAGCCGCCGTCGAACCCCCGCTGAATCGAAAGGCCATGCGATGACTCCCTCCGACGTGAAAGCCACCCTGTCGTTCTCGGACGGCAGCCCGAGCATGGAACTGCCGATCTACAAGGGCTCCATCGGCCCGGACGTGATCGACATCCGCAAGCTCTACGCGCAGTCGGGCAAGTTCACCTACGACCCGGGCTTCCTCTCGACGGCCTCGTGCAACAGCACGATCACCTACATCGACGGCGACAAGGGCGAGTTGCTCTATCGCGGCTACCCGATCGAGCAGCTGGCCACGCAGTGCGACTTCCTCGACACCTGCTACCTGCTGCTCTACGGCGAGCTGCCCAACGCGCAGCAGCAGAAGGACTTCCACAAGCTCGTCGTCAACCACACGATGGTCAACGAGCAGATGCAGTTCTTCCTGCGCGGCTTCCGTCGTGACGCGCACCCGATGGCGGTGATGACCGGCCTCGTCGGCGCGCTCTCGGCCTTCTATCACGACAGCACCGACATCAACAACCCGAAGCACCGCGAGGTCGCGGCGATCCGCCTCATCGCCAAGATGCCGACGCTGGTGGCGATGGCCTACAAGTACTCGGTCGGCCAGCCCTACATCTACCCGCGCAACGAGCTCAGCTACACCGCGAACTTCATGCGCATGATGTTCGCGACCCCCTGCGCCGACTACGAACCCAACGACGTGCTGGTGCGCGCGCTGGACCGCATCTTCATCCTGCACGCCGACCACGAGCAGAACGCCTCGACCTCGACCGTGCGCCTGTGCGGCAGCTCGGGCACCAACCCCTTCGCCGCCATCGCGGCCGGCGTGGCCTGCCTCTGGGGCCCGGCGCACGGCGGCGCCAACGAGGCGGCGCTGACCATGCTGGAGGACATCCAGAAGAACGGCGGCGTCGAGAAGATCGGCGAGTTCATCAAGCAGGTCAAGGACAAGAACTCGACCGTCAAGCTGATGGGCTTCGGGCACCGCGTCTACAAGAACTACGACCCGCGCGCCAAGCTGATGCGCGAGACCTGCCACGAGGTGCTGGAGGCCCTGGGCCTGCACGACGACCCGCTCTTCAAGCTGGCGATGCACCTCGAGAAGATCGCGCTCGAGGACGAGTACTTCGTCGCGCGCAAGCTCTACCCGAACGTCGACTTCTACTCGGGCATCGTGCAGCGCGCGATCGGCATCCCGGTGAGCCTCTTCACCGCGATCTTCGCGCTCGCCCGCACGGTGGGCTGGATCGCGCAGCTCAACGAGATGATCGCCGACCCCGAGTACAAGATCGGCCGCCCGCGCCAGCTCTTCGTGGGCTCGGCCCGGCGCGACGTGAAGCCCCTGGCCCAGCGCTGAACGGCCATGGGCTGGCTCTCGCGCCTGCTGGGTGGTCAGGACCGCTCGGGCGCGAAGCCCGCCCGGGCGGCGAGCGCGCGCTCCGGGCCGGCAGCAGGCGCGGCCCCGGAACCTGCGCAGACGCCTTCGGCGCCCGACGCAACGGCGGCCCTCGGGCCGCCGTTGTTGTGTTGGCTGCTGGCGCGGCCGCCAGCGCCACCGCTCGCGCCCGTGCCGGGGCCCCTGCAGCCGGCCGAGCAGCAGGCGCTTGCGCTGCTGGACGAGGTGCTCGCGCAGGTCGCCCTGCCCAGCGAGCTGCTGCCGCGTTCGGCCAACGTCGTGCCGCAACTGCTGGCGATGCTGCGCCAGCAGGACCTTCCGGTGCCGGTGCTGGCCGAGCGCATCGGGCGCGACCCGGTGCTCGCCGCCGAGGTGCTGCGCCAGGCCGGCGGCGCCTTCTTCTCGCACCTGGGGCCGGTGGCCGACCTGCCGCAGGCGATCCAGCGCCTGGGCATCGAGGGCCTGCAGATGGCGATCGCCCGCGTCGTGCTGCGGCCGATGTTCCAGGCGCAGCCCGGCAGCCTGAGCGCGCGCACCGCGGATCGCCTGTGGGAGCATGCCGACGTGCTCTCGCGCCACGCCGTGGCAGCCGCGCGCGCGGCGGGTGCCTCCGCCTTCGACGCCTACCTCGCCGGCCTGCTCCACGACAGCGGCTGGACGGTGCTCATGCACGCGCTGCAGCGCGGCGGTGTGCACGATCTGGGCACGCCAAGCGAAGAGGGCGCCGAAGCCTTCGCGCAGCGCGCGCACCGGCTCTTCGGCCGCGCCGCATCGCCATGGCAGATCACGCCGGCCTTCGCCGCCTTTGCCGAAGACGCGCAGCAGGTGCCGCTTGCCGGCAGCGCGCACCCGCTTGCCGCCGTGCTGCGCGCGGCGCAGCCGCCGTGCATGGCGGAGCTGCTGGGTGTTCGAGCGCTTGCTTGAGCGCTTGCTTGGGCGCGTGATCAGAAGTGGAGGGTGACGGCGTCGATGACGCGCGTGTCGTCGTCGACGACCGGCATCCAGTGCCACTTGTCGAAGGTCGTGCAGGGATGCGAGACGCCGAGCACGATGAGGTCGCCCACGCGCGGCGTCGGCGCCGCCGCGGCGTCCCAGCGCAGGTAGGCGTGCTGGTCGTTGAGGGCGGCGATGCGCCAGGCCGCGTCGGCGGACAGCGGCTGGACGCGGCCCCCGCGCGCCAGCGCCAGCGGCTGCGGCAGCTCGATGTCGAACGACAGGTCGCGCCGCCCGCCCGTCAGGAGCGCCAGGCCCGGCTCGGGCGTGCTCTGCACGGCGGTCCAGACCGAGAGCGCCGGCCGCAGCTCGTCGGCGCAGCCGCAGCGCGCGGCCACGCGGTGCACGAGGCGCCGGTAGTGGCCGTGATCGTGGGTGACGTAGCAGCCTGAACGCAGGACGCCGCGCACCGGGCGCGAGAGCGCCGGGCGCATGTGCGGCGCGACGAGGTCGAAGAGCGCCGAGCCGCCGGCCGAGACGATGACCTCGTCGGTCTCGAAGAGGTCCTCGCGATCGCAGGCCAGGGCCAGCGCGTTGACGCGCTGCATCAGCGCCGAGGTGCCTGCGCGCAGCCGCTCGTCGTCGCCTTCGAGCGAAAGGCCTTCGTAGCACTCGATGCCGACCAGGCGCACCGCTGCGCTGGCACGCAGCGCGCGCGCCAGTGCGATCGCGTCGGCAAGCTCGCGCACGCCGGTGCGCCCGCCGGCCACGCCGACTTCGATCAGCACCTCGAAGGCGAATGCTTCGGCCTGGGTTGCGCGCCAGGCCTCGACCAGCCGCAGCTGCTCGATCGAATCGACGAGAAAGGCCACGCGCAGGCCCTCGGTGCGTGCCAGCAGCCGGGCGAGGCCCGCGAGCTCGGGCGCGCTGTGCACCTGGTTGGCGATCAGCGCACGCCGCACGCCGGCCCGTACGCCAAGCTGCAGCTGGAAGACGCTGGCAAAGGTGAGGCCCAGGGCGCCCGCGTCGAGCTGGCGCGCAAAGAGCTGCGGCGACATCGTCGTCTTGCCGTGCGGGCAGAGCGCCAGCCCGCGCTCGCGCGCGAAGTCCTGCATCCAGCGCAGGTTGTGCGCCAGCGCGCTCTCCTGCAGCACGGCAAGCGGCAGTGGCAGCGCCCCATCGGCCACGCGCCAGCCCTGCTGCGCAAGCTGCGAGCGCCGCAGCGGCCTTGCGGCGGGCGGAAAGCCCTTGAGCCAGGGGCCCAGCAGTGGATCCTCGGGATCGCCCGGGCCATCGTCATCGTCATGGGCTGGGCTCATCGCGGCACTCCGGTTGCGGGATCCGCCATCAGGCGGCCGCGGCAAGGCCATTGTCGAAATGCGCGCGCATCAGCCGCGTCGCCCGATCGGCGTCGCGCGCGTGCAGCGCCTGCATCAGGGCGCGGTGCTCCTGCAGCGATTCGGCGATGCGCCCGCGCTTGAACAGCGAGTGATGGCGGTTGAGCTTCATCACCTTGCGCAGGTCGCCGACGATCTGCGCGCGCCAGCGGTTGCCGGCGATCTCGAGCAGCTCGAGGTGAAAGCGCTCGTTGGCGGCGAAGAAGGCGTCGCGCTGGCGCTGCTGCCTCTCCAGGCGCTGGTGCAGTGCCTCGAGCGCTTCGAGCTGCGCGTCGCTGGCCGCGCGCGCGACCTCGCCCGCGGCGTCGCTCTCCAGCAGCGCCAGCAGGTGGTAGACCTGGGCCACGTCCTTGCTCGACATCTCGGTGACGTAGGCGCCGCGGCGCAGCTTCATCGTCACCAGGCCTTCGACGGCCAGCACCTTCAGCGCCTCGCGCAGCGGCGTGCGGCTGATGCCGTACTCGGCGCAGAGCTTCTGCTCGTCGATCCAGCTCCCGGGCTCGAGTTCGCGCGCGAAGATCTGCTGGCGCAGCCGGTCGGCAACGTCCTCGTACAGCGCACGCCGCGCGAGCGAGCGCGGCGCGGATTCGGCGGCGGCGGCGACGGCGAGGGCGGCGGGCATGCGTGACGGCAAGGGCAGAGGGGACGAGCGACGCGCCGAGGCGGTGTCAGCCTGGCGTTGGATTCGAATTCATAATTATGCATAATCATCCCGACCCGGCAAGCCTGCGCGCGACCCATCCGCCTGCAGCCCGGGCCGTGCGTCCAGGAGAGACCCGATGAGCCAAGCCCCCGAGTTCGCGCCCGCCACCCTCGCCCAGTGGCAGCAGGCCGCGGCCAAGTCCGCACCGCAAGGGGATGTCGCGGCGCTGGCCTGGGTCACGCCCGAGGGCCTCACGGTGAAGCCGCTCTACACCGCGGCCGACCTCGCCGGCCTGCCGAATGCCGACACGCTGCCGGGCTTCGCGCCCTTCGTGCGCGGGCCGCAGGCGACGATGTATGCGGTGCGGCCGTGGACCATCCGCCAGTACGCGGGCTTCTCCACCGCCGAGGAGAGCAACGCCTTCTACCGCAAGGCGCTGGCCGCAGGCGCGCAGGGCGTGAGCGTGGCCTTCGACCTCGCCACGCACCGCGGCTACGACAGCGACCACCCGCGCGTCGTCGGCGACGTCGGCAAGGCGGGGGTGGCGATCGACTCGGTCGAGGACATGAAGATCCTCTTCGACGGCATCGCGCTGGACCGCGTGAGCGTCTCCATGACGATGAACGGCGCCGTGCTGCCGGTGCTCGCCGGCTACATCGTCGCGGCCGAGGAGCAGGGGGTGGCGCAGGCGCAGCTGGCGGGGACCATCCAGAACGACATCCTCAAGGAGTTCATGGTCCGCAACACCTACATCTTTCCGCCCGAGCCCTCGATGCGCATCGTCGGCGACATCATCGCGTACACGGCGCAGCAGATGCCGCGCTTCAACTCGATCAGCATCTCCGGCTACCACATGCAGGAGGCCGGCGCGACGCAGGCGCTGGAGCTGGCCTTCACGCTGGCCGATGGGAAGGAATACGTGAAGACGGCCATCGCCAAGGGCTTGGACGTCGACGCCTTTGCCGGGCGGCTGTCCTTCTTCTGGGCGATCGGGATGAACTTCTATCTCGAGATCGCCAAGATGCGCGCGGCGCGGCTGCTCTGGTGCCGCATCATGAAGGGCTTCGGCGCGAAGAAGGACAAGAGCCTGATGCTGCGCACGCATTGCCAGACCAGCGGCTGGAGCCTCACCGAGCAGGACCCCTACAACAACATCGTGCGCACGACGATCGAGGCGATGGCCGCGGTCTTCGGCGGCACGCAAAGCCTGCACACCAACAGCTTCGACGAGGCGATCGCGCTGCCCACCGAGTTCAGCGCGCGCATCGCGCGCAACACGCAGCTCATCCTCCAGGAGGAGACGCACATCACGAGCGTCGTCGACCCGTTTGCCGGCAGCTACATGATGGAGTCGCTGACGCAGCAGATGGCCGATGCGGCCTGGGCGATCATCGAGGAAGTCGACGCCATGGGCGGCATGACGCAGGCGGTGCAGAGCGGCTACGCCAAGCTGAAGATCGAGGCCGCCGCCGCGCAGAAGCAGGCGCGCATCGACTCCGGGCGCGACACCATCGTCGGCGTCAACAAGTACCGGCTGGACCAGGAAGACGCAGTCGACATCCGCGAGGTCGACAACCTCGAGGTGCGCGAACAGCAGCTCGCGCGGCTGGCCGACGTGAAGCGCCGGCGCGACCCAGCGCGCGTGCAGCAGACGCTGGCCGAGATCACGCGCATCGCGCGCAGCGGCCAGGGCAACCTGCTGGCCGCCACCATCGACGCGATGCGTGCCCGCGCCACCGTAGGCGAAGTGAGTCAAGCCATGGAAGAAATCTTCGGGCGCCACCGCGCCGACACGCAGAAGGTCAGCGGCGTCTACGCCGCCGCCTACGAGGGCGCCGAGGGCTGGGACAGGCTCAGGCAGGAGATCGACGCCTTTGCCCGGGAGCAGGGCCGCCGCCCGCGCGTGATGATCGCCAAGCTCGGGCAGGACGGCCACGACCGCGGCGCCAAGGTCGTGGCCACCGCCTTCGCCGACCTCGGCTTCGACGTCGACATCGGCAGCCTCTTCCAGACGCCCGAGGAGTGCGCGCGCCAGGCGATCGAGAACGACGTGCACGCGGTGGGCGTGAGCACGCTGGCGGCCGGCCACAAGACGCTGGTGCCGGCCATCGTCGCCGAGCTGAAGCGCCAGGGCGCGGACGACATCGTCGTCTTCGTCGGCGGCGTCGTGCCGCGCCAGGACTACGACTTCCTCTACGACGCAGGCGTCAAGGGCATCTACGGCCCCGGCACCCCCATCCCCGCCAGCGCCAAGGATGTGCTCGAGCAGATCAAGAAGGCGCTCGCGTGATGCCGATCTGGCCTTGAAGTGATACAGTATTACGGTATATCAGGAGATTGCCATGGCTGTATCCGTTCGCATGAATCCCCTGCTCGAGAAGGAGCTCGAGCTCGCCGCGCAGCGTCAGGGCGTGACGAAATCGCAGTTCATCATCGACGCGGTCGAACGCGCGCTTGGGCGCAAGGATCCGGCGCAGATCTATAGGCGTGTGATGGCAGAGGCACCGGACCTCCGGATTGCCGAGCCGGGGCCGGACCAAGTGCCGCCTGCGAGCACCGGCGACCGGCTGCGCGCCAAGCTGCAGGCTCAGCGTCAGGCTCAGCTTCGAGACTGGCTGGCCTACGAGGAAGCACGCAGGAAGGGCGAGGTCTGGGTGCCCGAGGACGAGGGTGAGGCACCGTGACTCCGGTTCTGCTGGACACCGGTCCACTGGTGGCCCTGTTCGACCCCGGCGATCCCGCCCATGGCCACTATCGAACCTTGTTGAGCACCGCACCCACCGCCTGGCATCTGACGACGACCTGGCCATGCGTCGTGGAGGCCTCGCACTTCCTTGCTTCGGTTGCACGCTGGCGCATGCTGCGCTGGGTCGAGGAGGGGGGCGCGACCGTCTTCCCCTTCGACTCGGCGCACTTGGCCGAGATGCTGCCCTTGATGCAGCAGTACTCAGACGGTCGCCGCGCGCAGATGGATTTCGCCGACGCCACCTTGGTCTGGGCCGCCCAGGAAACGGACGTTCTGCAGATCTGGACCCTCGACGTGCGCGACTTCTCGCGCTACCGGCTGCAGGACGGCCGGGCGTTCGAGATCCTGTGAGGTCGCGCGTGACCCTGTTCGCTCAGGCGATTCTCGACAGCCGCGGCGCGGCGCAGCGGCGCGCGCTGGCCAAGGCCATCACGCTGATCGAGTCGACGCGCCCCGACCATCGCGCGCAGGCCGACGCGCTGCTTGCCGCGCTGCTGCCGCACAGCGGGCGCGCGCTGCGGCTGGGCATCAGCGGCGTGCCGGGCGCGGGCAAGAGCACCTTCATCGAGACGCTTGGGCTGGACCTGATCGCGCGCGGGCACCGCGTGGCGGTGCTCGCCGTCGACCCCTCGTCGAGCGTCTCCGGCGGCTCCATCCTCGGCGACAAGACGCGCATGGAGCGGCTCTCGGCGCAGGAGGGCGCCTTCATCCGTCCGAGCCCGAGCGGCGGCACGCTGGGCGGCGTGGCCGACAAGACGCGCGAGACCATGCTCGTGTGCGAGGCCGCCGGCTACGACCTCGTGCTCGTCGAGACGGTGGGTGTGGGCCAGAGCGAAACCGCCGTCGCCGGCATGACCGACATGTTCGTGCTGCTGCAACTGCCCAACGCGGGCGACGACCTGCAGGCGATCAAGCGCGGCGTGATGGAGCTTGCCGACCTCGTCGTCGTCAACAAGGCCGACCTCGACCCGGGCGCCGCCACGCGCGCACGCGCCCAGATCCAGTCCGCCCTGCGCATCTTCGGCCCGCCGGGCAAGCCGCAGCAGGCGCAACACGCGCCGCACGCGCTGCACGCGCTGCACGCGCAGCAGGCGCAACAGGCGCAACAGGCGCAACAGGCGCAGCAATTCGACGAGCCATGGCACCCCGAAGTGATCCAGCTCAGCGGCCTGAAGGGCGAGGGCCTGGACCTCTTCTGGGACTGCGTGACGCGCTTTCGCACGCGGCAGACGGCCAGCGGCCGCTTCGCCGAGCGCCGCCGCCGCCA
>CAUJJO010000296.1 GCA_963205125.1 Pseudomonadota bacterium | reverse complement strand
CGCCGCCTGCGCCTTCCTGCATGCGCACGGTCAGCGAGACCGGCTGCACGCCGGCCTTGCGCAGGTCGCCGACGATGTCGGCGTAGGTCTCGCGCAGCACCGTGGCCAGCGAGCGGCGCAGCTCGGCTTCGAGCACCTTGCGCACCTCGGGGCGATCGGCGATGGCGTCGATGGCGCGGATCACGCCGTGGCCGATCGCCTCCGGCCGCAGCGGGTTGCGCTCGCGTTCGGCGCGGGCGTCGCCGAGCAGCGAGCCGACGTAGGCCTCGAGCTCGCGCAGCTCCCACTCGAGGCCGTGCGTGATCTCGAGCGCGAAGCGTTCGGCCTGCACCTTGACCTCGAGCTCGCGGTCCTCGACCAGCGTGAGCGCCTCCCAGGCCTGCGGCTGCGGCGCGCCGCGCGTGCCGGCGGTGCCGCGCAGCCGCTCGTCGAAGGCCTGGTCGAAGGCCTGCTCGAAGGGCGCGCGCTTGCGTCCGAGCTCGAACTGCGCGGCCAGCAGCGCATCGCGCTGCGCGCCCAGCGCCGTCATCGCCGACAGGCTCAGGCTCTGCGTCGTGCGCTCGGCAGCCGTGCGCAGCGCCTGCCGCACGCGCTGGGCGGCGGCGGCAAGCAGCGGATGCAGGGGCGAGGGCGGGGCGGTGGTCATGGCTTGCGGCGCGAGCCCTTATTCTGGGCCATGCCTCGCACCCTGGGCGCGGCGCGCCCAGGGCACCGCACGCGCGCTCAGCCCGCGCGCTCAGCCCGACTTGCCGCTCTTGGCCAGGGCGTCGCGGATCTCGCGCAGCAGCAGCACGTCCTCGGGCGTCGGCGCCGGTGGCGGCGGCGGGGCCGGCGGCTCGGCGCGCTTGAGGCGGTTGATCTGCTTGACCATCATGAAGATGATGAAGGCGAGGATCACGAAGTTCAGCGCCACGGTGATGAAGTTGCCGTAGGCCAGCACCGCGCCCTGCTTCTTCGCTTCGGCCAGCACGATGGCCGTCTGCCCGGCCAGCGGAATGAAGTAGTTGCTGAAGTCGAGCCCGCCTGCGACCTTGCCGATGACGGGCATGATGACGTCGCCTACCAGCGAGTCGACGATCTTGCCGAAGGCGCCGCCGATGATGACGCCGACGGCCAGGTCCATCACGCTGCCTTTGAGCGCGAACTCCTTGAACTCGGATGCAAAACTCATTTTCGAATGTCCTCCTAGGCGGCGTGGTTGGGCTGGCGAAAGGGGGAAGGCAGGTGCCGCCCGCGCACGGTAGGGGTGCGCTGAAAGCGCGTCAAGCCGGGGCGGCCATGAGGCCGATGCGGGGTCGATTCGAGGTCGCGCCCGATCGCTCCGCTAGAATGCCGGGTTGACCCTTAAGCCACTCGAACCACCACCCGAGGATCCCATGAGCGATTCCGCTACCGTCCCGGCGGGCCCAGGCCACGTCGACAAGGACCGCCGGACCTGGATCGCGATCACCTGCGGCGCGGGCGCCGTCGGTGGCGCCGCGGTCGCCGTTCCCTTCGTCGCCAGCTTTGCACCGTCGGAGCGCGCCAAGGCCGCAGGCGCGCCGGTGCAGGTCGACATCAGCGCGCTGAAGCCCGGCGAGAAGCTCACCGTCGAGTGGCGCGGCAAGCCGGTGTGGGTGATGCGCCGCACGCCCGAGCAGCTCGAGTCGCTGAAGAAGACCGACGCGCTGGTGGCCGACCCCGACTCCGACCGCAAGGCCTATCCGACGCCCGAGTACGCGAAGAACGAGTGGCGCTCGATCAAGCCCGAGATCCTGGTCGTGGTGGGCATCTGCTCGCACCTGGGCTGCTCGCCGGTGGACAAGTTCCAGCCCGGCGCCCAGCCCTCGCTGCCCGACGACTGGGTGGGCGGCTTCCTCTGCCCCTGCCACGGCTCGACCTTCGACCTTGCCGGCCGCGTCTTCAAGAACAAGCCCGCGCCCGACAACCTCGAGGTGCCGCCGTACATGTTCCTGTCCGACAACGTGCTGATGGTCGGCGAAGACAAGAAGGCTTGAGGAGCGAGGTCCACCCCATGGCTGATTTCAAGGAAGCGCCGGCCGGCGCCGCGGTGATCGAGAAGACCACCGTCTGGTTCGAGAACCGGTTCCCGACCGCGTTCGCCGAATACAAGAAGCACATGTCGGAGTACTACGCTCCGAAGAACTTCAACACCTGGTACTTCTTCGGCTCGCTGGCGCTGCTCGTGCTGGTGATCCAGATCGTCACCGGCATCTTCCTGGTGATGCACTACAAGCCCGACGCGAACCTGGCCTTCGCCTCGGTCGAGTACATCATGCGCGACGTGCCCTGGGGCTGGCTGATCCGCTACATGCACAGCACGGGGGCGAGCGCCTTCTTCATCGTCGTCTACCTGCACATGTTCCGCGGCATGCTCTACGGCAGCTACCGCAAGCCGCGCGAGCTGGTGTGGATCTTCGGCTGCATGATCTTCCTCGCGCTGATGGGCGAGGCCTTCTTCGGCTACCTGCTGCCCTGGGGCCAGATGTCCTACTGGGGCGCGCAGGTGATCGTCAACCTGTTCGCCGCGATCCCCTTCGTCGGCCCGGACCTCGCGCTGCTGATCCGCGGCGACTACGTCGTCAGCGACGCCACGCTCAACCGCTTCTTCAGCTTCCACGTCATCGCGCTGCCGCTGGTGCTGCTGGGCCTCGTCGTCGCGCACCTGCTGGCGCTGCACGACGTCGGCTCCAACAACCCCGACGGCGTCGAGATCAAGGCCAAGAAGGACCCGAAGACCGGCATCCCGCTCGACGGCATCCCCTTCCACCCCTACTACACGGTGCACGACATCGTCGGCGTGGCGGTGTTCCTGATCCTGTTCTCGGCGGTGATCTTCTTCGCCCCGGAGCTGGGCGGCTACTTCCTCGAGTACAACAACTTCATCCCGGCCGACCCGCTGAAGACGCCGGCCCACATCGCCCCGGTGTGGTACTTCACGCCCTTCTATTCGATGCTGCGCGCGACCACCGACCCGATGGTCAACGTCTTCGTCGTCATCACCGCGCTGGCCACCGTGGGCGCGCTGCTCAAGGGCGGCTTCAGCGGCAAGGCCAAGGCCGGCGTCGTCGTCGCCGGGCTGGTCGTGATCGCGCTGCTCAAGGTCTTCGACGCCAAGTTCTGGGGCGTGGTCGTGATGGGCGGCGCGGTGATCATCCTCTTCGCGCTGCCCTGGTTGGACCGCAGCCCGGTGAAGTCGATCCGCTACCGCCCGGGCTGGCACAAGGGGCTGCTCGCCGTCTTCGTCGTCGTCTTCTTCGTGCTCGGCTACCTGGGCATCCAGCCGGTGTCGGACGTCGCCACGCTGATGGCCCAGGTCGGCACCATCTTCTACTTCGCCTTCTTCGCGCTGATGCCGGTGTGGAGCCGCATCGGCGAGTTCAAGGCGGTGCCCGACCGCGTGACCTTCAAGCCGCACTGACGCCGCGCGCGTTCGAGAGCCTGTTCAAGAGTCACAGAGCCTGTCAGAGAGCCTCATCACCATGAAGAAACTCATCCTCAGCCTGCTCGCGAGCCTGATGCTGGCCTCGGGCGCGCAGGCCGCGGGCGGCGGCGTCGCCTGGGACAAGTTCCCCACCGAGCGCGTCACCGACGTCGCTGCGCTGCAGCGCGGCGCCAAGCTCTTCGTCAACTACTGCCTGAACTGCCACGCCGCGGCCTTCATGCGCTACAACCGCATGCGCGACATCGGCCTCACCGACGAGCAGATCAAGGACAACCTGCTGTTTGCCGCCGACAAGGTCGGCGACACGATGAAGGTCTCGCTCGATCCCAAGGACGCCAAGGAGTGGTTCGGCGGCGTGCCGCCCGACCTGACGCTGATCGCGCGTTCGCGCTCGGCGCCGGGCCAGGGCACGGGGGCCGACTACGTCTACACCTACCTGCGCACCTACTACCGCGACGACACCAAGGCCACCGGCTGGAACAACCTCGCGTTCCCGAGCGTGGGCATGCCGCACGCGATGTGGGAGCTGCAGGGCCAGCAGCGCGCCGTCTTCGCCGAGGAGAAGGATCCGCACGACGCGACGAAGACCGTGCACGTCTTCAAGAACTTCGAGCCGATCACCGCCGGCACGATGAGTGCGACCGAGTACAACGAGGCCGTCGCCGACCTCGTCGCCTTCCTGCAGTGGATGGGCGAGCCCAACCAGGGCGGCCGCGTGCGCCTGGGCGTGTGGGTCCTGCTCTTCCTGGCCGTCTTCACCGTCATCGCCTGGCGCCTGAACGCCGCGTTCTGGAAGGACGTCAAGTAGCATCCGCTGCCCCGGCCGGCGTGCCGGGCAAGGCGCAGTGGGGGCCGACCGAGCGCCCACTGCGCCTGGTTTTTTCGGGGCCTGAACCGTCTGCAGGCCCCTTTTCGATGAAGGCCTGCCGCCATGATGGTGCTCTACTCCGGAACGACCTGCCCGTACTCGCATCGCTGCCGCTTCGTGCTGTTCGAGAAGGGCATGGACTTCGAGATCCGCGACGTCGACCTCTTCGCCAAGCCCGAGGACATCGCGCTGATGAACCCGTACAACGAGGTGCCCATCCTCGTCGAACGCGACCTCATCCTCTACGAATCGCACATCATCAACGAGTACATCGACGAGCGCTTCCCGCACCCGCAGCTCATGCCCGGGGATCCGGTGGCGCGCGCCCGCGTGCGGCTCTTCCTCTTCAACTTCGAGAAGGAGCTGTTCACGCACGTCAACCTGCTCGAGAGCCGCAGCGTCAAGGCCACCGACCGCCAGCTCGAGAAGGCGCGCAGCCAGATCCGCGACCGCCTGACGCAGCTGGCGCCCATCTTCCTGAAGAACCGCTACATGCTCGGCGACGACTTCAGCATGCTCGACGTTGCGATCGCGCCGCTGCTGTGGCGGCTGGACTACTACGGCATCGAGCTGAGCAAGAACGCCGCGCCGCTGCTGAAGTACGCCGAGCGCATCTTCTCGCGGCCGGCCTACATCGAGGCGCTCACGCCCTCGGAAAAGGTGATGCGCAAGTAAGGCCGGCGATGCGAAGCTGCACGATGCACAGAGGCCACCGCGCCGCGCCGCGGAGGAGGGCTTCGTGAGCCAGGCCCTGGGCGGCGGCGAGGGACGCGGCACCTCGACGCGACCCTATCTGCTGCGCGCACTGCACGACTGGTGCACCGACAACGGCTTCACGCCCTACATCGCCGTCTACGTCGACGGCTCGGTGCGGGTGCCGATGGAGTACGTGAAGAACAACGAGATCGTGCTCAACGTCGGCTTCGAGGCCACCAGCGGCCTGAAGCTCGGCAACGACGCGATCGAGTTCCGCGCGCGCTTCGGCGGCGTGGCCCGCGACATCATGGTGCCGGTGGACCACGTGGTCGCGATCTACGCGCGCGAGAACGGTCAGGGCATGGCCTTCCCGGTCCCCACCGGTGCGGCGGCGGCCGACGCCGACACGGATACCGGCGAGGGCGCCGCGCCGCCCGCGGGCGCTGCGCGGGGCCTGCACCTCGCCAGCGTCGACGGGCAGGAGGCGACGCCGCCCGACGAAGCGCGCACGCGCGACGCCGACGAGCCGCCCGAGCCGCCCGAGCCCGCTCCCCCCGCGGGGCCGCAGCGCCCCTCGCTCAAGCGCATCAAGTAGATCGATAGCCCAGGGCGCAAGAGCGGTGCGCGAGCGTCTCCTTCCTCGCGGGACCTAGAATGAAGGCCCCCGTGGCCGGCTTAGCTCAGCTGGTAGAGCACCCGCCTTGTAAGCGGAAGGTCGTCCGTTCGATTCGGACAGCCGGCACCAATCCCGTCCTGCCGGACGGCTGGAGGATCGCCATGAGCAGCTATGCATTCGGCCGCAGCACGACGCTGGGCTTCGAGCGCGCGCGGGAGCGCATCGTCGAGGAACTGGCCAAGGTCGGCTTCGGCATCCTGACCGAAATCGACGTGCAGGCGACGATGAAGAAGAAGCTGGGCGTGGACGTGCGGCCTTATCGCATCCTCGGCGCCTGCAATCCGCACTTCGCGCACCAGGCGATGGGCGCCGAGCCGCCGATCGGCGCGCTGCTGCCTTGCAACGTCGTCGTGCGCGAGGACGCCCAGGGGGCGGTGCAGGTCGAGATGATGGATCCGCATGCCGTGCTCGGCCTCGTCGACAACCCCGCCGTCGCCCCCCTGGCCGCGCAGGTGCGCGAGCGCCTGGAGCAGGCGCTGGCTGCGCTCGAGGCCTGAAGCGCTGAAGGGCCGCAGCGCCGGGCGGGTCGGATCGGACGGCGTCGGCGGCCCGGGTACCCATAGGCGTCAGCCCGGGGCGGCCGGGCGGACTGCAGCCGCCACGCAAGACCTGCCCATGGCGCCGACAGCCTACGAGATTGCCAAGGCCGGAGGCAGGCACGCCGGCCTGGTCCGACGCTATGAAGGCGAGGCGACGAGGCAGGTCGAGAAGGCTGTGGCGTCGCTGGAAAGAAGGATTTCGGAGCATCTGGACAAGATCGCCCGCCCCGAGGATCATCTTCCCGTTGGGGTCGGGGCCCGGCAGATCCGCCATCTGGTCGACGCGTACTGGCCCAGGGAGATCGCGGGCTATCGCAGCCAGATCGAGGTGCTTCGAGGAATCCTGAAGGAGCGCGGAAATGGGCCGTGAAGTGCAGTATCAAGAGACGATGAGGGATGTGCTGCGCTTGCTCGTGGAGAGGGCGTCCCAGAAGGCGGACGCCACGTCGACGTTCGAGCAAGGGGTCCGGATGGGCTACTTCGAGGCCGTGAGCGCGATCCTGGGTGAGCTCGAGACCTTCGGCATCGATCTTGGCGAGGTCGGCATGGCGGGCTTCGATCCGGCATCGATGCTGCAGCCAGCCCGGCGCGCCGCCTGAGGGACGTTGCGCCACCTTGTCCGCCGCGGGCGGATCGGGTGCAGCGCAGCAGCCCTGCGTCGCCCCTCAGTGCGCCGATGCGGCGTCGATCGGCGCGCCCGGGCCGTGGCGCTGCGGGCGGGTGAACCAGACCAGGCCGGCCAGCAGCAGGAAGAGCAGCGCGGCGAGGTAGAAGATCTCGTCCGCGGCGATGGTGAAGGCCTGCGTGTCGACGAGCCGGTTCAAGAGGGCCAGGCCTTGTTCGCGCGACAGGCCCAGGCCGCGTGCGGCTTCCAGCGCCTGCGTGGTCGGCAGGCTATCGGGCGTCAGGTGCTCGACCAGTTGCGCGTGGTGCATCGCCGCGCGCTCCTCCCACATCGTCGTCGACAGCGAGGTGCCGAAGGCGCCCGCGGTGATGCGCGCGAAGTTGAAGAGCCCGGTCGCCGCGGGGATGCGCTCGGGCGTGAGACCCGAGAGCGAGATCGCCATCAGCGGCACGAAGAAGCAGGCCACCGCCGCGCCCTGGATCACCGTGGGCACCATCACCGCCGCGAGGTCGGTGTCGGTCGAGAAGAGCGCACGCATGCCCATGACGAGCGCGAAGATGAGGAAGGACAGCGTGACGATGGGCCGCGGGTCGACGCGGTTGACCATGCGCCCGACCAGCGGCGTCAGCAGCAGCGCGAGCAGGCCCACCGGCGCCAGCGCCCAGCCGGCCTGCGTCGCGGTGTAGCCCATCCACTGCTGCAGCCACAGCGGCAGCAGCACCAGCGTGCCGAAGAAGATGCCGTAGGCCACCGAGATGCACAGCGTCGCGAAGAGGAAGTTGCGCTGGCCGAAGAGGCGGATCTCGACCACCGGGTGGCGGTCGGTCAGCTCCCAGACGACGAAGAAGGCGAAGCCGACCACGCTGACCACCGCCAGGCCGACGATCAGGCCGGACGAGAACCAGTCCAGCTCCTTGCCCTTGTCGAGCATGACCTGCATCGCGCCCACCCACAGCACGAGCAGGGCCAGGCCGATCGTGTCCACCGGCAGCTTGCGCGTGGGCGTCTCGCGGTCGCGATAAAGCACCCAGGTGAAGAACGCGGCGACGAGGCCCACCGGCACGTTGATGAAGAAGATCCAGGGCCAGCCGATGTTGTCGGTGATCCAGCCGCCGGCCAGCGGCCCGACCACCGGCGCGATCAGCGTCGTCATGCCGGCGAAGGCCAGCGCCGTTCCCGAGCGCGCGCGCGGGTAGCTCGCCAGCAGCAGCGTCTGCGACAGCGGGATCATCGGCCCGGCGACGAAGCCCTGCATCGCGCGAAAGGCGATCAGCAACTCGAAGGTCGGCGCCAGGCCGCAGAGGAAGGAGGTCAGCACGAACAGCAGCACGCTGGCCATGAAGAGCCGCACCTGCCCGAAGCGCTGAGTCAGCCAGCCGGTGAGCGGGACGGCGATCGCGTTGGCGACGCCGAACGAGGTGATGACCCAGGTGCCCTGGCTCGGCGAGACGCCGAGGTCGCCTGCGATGTGCGGCAGCGAGACGTTGGCGATCGAGGTGTCGAGCACGTTCATGAAGGTGCCCAGCGACAGCGCGAGCGTCCCCAGCACCAGCGCGCCGCCGGCGAGCGGCGGGTGCGCGTGCGAGCCGGCGCCTGCACTCATGGCCTGCGGGGGCGCGCCGCGGCGGCGGGCGCGGCTCCCGCGTTCTCGGCGATGATGCGGGCGATCAGCGCGTCGACCTGCGCGCTGGCCTGGTCGAAGGCCTCGGTCGTCGTCGCGGGCTGCGCGGGCGGCGCCTCGGCGAGCGCGCGCCCGCCCGTGTCGGAGACATCGACGCGCGCCAGCATCGACAGGCCCACGCGCAGCGGATGCTCGGCCAGTCGCGCCGCATCGAGCGCGATGCGCACCGGCACGCGCTGCACCACCTTGATCCAGTTGCCGGTGGCGTTCTGCGCCGGCAGCAGCGCGAAGGCCGCGCCCGTCCCCACGCCAAGGCCGGCGATGCGGCCGCGGTACTCGACGCCGCTGCCGTAGAGGTCGGCGTGCAGCGTCACCGGCTGGCCCAGGCGCATCTGGCGCAACTGCACTTCCTTGAAGTTGGCCTCGACCCAGACGCGCGACAGCGGCACCACCGTCATCAGCGGCGCGCCCGGCTGCACGCGCATGCCCAGCTGCACGCTGCGCCGCGCGACGTGGCCGTCCACCGGCGCGGGCAGCACGGTGCGCGCCAGCGCCAGCTGCGCCTCGCGCACGCGCGCCGCAGCCCGCAGCACCGCCGGATGGTCGGCGATGGGCGTGGGGCCGATCTGCGCTTGCAGCGCCGCCTGCTGCTCGCGCACGCTGCCGGCTGCGGCCTGCGCGGCGGCAAGCTGGTCGCGCGCGTCCTTCAGCGCGCTGGCGGCATGGCGCAGCTCCTCCTGCGCGACGGCGCCGCTGGCCACGAGCGGCTCGCGTCGCGCCACGTCCTCGGCGGTGCGGGCGACGGCGCCCTGCGCGCGCGTGACCTCGGCCTCGCGCTGCGCGTTCGACGCCTGCAGCGCGGCGCGGTTGGCCAGGAGCGCGCGCAGCTCGCGCACCGCCTGCGCGAGCTGCGTCTGCGCCTGCTCGAAGGCGAGCTGCGCATCGCTTGCATCCAGGCGCACGAGCGGCTGCCCGGCGCGCACGAAATCGGTCTCGTCGGCGGCGATCGCGACCACCGTGCCGCCGACCTGTGGCGTGATCTGCACCAGGTTGCCGGCCACGTAGGCGTTGTCGGTGCTCTCGAAGTGGCGCTCGAAGACGTACCAGTAGGCGGCCCAGGCCAGCCCGGCGACCAGGAAGACGAGGCCAAGCAGCAGCAGCGCGCGGCGGCGCGCCGGCGCGGCGGCAGGCGCCGCAGGGTCGGCCGGCTTGTCGGGGGCCGCGGCATCGGCAGGAGCTTGGGCGTCGTTCATCGTGAAGCGGAGTCGAGTCCGGGTCCGGGATCGGGGTCGGCGGTGGCGGCGGCGTCGTCGGCAAGGGCATCGAAGCCGCCGCCCAGGGCGCGCATCAGCGCGACCGTGGCGTCCATCTGCCGTGCCTGCAGTTCGCTGGCCGCAAGCGCTTGCGCAAGCCGCTCGAGCTGGCGCGCGATGACGCCGTCGCGCGGCGCCAGGCCCGCGCGAAAGCGCTGCTCGGCCAGCTCGAGCGCGGCCTGCGTGGCGGCCTGCGCCGCCCGCTGCGCCAGCGCCTGCTTCTGCAGCGATTGCAGGCTGGCGATCGGGTCGGCGACGTCGCGCACCGCCTCGCCGAGCGCGCTGTTGTAGCCGGCCACCGCGGCGTCGAGTTCGGCCTCGCGCCCGCGAAGCCCAGCGCGCAGCGCGCCTGCGTCGAAGATCGGCAGGCTGATGGCCGGACCGACCCCCAGGTTGCGGCTGCCCAGATCCAGCCAGTGCGCAAAGCCCAGGCTCTGCAGGCCGGCAAAGGCCAGCAGGTTGACGTTCGGATAGAACCGCGCCTTGGCTGCGTCGACCCCCGCCAGCGCCGCTTCGACGCGCCAGCGCGCGGCACTCAGGTCGGCGCGGCGGCCGATCAGGCCTGCCGGCAGCGCCGCCGGCAGCGCCGGGGCGGCGGCTTCCGGCAGCCGCGGGTTCAAGGTGCGCGTGGCCTCGGGCCCGGCGCCGGCAAGCGTGGCCAGCGCATGGCGCAGGAGCTGTGCCTGCTCGTCGACGGCCTCGCGCTGGCGCTGCAGCTCGGCGATGGCCGCCTCCGCCGCGCGCAGCGCGGAGGCGTTCTCCAGCCCGCGCTCGACGCGCGCCTGCACGAGCGCGCGCCCCTGCGTGCGCTGCTCGAGCGCCTGCGCCAGCAGCGCCTGCGCCTGCACCCGCTGTGCCAGCGCGAGATAGCTGCGCACCACGGAGCTGGCCACCAGCACGCGCGCGGCCTGCGCCTCGGCAGCGGCGGCGCGGCCGCCGGCCAGCGCCGCGCGCAGCGCCGCGCGATGGCGGCCGAAGAAGTCGAACTCCCAGGCCGCGGCGACCTGCACGTTGTTGCTGAACTGTTGGCTGCCGGCCAGCGGCGGCGGGTAGATCGCGTGCTCGCTGTAGCGCTGCCAGGTCGACTGCGCCTGCAGATCCAGCCGCGGGTCCAGCGCCGCGCGCGCGCCGGCCACCGCCGCCTGGGCCGTCGCCAGCCGCGCCTGCACGGTCTCGAGCTGCGGGTTGCCGGCCAGCGCCTGCGCCACCAGGGCGTCGAGCTGCGCGTCGCCGAACTGCGTCCACCAGTCCGCACGCGGCCAGGTCACCGCGGTCGCCTGCGCGCCGTAGTGCGCGGGGCTGCGCTGCGTCATCGCCGGCGCGATCCCCTCGAAGCTCGCGCAGGCGCCAAGCAGCAGCACGGGCAGCAGCGCCGGCAGCAGCGCTGGCAGGAGCCGGGCGAAGCGGGGACTCACCTGCGGGCCGGGGGTCCGTGGCTCGGGAGCCCGCGTGCCGTGCCCGTTGCGCCCTGCGGGGAAGGGCTGCGCCTTCATGAGCCGGGCTCCACGTTGGCGATGATCCGCCTGAGCATCGCCCGCAAGCTGTCGACCTCGTCGGCCCGGAAGTCGCGCAGCGCGTGGTTGAGCGATTCGGCGATGACGTGCGGGATCTGCGCCGCCAGATCCTGGCCCGCGGGCGTCAGCTCGAGCTCCTGCACGCGGCGGTCGGCGGCGCTGCGGCGGCGCTGCAGCAGGCCCTTGGCCTGCAGGCGGTCGAGCAGCCGCGTCGTCGCCCCGGCGTCGCTGTCGTTGAGGCGCGCAAGTTCGGCCGCGGTGCGGCACTCCCCGCAGCCGATCAGCAGCAGCGGCAGCATCTGCACGCCGGTGAGCGCGTGCTGCGCCATGCGGCCATCGAGTTCGCGCCGCAGGCCGGCCATTGCCAGCTTCATCAGGTAGCCGATCGACTCCTCGATCCGGTAGCCCTCGCCTTGGAAATGCCGAGGCGTGGGCCGGGGCGTGGGCCGTGGGACGGTCGTGGCCGTGGCCGTGGCCGTGGCCTCGCGGCGGGGCGATGCGAAACGGCTGGGCACGGGAAGCGGCGGGGAGCGTGGCGCGAAGCCGGCGATTCTGCTGCTTCGACAATGCTTGTCAAGGCAATCTTGTCAAGGCAAGGGTGTCCGGGCCGATTCGCCGCGCAGCAGCCAGGCCGCGCTGGCCAGCAGCAGCAGCGTGGCCGCGGCATTGGCCCAGAACAGGGCTCCGTGGCCCCACCAGGCGTGTTCGCCGAGCAGGCGCACGAAGGTCGGCCCGGCGATCTGGCCGGTGGCGAAGGCCGCGGTCATGCGCGCCAGCAGGGGCGTCGGGTTGGCGGCGGCCTGCTCGCGCGCCAGTTGCAGGCCGGCCATCGTCGTCACCATGAAGGTGCCGCCGACGAAGAGCGCCGAGGCTGCCAGCGCCCAGAGCGAGGGCGTGAGCAGCGGCAGCGCGGTGCCCAGCGCCATCGTTGCCTGCGCCAGCGCCCAGACCCGATGGCGCGGCCAGGCGCCCATCCAGCGCGCCGCCAGCGCCACCGAGAGCACGGCAGCGCTGCCGAACAGCGGCCAGGTGAGCCCGAAGACGAGCGGGTCGGCCACCTGCGCGCGCGCCATCGCCGGCAGGAAGGTCGCCGGGACGATGTAGCCGAAACCGAAGCTGCCGTAGCACACGACGAGCTTGCGCCGCTGCGCGGCAGCGGCCGAGGCCGGGGTACGAGGCGTCGACGGCGTCGACGCGCCTGCCGGCGGGAGCGCAGGAATCGCCGGGGCCGCAGGCGCGGGGGCGCCCGCTCGCGGCGGTGCGGCGACCGCGCCGCGCAGCCGGATGTCGATCCACAGCGTTCCGAGCAGCGTGATCAGGCCCAGCTCGAGCCACAGCGCACGCGCCGTCTGCCGGCCGCCCAGCCAGCACAGCAGGCCGCTGGCGGCGATGCCCAGGCCCACCCCGGTGTAGACCCAGGCGCCGCGCTGCGCCCTTGCGCGCGCGGCCAGTTCCGCAAGGCACCAGCTGCTGAAGCTGACGAAGGCCCAGGCGCTGCAGACGCCGGCCAGCGCACGCAGCAGTGCGCCAGCCGCAGGCAGCGGCTGCGCTCCCAGCAGGCCCACGCCGAGCGTCGTCAGCGTCACGCCCCAGAGCCCGAGCTGCTGCGCGCGGCGCAGCCGGGCGGCCACGCGGGCGGCGGTCAGCGCGCCCAGCAGGTAGCCGGCGTAGTTCAGCGCCGCCCATTCGGCCGCGGTGGCGGCGTCCAGCGTGCCGTCGCGCAGCATCAGCGGCAGCAGCGGCGTGAACGCGAAGCGCCCGACCCCCATCGCCAGCGCCAGCGCCAGCGCGCCGATCGCGATCACCTGCAGGTCCGCGAGTGCAGGCGCCGCGGGGGCGCGCAGACCCGGCCCGGCCTTCATCGTCGCGGCGGCCCGGCAGGGGGCCGAAGCGCGGCGTCGAGCGACGAAGGCGGTTGAACGCGCACCTTGATTGCGCTACCCTCCCACCCCGTCTCCTGCAGGCGTTGCAGCAGCAGGGGCAGCAACTGGCGCAGCTTGGCCGCCGCGGGGTTGTGCGCGGCCAGCAGCGTCCAGCGTTCGCCATCCACCGGGCCCGGGCGCACGTCCGCGTGCAGAGCCGGAGGCAGCAGGGGGGCGATCGTCTCGAACAGCGCGCGCGCCTGGTGCAGGCGGCGCAAGAGGCCAGCCAGCGGCTCGCTTCGATCCAGGGCCTGGGCCAGCCCCAGCGGGGGCGTGGGCGTGGGCGTGGGCATGGCCGTCCGCGGCGACAGCGTTCCCGTGCCGGGGCGCAGGTCGCGGGGCGCGGCGGGCGTGCGCTTGGACATGGCAGAGGAGTTTATTGGCGATGCAGGTGCTGATCACCCACGGACGCATGGCACGCTGCCGCGTGCTGCAGCTCGGTGCGCTGCAGCTCGTGCTGGCGGCGGCCGCGCTGGTCGTCGGGCTGATGGCGCTCTCCGGCGCGATCTACCACTTCGTCTTCCTGAAGGCGGTGCAGGAGGGCTGGCCGGTGGTCGGCCCGCTGGTGCAGTGGGCGGTGCGCGACGAGCT
>CAUJJO010000295.1 GCA_963205125.1 Pseudomonadota bacterium | reverse complement strand
CCGAGGAGATGGCGCGCAGCTACGGCGAGCTGACGCCCGTACCCGCCGAGCGCGTCCTCGCCTCGAGCGACGACATGACGCTGGAACTCGGCGGCCGCCGGCTGCGCCTGATCGACACGCCCGGGCATGCGAAGCACCACCACGGCATCTGGGACGAGGACACGCGCGGCTGGTTCACCGGCGACACCTTCGGCATCAGCTTCCACCAGTTCACCACCGACAAGGGGCGCTGGATCTTCCCGACCACGACGCCCGTGCAGTTCGAGCCCGAGGCGATGCGCGCGTCGATCGAGCGCATGCTGGCCGCCGATCCGGCCTGCCTGTACCTGACGCACTTCAGCCGCGTCGACGAGGTGCCGCGGCTGGCTGCGCTGCTGCTTGGCCTGCTCGATCGCGTGGTGGCGCTGGGGCAATCCCTGCGCGCCGAGCCCGATCGCATGCCGAAGCTGCGCGAAGGCCTGCTCACGATCTACCTCGAGAGCCTGGCCGAGCACGGCTGCGGCATGGCCGAGGACGCCGTGGCGGAACTGCTCGCCGTCGACCTCGAACTCAACGCCCAGGGCATGGTGGCGTGGCTCGAGCGCGACGCGCGCAGCCGCGGCTGAGGCCGCGCCCCTTCAATCCCGGTCGGCCGGCATCGTCGCGCCGAGCGGCGCAGCGCCGGCTGCGGCTGCGGCTGCGCGCCGCGCCGGATCGCGCACGAGGTAGCTGTAGAGCACCGGCACGACGACGAGGGTGAGCAGCGTCGAGGTCAGGATGCCGCCGATGATGGCGCGGCCCATGGGCGCCTGCAGCTCGCCGCCGTCGTTGAAGGCCAGCGCCAGCGGCAGCATGCCGAAGACCATCGCCGCGGTGGTCATGACGATCGGCCGCATGCGCGTCTGCCCGGCCTGCAGCAGCGCGTCCTTGACGCTCGCTCCGGCGCGGCGCGCCTGGTTGGCGAAGTCGACGAGCAGGATCGCGTTCTTCGTCACCAGGCCCATCAGCATGACGAGGCCGATCATGCTGAAGACGTTGAGCGTGCTGCGCCAGAAGAGCAGCGCCAGCATCACGCCGATCAGCGCCAGCGGCAGGCTGGCCATGATGGCGATCGGCTGCAGGAAGCTGCCGAACTGGCTGGCCAGCACGATGTAGATGAAGATCACCGCCAGCGCCATCGCCGAGAGCAGGCCGCCGAAGGCCTCGGCCTGCTCCTGCATCTGGCCGCCGACGTCGAAGCTGTAGCCCGGCGGCAGCGTCGTCTCCTTGATGAGCTTCTGCACGTCGGCGCCGACGTCGCCCGCGCTGCGGTCCTTGACGCCTGCGAACACCGCCTCTCTTCGCTGCAGGTTCTGGCGCCGGATGATCTCGGGGTTGAAGACGGGGACGATGTCGGCCACGCTGTCCAGCGCGATCGGCGTGCCGTCCTTGGCGAAGGCCACCGGCAGGTCGCGCAGTTGCGCAAGCTGCTGGCGCTGCGCCTGGTTCAGGCGCAGCACCACCTCGACCTGCGTGCCGTCGGGCGTCGTCCAGTAGGTCGCGACCTCGCCGTTGACGTAGGCGCGCAGGCTGGAGGCCAGTTGCGGCGCGGTCAGGCCGAGCTCGCGCACGGCCGAGTCCTTCAGGCGCACGGCGTAGGCGGGCAGGCCGTCCTTGACCGAGCTCTCGACGTCGACCGCGCCCGGGATCTTTTTCACCTTCTCGGCGAAGTCCTTGCTGAGCTGCGCCAGCACGTCCGGGTCGCTGCCCAGCAGCGCGACGTAGATCGGCCGCTCGAAGCCCAGCGCCGCGTCGGTGCCCGGGATGTGCGCGATCGCCTCGCGGATCGCGTCCTCGACCTGCTTCTGGCTGCGGCTGCGCTCCTTGCGCGGCTTCAGCACGATGTTGAGCCAGGCGAGGTTGCGCTGGCCGGCGCCGCCGATCCAGGTCGACACCGTCTTCACCTCGGGCATCGCGAGGACGGCGTCCTCCACCTGCTGCACCTTGTCGCTGGTGCGCTCGAGGCTCGCGCCCACCGGCAGCCGCAGCTGCAGCTGCGTGAAGCCCTGGTCGGCCTGCGGCACGAACTCGCTGCCCACCAGCGGCGCTAGCGCCAGCGCCGCGACGAAGCTGAAGGCGGCAAGCGCCATCACCAGGCCGCGCGGCGTGATCGTGGCGCGGCGCCAGCGCCTGGGCGCCGCCTTGTCGCGCGCGTCGTTCGCCCCGAAGGGACGCGCGAAGGCCGGCAGCCACAGACGCCAACGCCGGCCGCTGAAGATCCACCCGAGCGTACGCGCGTATAGCTCGTGCAGGCGCTGCATGCCGCGTTCGACGGCACGGATCGCGTGCCCGATCAGCGGCAGCGTCTGCAGGCGCGACGAGGGCGGGTCCTTCCAGACGCTGGAGAGCATGGGGTCGAGCGTGAAGCTCACGAACAGGCTCACCAGCACCGCCACCACGACGGTGACGCCGAAGGGGTAGAAGAACTTGCCGATGATGCCGCCCATGAAGGCCACCGGCGCGAACACGGCGACGATGGCGAAGGTGGTGGCCATCACCGCCAGGCCGATCTCGTCGGTGCCCTCGCGCGCGGCGGTGAAGTGATCCTTGCCGAGCGCGACGTGGCGCACGATGTTCTCGCGCACGACGATGGCGTCGTCGATCAGGAGGCCGATGCACAGCGACAGCGCCATCATCGTCATGAAGTTCAGCGTGAAGCCGAAGGCGTAGACGGCGATGAAGCTGCTGATGACGGCGATCGGCAGCGTCAGCCCGGTGATGATGGTGCTGCGCCAGCTGTGCAGGAAGAGGAAGACGATGGCCACCGTCAGCAGCCCGCCCTCGATCAGCGTGCCCAGCAGCCCGTCCAGCGAGCCGCGTACCCAGTCGCTGGTGGCGAAGATGAGGCGCAGCTCGACGTCGGGCGGCAGTTGCCGGCGCACCTCGTCCATCGCCTTCTGGATCGCCTGCCCGGCGGCGACGATGTTGGCGTCCTGCTGCTTGAAGATGTTGAAGACGATCGCGCGCTGGCCGTTCACGCGCGCCAGCGAGTCGGGCTCCTTCTCGCGCTCGACCAGGGTGCCGAGGTCGGCCAGCGTCAGCGCCAGGCCCCCGCGCCGCGCGACGACGATGCGCCCCAGCTCGCGCGGGTCGCGCACGCGCCCCTCGACGCGCAGCAGCGCATCGCGCACCGGGTCGGAGAGCAGGCCCACGGGCTGGTCGGCATTGGCTGCGGCAAGCGCGGTCGCGATCTCGGCCGGCGTCACGCCGTAGGCGCGCAGGCGCTGCGGGTCGAGGTCGATGCGCACCTCGCGCAGCGTCAGGCCATTGATCTCGACCCGCGCCACGCCGGCCACGCGCTGCAGCCGCTTGCCCACCAGCTCGTCGCCGAGCACCGAGAGCTCGCGCGCGCTGCGCGTCTTCGACAGCAGCGCGGCGTTGACCACCGGCTGCCCGTTGTCGGCGTTGAAGCGCTGGATCATCGGCGCCTTGGCCTCGCGCGGGAAGCGGCTCTGCACCGCGGCGACGCGGTCGCGCACGTCCTGCATGGCGCGGCCCATGTCGGTGGCCAGGTCGAACTCGACGCCGGCCTGCGCCAGGCCCTCGAGCGAGCGCGAGGTGATGCGCTTGACGCCGGCCACGCTGTTCACCGACTCCTCGAGCGGCCTGACGATCTCGCGCTCCACCGCCTCGGGACTGGCGCCCGGGTAGGAGACCTCGATCCAGGCCATCGGGAAGCTGATGTCGGGCATCTGCTCGACGCCCAGGCGTGCGAACGAGAACAGGCCCAGCACGCACAGCGCCACCATCACCATGGCGGCGAAGACGGGGTTGTTGATCGAGACGCGGGTGATCCACATGCTGCGTCGCCCTGCTCTAGCCCGCGCTGGACGTCGGCGGAACCGGCGGCAAGGCCTGCGGCGACGCCGCGACGGGCGCAACCCGCGCCGCCGCGCCCTCGCGCAGGTTGTCGAAGCGCGCGGCCAGCACCTGGCTGTCCTCGCGCACGCCCTCGACGATCTCGACCCGCGCTGCCCGTTCGTCGCGCCGCCCCAGCTTCACCGCGCGGCGCGCCAGCTTGCCGGACTCGATCATCCAGACGTGGTTCTGGCCGCCGCTGCTGGCCACCGCCGCCAGCGGCAGCGTCAGGCGCTCGGCGTCGTCGGCCAGTTCGACCCAGGCGACCGCGTACTGGCCCGCGCGCAGGCGCTCCTTGGGATTGGGCAGCTCGATGGTGACGCCGATCGAGCGCGTCCCCGGCTCGGCCGCCGGGGCGATGCGCGCGATGCGCCCGGCCACCGGCTGCGCCAGGCCCTCGACCTGCACCTGCACCGGCATGCCCGCGGCGAGCCGGCTCACCTCGTGGGTGCCGACGAGGCCGGCAAGTTCCAGCCGCGCGAGGTCGACGATGGTCAGCACCTGCTGCTCGGGCGCCAGCTTCTCGCCCGGCAGCACATGGCGCTTGGCGACGATGCCGGCGATCGGCGCCACCAGCGCCGCTTCGCGCAGGCCGATGCGCGCGGTGTCGGCCGCCGCCTGCGCCGCGTGCAGCGCCGCACGCGCGGTGTCGACCGCCGCGCGCGAGTTCTCGAGCGCGATCGGGCTGATGAACTGCTGCGCCGCCAGGCGCTCGTTGGAGGCGTGCGTGCGCTCGGCCTGCGCGAGCGTGGCGCGCGCGCTCTCGACGCTTGCGCTGCGCTCGGCGACGCGGCTGGTCTGCTCGGCAAGGTCGATGCGCCCGAGCGCCTGCCCGGCGGCGACGCGGCTGCCCTCCTCGACCGCCAGGGCAAGCAGCGTGCCGCCGGCCTTGGCGCGCACGATCGCCGTGCGCGGCGCCACCAGCGGCCCGGAGAACTCGAGCCGCGCCGACAGCCGCGTGCGCCTGGGCAGCACGATCTCGCGCGCGGTGAATTCCAGCGGCGCAGCCTTCTCGGCCTTCTCGCCTTCCTGCGCGGCCCCGGCCTTGCCCGCGGCCAGGCCGCGCTGCAAGCCACCGCTCCACAGCACGACGGCCGATGCGGCGACGATCGCCAACGCCAGCCCGCCAAGCCACCACGACTTCTTCTTCATCGATTCCACCCCTGCCGGACCCGCGTCGGATCCGGTGCGGCGCGCAGTGTAAGGACTGCGCGGCCGGCGCGCTTGCGCCCACGCAGCGCTTTGCGACAGGCTGCAGCCGGCGCCGATGAACGGCAGCCGCCCGGCGGGCGGAGCCGGGTTCAGGCCTTGAAGTTGCGCGCCATCACCGGCGCGCAGGCCGGCAGCGCTGCGGCCGCGTCGGCGGCAGCCAGCACGCGCGGCGCGTGCTGCGCGAACCACGCGCGCCCCGGGCGCCAGCGCGTCATCACGGCAGCGTAGAAATCCAGCGCCGACATCCGGCTCCCCAGCAGCCAGGGCCCTCCGGCCGCCGTCTCCACCACGCCCCACAGGCGCCGCCCGTAGGCGTCGACCTCGGCGCGAAAGGCCTTCTGCGCCTCGTCGCCGCCGGCGGTGACGAAGCGCCCGGGCAGATCGGCATAGGTGAAGGTCGGGTAGATGTTGGCGACGAGGAACACCAGCCAGCGCAGGAAGGCCGCGCGCTCGGGCGCCTCGGGGCCGGGCACCAGGTCGCCGCGGCCGGTGAGGTCGGCCAGGTACAGGGTGATGGCCGCGCTCTCCGTCATCACCACGGCCTCCCCCGCGTCGCTCGGCAGCACCAGCGTGGGCACCTGAGCGATGGCGTTCAGCGGTCGCAGCCTCGCGCGCGCGTCCTCCGAGTCCAGGAGGTCGCCCGTGTCCTCGAAACGAAACGGCAGGCCGTACCAGGCCAGCTGCAGCTCGACGATCGCCGATCCCCAGCCGCAGCGGCCGTACAGCACCCGTTCCTTCATCGCAGACCTCGACAGCTCGTAGGCGCGTAGCGTACACGGGCCGCGCTACTCGCGTCGGCGGCCGCCGCAAGGTGCCGCCGCCGCTAGGCCAGCGTATCCGCGCAGCTCGCCTCGATCCAGCGCTCCAGCGCCTCGGCCTTCATCGGCCGGCCGAACAGCCAGCCCTGGCCGCGGTCGCAGGCCAGGTCGGCCATCAGCACGGCCTGCTCTTCGGTCTCGATGCCTTCGGCCACCGTCGTCATGCCCAGCGCTCGCGCCACGCGCACCGTGGCGCCGATGAGCACGCGGTGGTACTCGACCTCGCCCGCGTGGGCGACGAAGGAGCGGTCGATCTTCACCGTATCCACCGGCAACTGGTGCAGGCAGGCCAGCGACGAATAGCCGGTGCCGAAGTCGTCCAGCGCCAGCCGCACGCCCGCGGCCTTCAGCGCGCGCAGCGTGGCCTGCACCTGCAGATCCTGCGCGGCAAAGCTCTCGGTCACCTCGAGCTGCAGCTGCTCGGGCCGCATGCCGCTGGCCAGCAGCAAGGCCTGCACCTCGGGCACGAGGCCCGGCACCTTGAGCTGCGCGCGCGAGAGGTTCACGGCCAGCAGCGCAGGCGCGTGCTCGCCGAAACGCTCGCGCCAGCGCGCGAACTGCGCGCAGGACTTGGCCAGCACCTGCGAGCCCAGCGCATCGATGAGCCCGCATTCCTCGGCCAGCGGGATGAACTGCAGCGGCGGGATGTCGCCAAGCTCGGCATGGTGCCAGCGCGCCAGCGCCTCCACGCCGACGAGGGCACGGCTGTGCAGATCGACCAGCGGCTGGAAGGCCACGTCCAGCGCATTCTGCGCCAGCGCCTCGCGCAGTTCGCCTTCCAGCTCGACGGCCACGCGCAGGCGCTCGCGCATCGAGGCGTCGAAGACCGTCCAGCGGCCGCGGCCCGCGCGCTTGGCCTCGTACATCGCGGTGTCGCAGTCGCGCAGCACCGCGCCGGCATCCTCGCCGGCCTGCTCGGCCGCGACGATGCCGATGCTTGCGCTGACGTGCACCGGGTGCGAGTCGATCCGGTAGGGCCGGGAAAGCGCCTGCAGCAGCCGCTCGGCCACCGTGCAGGCCTCGTCGCGCTGCCGGATGCCTTCCAGCACGACGACGAACTCGTCGCCGCCGATGCGTGCTGCGGTGCGCAGCTGCGACTCCACCCGCGCGATCGCGTCGCCCGGGCGCAGCGTCTCCTCCACCCGCGCGGCGACCTGGCGCAGCAGTTCGTCGCCCGCGGCGTGGCCCAGGGTGTCGTTGACCTGCTTGAAGCGGTCCACGTCCATGAACAGCACCGCGAAGCCGTAGCCGGGATGGCGGCGGCGATGTTCGATCGCGCGCTGGATGCGCTCCAGCACGACGCTGCGGTTGGGCAGGCGCGTCAGCGGATCGCGCTGCGCCGCATCGCGCAACTGCTCGAGCAACTGGCGTCGCTCGGTCATGTCGACCCAGCAGGAGACGGCGCCGTCGGCTTCGCCCAGCGCGTTGCTGAGGGGCTCGACGTTGACCAGCAGCCAGCGCCTGCGCCCCTCCTCGTCGGCGATGCCCAGCAGCGTGCCGCGTTCGCCGCGGCCGCTGGCCAGGCAGCGCTGCACCGGCCGCGCGCCGGGCTCGAGCGGCTGCATGTCCTCCTGCAGCACGGCCTGGCCGTAGACGCGATCGGGCGGATCGCCCGGCTGCACGCCCAGCAGCGCCGCCGCCGCCGGGTTGGCTTCGCACACCTCGCCCTGCGGCCCGTGCACCACCACCGCGGTCGGCAGCGCCGCCAGCAGCGCCGCGCTGCGTCGCTGCTGCGTCACCTGCTCGGTGATCTCGGTGGCCACGCTGATGAAGCCGCTGAGCTGCCCCCGGGCATCGAACAGCGGCTGGATGTCGAGCGCGACCCAGTAGAGGCGGCCGTCGCGCGCGCGGTGCAGGATCGCTTCCTGCGCCGCCCCGCCGCCGGCCAGCGCGCGCTCCAGCCGCTCCATCGTCGGCACATCGGTCTGCTCGCAGACCAGCAGGTCGCGCGGGCGGCGGCCGATCGCCTGGCCCCACTCGTAGCCGCTGACGCGGGTGAAGGCGCGATTGATCCAGACGATGATCCCCTGCGCGTCGGTGATCAGCACCAGGTGCGCGGTGTGCTCGGCCACCAGCGCCAGCCGTTCGTTCTCCGCGGCCTGCTGCGCCAGCCGACGCGACTGCTTCTGCAAGAGGCGCAGCGCCGGCACGATGAAGGCCAGCGCCAGGGCGAGCATCGCCAGCGTGAGGCCGGTGTCCAGCCGCGAAGCGCGCGCCTGCTGCGCCAGCAGCGCGCTGGCGCGATCGAGCAGCACGCCCTGCAGCGACGTGGCCTGGCGGCTCAGATCCTCGGTGCGCTGCAGCAGAAGCGGTGCCGCCGCGGTCGCCGCCTGCAGCCCGCCGGTGCCGGCATGGCCGAGCAGCGAGGTTCCGGCCTCCACCATGTGCCGGCGCGCCTCCTGCACCCGCTGCCGCGCCTGTATGAGGCGCGGCCGGTTGGCGTCATCGACACGTAGCAGCGTGCCGGCCAGCGCCTCGGCACGCCCGGCGAAATCGTCCGCCGCGGCCAGGGCCTGCGCGAGCGAAACCGCGACCCGCGGCACAGCGGGCGGCCCGGCGCCTTCCTGTTGCAGCAATTCGGCCGTCAGGACGGGGATGTGCTGCAGGCGCGCCATGGCCTGCGCCGTCAGCCGCACGGCATCGGCGACGCGGCCGCGCGCATCGATGATGCGCTGCGCCTGCAGGTAGTTCCAGCTCGTGCTGAACGCGATCGCCAGCAGCGCCCCGTAGACGATGAGCTGCGTTCGCAACCAGCCCGCCGGCTGCGACGACGGCGCCGGAACGGCGAGCGGGGGTGGCGGGGATGCGGCGGCCATGGCAGGTACGGCCCCGGACACGGGCCGCTGACCGGGCTATCGGCAAGCGGCGGCCTATCTGAAGCCGGAACCTGCGGATCGGTGCGATGAGCCCGCCGCGCGTGCCGCGTGCATCACGCCATGGCGAACTCAGGCATCGACCGCCCGTGATCGGCGCGCGCACCACCAGCCGATTCCCGCGGCCGCCGCCCCGGCCCAGAACACTGCCGCCAGGCCCAGGCGCATGCTCAGCCAGCCGCCGCCGACGCCGCCCAGTACGCCCGAGAGGCCGTAGCCGAGCACGGTGTAGAGCGCCTGCCCGCGCCCGCGCAGCGGCCCCTGGAACCAGCGCGTGATGAGCGCGATGCAGGCGGCGTGGTGCGCCGCGAAGCTCAGCAGGTGCAGCGCCTGCGCCAGCACGAGCACCGCAAGCGAGGCGCCGAAGGCCGCCGTCAGCACGAAGCGCAGCACCGCCGCGGCCGCCGCCCACTGCAGCCAGGCGTGCGGCGAAAGCCGGCCGAAGGCGCGCCCCTGCCACCAGAAGAAGGCGATCTCGAGCGTCACCGAGACCGCCCACAGCATGCCGACCGTGGACTTGCCGTGGCCGAGCGCGTCCAGATAGAGGGAGAAGAAGGTGTAGACGCTGCTGTGCGCAAGCACCGTGAAGAAGACCGAGGCAAAGAACCAGCGCACCTCGCGCCGACGCAGCACGGCCAGCACCGGCGGCGCGCCCGCACGGCCGCCGGGCGCCTGCGCATCGGCCGGCAGCCGCAGCGTCATCGCCAGCAGCGCCGCGTAGACCAGCGCCAGCGTCCACGGAAAGAGACCGATGCCGCCACGCTCGAAGACGAGACCGAACACCACGACGGCGACGATGAAGCCCATCGAGCCCCAGACGCGCACGCGGCCGTAGCGCCCGGCGTCCAGCCCGCCGCCGTGCGAGAGATGCTGGGCCAGCGAAGTCTCGGTCAGCGGCACGACGCCGCCGTTGGCCATGAAGAGCAGCATCGTCACCCAGGCGATCGCGGTGTAGCCGCGCGCCAGCAGGAACGCGCAGGCCGCCAGCAGCGACAGCGCCGCCGCCGCCTGCAGCAGCCGCACGCGCGAGCGCCCGTGGTCGCCCAGCCAGCCCCAGCCATAGGGCCCGAGCACGCGCGTCCAGGCCTGCAGCGAGGCCAGGCTGCCGATGGCCAGCGTCGAGAAGCCCAGCTCCTTGAACCACAGCGGCGCGAAGGGGTTGAAGATCCCGACCGTCGCGAAGTAGCAGAACCACAGCGCGCCGAAGGCGCCCAGCCGCGGCCCGGGCGCCGACGTCGCCGCAGGCAGGTTCACAGCGGACGCTGCGCGGGAATCGGCGGGATCGGCAGCCGCACGTCGGCGCACTGGGCGCGCTGCCGCAGCACGTGGTCGATGACGACGAGCGCCAGCAGCGCCTCGGCCACCGGCGTGGCGCGAATGCCGACGCAGGGGTCGTGACGGCCCAGCGTCTGCACGACGGTGGGCTTGCCTTCACGGTCGATCGAGGCCTTGGGCAGGCGGATCGAGCTGGTCGGCTTGACCGCCAGGCGCACGACCAGCTCCTGCCCGCTGCTGATGCCGCCGAGCACGCCGCCGGCGTGGTTGCTGGCAAAGCCCTCGGGCGTCAGTTCGTCGCCGTGGTAGCTGCCGCTTTGCGCGACGACGTCGAAGCCGTCGCCGATCTCGACGCCCTTGACCGCGTTCAGGCCCATCATCGCCCAGGCGATGTCGGCATCCAGCCGGTCATAGACCGGCTCGCCCAGGCCCACGGGCATGCCCAGCGCGCGCACCTCGATGCGTGCGCCGCAGCTGTCGCCCGAGCGCCGCAGCGCGTCCATGTGCGCCTCGAGCTGCGGGACGAGGCTCGCGTTGGCGGCGAAGAAGGGGTTGTGCGGGATGTGCTCGAGGCCCTCGAACGGGATCTCGATCCCGCCCAGCGCGCTCATCCAGCCGACGAAGCGGGTGCCGCAGTGCTCCTTCATCCACTTGCGCGCGACCGCGCCGGCGGCCACCGTGGGCGCCGTCAGCCGCGCCGACGAGCGGCCGCCGCCGCGCGGGTCGCGCAGGCCGTACTTGCGCCAGTAGGTGTAATCGGCATGCCCCGGGCGGAAGGTGTCGAGCAGGTTGCCGTAGTCCTTGCTGCGCTGGTCGGTGTTGCGGATCAGCAGCGCGATCGGCGCGCCGGTGGTCCGCCCCTCGTAGACGCCGGAGAGGATCTCGACCGCGTCGGGCTCGTTGCGCTGCGTGACGTGGCGGCTCGTGCCCGGGCGGCGGCGGTCCAGGTCGTGCTGGATGTCGGCCTCGGCCAGTTCCAGCCCCGGCGGGCAGCCGTCGATCACGCAGCCGATCGCCGGGCCGTGGCTTTCGCCGAAGTTGGTGACGCGAAAGATCTCGCCGAAGGTCGAGCCGGACATCATGCGCGCGGGAATGGATCAGCCGCGCAGTGTATGCCGCGTGACTCCGCGCGGCGCACGCGCGCGGCGCATTCAGGCAGCCCGATTCAGCCCGCGCTGGCGCGTGCGCTCTCGTCCTCGGGCCAGTCGCGGATGTAGGCCTTGAGCATGCGGTTCTCGAAGTCCTGCGCCTCGACCACCGTCTTGGCGACGTCGTAGAAGCTGATCACGCCCATGAGGTCGCGCTTGGCCATCACCGGCAGGTAGCGCGCGTGGCTCTCGAGCATTAGGCGGCGCACCTCGTCCATCTCGGTTTCGGGCGCGCAGGTCATCGGCTGCCTGTCCATCACCGCGCCGACTTCGCCCTGGCCGCAACTGCCGCCGTTGGCGGCAATCGCCTTGATGATCTCGCGAAAGGTCAGCATGCCGACCAGTTCGCCCTGCTCCATGACGACCAGCGAGCCGATGTCGAGTTCGGCCATCGTCCGCGCCGCGTCGGCCAGCGGCAGGTCCGGCCGCACCGTGTACAAGGTGTTGCCCTTCACGCGCAGGATGTCGGTGACTTTCATGACGCACTCCCGAGGAATGACGAGGGATGTCGAAGGAGACCGAGGGAAGACGCTTGCGGCCGGGGCGCCCAGCGGGATGGATCCCGGCGCAAGCAGCCCCGACTGCGGATCAATATAGCCCACAATGCCGCGCCAGTCCTTGCAGGCAGACCCCCATGGCCGGATATTCCGATCCCGCGTTCGACACCCTGGCCCTGCACGCCGGAGCCGCCCCCGACCCCGCCACCGGCGCGCGCGCCGTGCCCATCCACCTGAGCACGAGCTTCGTCTTCGAGGACGCCGCGCACGCCGCGAGCCTCTTCAACATGGAGCGCTCGGGCCACGTCTACAGCCGGCTCTCGAACCCGACCAACGCGGTGCTCGAGGAGCGCGTTGCCGCGCTCGAAGGCGGCGTCGGCGCGATCGCCGTGGCCAGCGGCCAGGCGGCGCTGCACCTGGCGATCACGACGATCGCCGGCGCCGGCGCGCACATCGTCGCCAGCAGCGCGCTCTACGGCGGCAGCCAGAACCTGCTGGCCTACACGCTGCCTCGCTTCGGCATCGAGACCAGCTTCGTCTCGCCGCTGGACATCGACGCCTGGCGCGCGGCGATCCGCCCGAACACGCGGCTCTTCTTCGGCGAGACGCTCGGCAACCCGGGGCTCGAGGTGCTCGACGTGCCGGCGCTCGCGGCGCTCGCGCACGAGCACGGCCTGCCGCTGCTCGTCGACTCGACCTTCACCACGCCCTGGCTGATGAAGCCCTTCGAGCACGGCGCCGATCTCCTCTTCCACTCGGCGACCAAGTTCCTCGGCGGCCACGGCACGGTGATCGGCG
>CAUJJO010000294.1 GCA_963205125.1 Pseudomonadota bacterium | reverse complement strand
TCGCCGTCGGCGCCACCTACGGGCTCACGGTCGTGCGCGGCGCGCCCGAGCCGGCGTGGCGCCTGGCCTGGTTCATCCTCTCCGACGACGGCCAGGCCATCCTCGCGCGGCACGGCTTCGGCGCGCTGCGCTGAGGCCAGGGCACGCGCCAGCGCAGCCGCCACGCGGCCTGCCTGCGCTGCCTGCGAATTCGCGGCCGCGGTCCTATGATCGCTGGCGCGTAGTTCGAATGGGGCCGCGCAAGGGGAAGAACGAATGAGATCGACTCGACAAGCAGCGCAGAGACCGTCGGCGCCCCTGCTGGCGTGCGGGCTCCTTGCCGCGGCGCTGCTGGCGCTGGGCGCGCCTGCAACGGCCAGCACGATGGGTGAGAAGGTGGACGAAGCGCTGGGTGCGGCCTCGTCGGTCGCCACGCGCACCGGCGCGGCCATCGAGCATGGTGCCGAGGCGGCCGCCAGCGGCGTTCGCCGCGGCGTCAAGGCCGGCACGCGCGGCGTCAAGCGCGGCGCGCAGGCGGCCGCCAGCGGCGTCGAACGCGGCGCATCCTGGGTTGCCACCGGCGTCGAGAAGGGTGCCAGGGCCGTCGAGGGCGGCGCAAGCGCCGCCGCAGGCAAGCTGGGCATCGGCCAGTCCAAGCCCCACGAACCGGCGCCGGTCGAGACCGTCAAGCCCAAGCCGGTCAAGCGCGGCGGCTAGGGTGCGGCCTGCACCACGCGTGAAGGCGCGTGGGGATCGGATCGATCGAGCGGTGTCTGTCGGCGCGGCTCGCCGCCGGCATCGTGAACTGGCCTGCCCGGAGGGACTCGAACCCCCGACCTGCTGCTTAGAAGGCAGCTGCTCTATCCAGTTGAGCTACGGGCAGTTGCAGCCCGCGCGGCGGTCGTTGCGGCGCGGGCGGGCGATTCTAGGAGGTGGAGGGGCCACAGCAGCGGCGGCTCTTCAGCGCAGCTTGTACTGCTCCTGGCCAAAGAGCGCCTCGCGTGCACGCTCGTCCTGCACCGGGCGCCGGCACTCGGCCAGCACCTCGAGCCCGCGCACGACGGCCGGGCGCGCGGCGATCTCGTCGAACCAGCCCTTGAGGTGCGGGTGCTCGTTCCAGTCGATGCCCTGGTTCTTCCAGCTGCGCAGCCAGGGGAAGACGGCGATGTCGGCGATCGAGTACTCGGCGCCGCCCAGGTAGCGGCTGGCGGCAAGGCGGCGGTTCATGACGCCGTAGAGTCGCCGCGCCTCGTTCGTGTAGCGCTCGATCGCGTAGGGGATCTTCTCCGGCGCGTAGACGCGGAAGTGGTGCGCCTGCCCGAGCATCGGCCCGACGCTGCCCATCTGGAACATCAGCCACTGCAGCACTTCGTACTTGCCTTGCGTGCCGGCGGGCAGGAAGCGCCCGGTCTTGCCGGCGAGGTAGAGCAGGATCGCGCCCGACTCGAAGAGGCTGATCGGCCGGCCCTCGGGGCCCTCGGGGTCGACCAGCGCGGGGATCTTGTTGTTCGGGCTGATGGCAAGAAAGGCCGGCTCGAACTGCTCGCCGCGGCCGATGTCCACCGCGGTGGCGCGGTAGGGCAGGCCGCACTCTTCGAGCATGATGTGCACCTTGTGCCCGTTGGGCGTGGGCCACGAATACACTTCGATCATCGCAGGATCCCTTCTTCAGGCTTCCCCGGCCGCGCCGTGCGGCCGCGTCGATGCACTCTAAACCATGCTCGAAGGCTTCAAGCGTTGGCTGTCCGGCAGGGCGCAGCCGGAGACGGGCTCCGGGGCGACGGCGGAGCTGGGCTCGTTCACCGACTGGTCGCGGCGCGCGCAGGTGCAGATCCGCACGCCGCGCGAGGGCAACGGCGTGATCATCGACGGCAAGTCCGGCGAACTGCCCTGGCGGCTCGAATGGGGGCCGTCGCAGCGGCCCTACGTGCTCGGGCAGGAGCTGCGCATCCGAGCGGCCCTGCCGCTGCCGCCCGAGCTGCAGGCGATCGTCCTCAACCGCCCCCTGCAGGAGGCGATCGAGAAGACGATGTTCGAGCAGTACGTCGAGGGCGTGCAGACGCGCCTGGACACCGACACGCCCGCCGAGATGCGCTGGGTGGTGATGTACCCCAAGCTCGGCCGCGCCGAGCTCGGCGCGCTGCAGGAGCGCTACGCCGCCGCCGCCAGTGCCGCCTCGTGGCTGCGCCAGTGGCTGGGCGGCACGCTGGGCCCGGCGCTGCTGGCGCTGCGCAGCGAAGCCTCCTCGGCCTTCGTGCTGATGGTCAACCGCGGCAAGATGACGCTGCGCGCCGAGGTCGACGAGGCCTCGGCGCTGAGCTTCGAGCCCTATCTGCGCGTCTTCGAGATCGCGCTGCGCGAGGCGCGCAGCGCACGCATCGACACCGACGACGAGGCCTAGGCGCGATGCCCGCGGCGCGCCCGCCGAGGGGGCGTCGGCGCGTGGTGCGGCGGCGGTGGCGCGAGGCCTTCGTGCTAGAGTCGCCGCGCGCTGCCACCACGCGTTTTCGCATGCAGAAGAAGCGGCTTTCGACCCTCATCGTTCCTTGCCTGCTGGCTCTGGCGGCCTTCGATGCGGGGGCCCTGGGCTTCGCGCCGGTGGAGCCGTCGACGACGCTGGGGCAGCCGCTGGATCACGTCATCGGCCTGCAGCTCGACCCGGGGGAGACGCTCAATCCCGAATGCGTGGCCGCCGACATCGTGGTCGGCGAGACGCGCCTCGCGTCCACGCAGGTTCGCGCCCGGCTCGAGCGTCGCGGCGACGCGCAGGTGCTGCGCGTGCGCACCACGGTGCCGATGGACGAGCCGCTGGTGGCGATGACGCTGTCGCTGGGCTGTCCGACGAAGTTGCAGCGGCGCTTCGTCGTCTTTGCCGACCCGGTGGCCGCCGCCGCGCCGAGCGCACCGCTTGCACTTGCACAGACCGATGGTGCGCAGGCCTTGCCGCCGGCAGACCTTGCCACAGCGCCGGCCGCAGGCACGGCGACGACGCCGCAGCGACCACGCGCGTCGCCCACCACGCAGCTCCCGCAGCCCGTGCAGACCGCACGGGAGCGCGCACGCGACACCGCCGAAGCGGCGCCCGCAGCCGCACCCAGGCCCAAGCGTCGACGCGTTGCGCCGCGCGCGCCGGCCGCCGAGTCGCCTGCGGCGCCGGCTGCGCCGCGCGAGCGGCCACGGCTGCGCCTGGACGCCGAGCCGTGGGTGGCGGCGGGTGCCGGTGCGGGTGATTCGGCCCGCCTGGCCGCCGCCGAAGCGACGGTTCGGGCGCAGGCGCAGGCACAGGCCATCGAAGACGCGCGCGCGCAGGCGGCTGCCGAGGCGGCTTCGGCTGCCGCGGCGCGCGTTGCCGCGCTCGAGCAGGCGATCGAGCGCATGCGGGCCGACAGCGCCGCCGATCGCCAGGCGCTGCTCGAGCTGCGCCAGCGCGCGGCCGAGGCCGATGCGCGCGGGCAATGGACGCCGTGGCTGCTTGCGCTGGCGGTCCTGCTCACGCTGCTGTGCGCCTGGTTGCTCTCGAGGCTGCGCCGGCTGCAGCAGCAGAGCCAGCAGGCCTGGGCGCGCGTTGCGCAGGGAGCGACGGGGCCGGGGCCGGAGCACGGGCACGCGCTCGCACAACCGCATGCGCACTCGGCGGCCAGCGCGCTGCGTGCCGGCACGACCGACACGCTGGCCGGTGCGCCGCCGACGTCCAGCGACAGCTATTCGAGCACCAGCCCGGGGCTGCTGTCGCCGGGCGCCGAGTCCGCCGCGGGCGATGGCCCCCGCGGCGGCATGAGCGCGGTCGAACGCACCGAGGTGCTGCCGGTGGGCTGGCGGGGCGATGAGGACGAGTCGCGCGACGTCTCGATCGAGGAGTTGATCGACCTCGAGCAGCAGGCCGAGTTCTTCGTCGTGCTCGGGCAGGAGGACGCGGCGATCGACCTGCTCGTCGACCACCTGCGCAAGACCGGCGGCGGCAGCCCGATGCCTTATCTCAAGCTGCTCGAGATCTATCGCCGCCGCGGCGATCACGAAGCCTACGAGCGCACGCGCGCCCGCTTCAACCATCGTTTCAACGCCTACGCGCCGCAGTGGGACGCCGACGCCAGCGAAGGCCGCGCGCTGGAGGACTACCCGGCGATCGTCGCCCGCCTGCAGCAGGTCTGGCCGGTGCCGCTGGATGCGATGGCCGAGCTCGAGGCGCTGCTCTTTCGCAAGGCGCGCGGCGAGCTGTTCGACCTGCCGGCCTATCGCGACGTGATCTTCCTCTACTCGCTGGCGCGCGACCTGCTGGACCGCGAGTCGCTCGAATCGGGCAAGGTCGACGTGCTGCTGCCGATCAGCGAGAGCGGCGAGCACACGCAGCCGATGTCGCTCGAGGACCTGCCGCCGGCCGAGGATTCGGACCTGATGTCGCTGGACCAGCCCACCGTGCCCATCGACCTCGACGTGACGCAGCCGATGAGCCCGCACAGCCTGTTCGGCGAAACCGATCCGGCCACGCTCGGCAAGGGCCGCCGCCGCCGCAACGGCGGCTGAAGCCGGGCGCGGCGACGCCGCGTGCCGCGTCCACCGTCGCGATCGTCCCGGTCGTCGCGCTCGTCGTCAGACGCGTTCCAGCCGCTGCAGCGCCTGCAGCAGGGTTTCGTCCTTCTTGGCAAAGCACAGGCGCACGATGCCCTGCTCGAAGCCGCCTTCGTAGAAGGCCGAGAGCGGGATCGCGGCGACGCCGATCTCGCGCGTGAGCCAGCGGCAGAACTCGGCCTCGCCGAGCGCGCTCACCGCGCGGTAGTCGACGCACTGGAAGTAGCTGCCCTGGGTGTGCAGCGGCACGAGCCGCGTGCGCGAGAGGCCCTCGCGGAAGAGGTCGCGCTTGCGCTGGTAGAAGGCCGGCAGCGTGCGGTAGGGCCCGGGGTCGGCGAGGTGGCGCGCCAGGCCGTGCTGCATCGGCGTGTTGACGGTGAAGACGTTGAACTGGTGCACCTTGCGGAACTCGGCCATCAGCGCCGTCGGCGCGGCCACGGTGCCGACCTTCCAGCCGGTGACGTGAAAGGTCTTGCCGAAGCTCGAGATGACGAAGGCGCGCGCGGCAAGCCCCGGCAGGCTGCTTGCGCTGACGTGCGGCTGGCCGTCGAAGACCATGTGCTCGTAGACCTCGTCGCTGACGAGCACGATGTCGGTCGGCGCCAGCAGCGCGTCCAGGGCCTGCATCTCCTGCCGCGTCCACACCGTGGCGCTGGGGTTGTGCGGCGAGTTCAGCATGAGCGCACGCGTGCGCGGCGTGATCGCCGCGGCGATGCGCGCGATGTCGGGGCGAAAGCTCCCCGGCACGAGCGGCACGCGCACGACCACGCCGCCGGCGAGCTCGATGCCGGGGCCGTAGCTGTCGTAGCAGGGCTCGAGCACGATGACCTCGTCGCCCGGATGCACGCAGCACAGAATGGCGGTGAGGATGGCTTGCGTCGCGCCGGCGGTGATCGTCACCTCGGCATCCACGTCGTAATGGTGGCCGTAGAGCGCTTCGGTCTTGCCACTCACCACTTCGCGCAGCGCG
>CAUJJO010000293.1 GCA_963205125.1 Pseudomonadota bacterium | reverse complement strand
CTCTGCACGCTCATCATCGAGCGGTAGCCCGAATCCACGCGCTCGACTTCGCGCGCGATCAGGCCGTAGCAGACGTAGTTCAGGCCGGCGCCGCCGTAGCTCTCGGGGATGGTGGCGCCCAGCAGGCCGAGCTCGCCCATCTCGCGGAAGATGGTCGCGTCGGTCTTCTCCTCGCGGAAGGCCAGCTGCACGCGCGGCAGCAGCTTGTCCTGGCAGTAGGCGTGGGCGGCGTCGCGCACGGCGCGCTCGTCGTCGGTGAGCTGCTGGTCGAGCAGCAGCGCGTCGTCCCAGTGAAAGCTCACCTTGCTGTTCGAAGAAGTCATGTCGTGCTCCGGCTGCGTTGAGATCAACGCGGATTCTCGGCATGCCCGCGCGCCATGACAACCGCTATTCTTGCACTCTGGTATTCGCAGAACGCACACCGAAACCAAGCATGCGCCGCAAGATCCCGTCCACCGCCGCGCTCGCAGCCTTCGAGGCCGCGGCCCGCCACGGCAGCTACACCGGGGCGGCCGAGGAGCTGTCGGTGACGCAGAGCGCGGTCTGCCGCCAGATCGCCGGCCTCGAGTCGTTTGTTGGCGTCAAGCTCTTTCGCCGCGGCCGCCGCGGCGTGCTGCTGACCGAGGCGGGCGCAGCCTACGGCCGCACGGTGCGCGCGCGGCTGGACGAGATCGAGCGCGACACGCTCTCGCTGATGGCCAGCGGCAGCGGGCGCGGCGTGCTCGAGCTCGGCGTCGTGCCGACCTTCGCCACCGAATGGCTGTTGCCGCGGCTCTCCGACTTCCACGCGCGCCACCCGGACATCACGCTCAACCTGACGACGCGCATCCAGCCCTTCCTGTTCGAGGACAGCGGCCTGGACGCCGCGCTGCACGCCGGCGGCGCGCCCTGGCCGGGCAGCGACTCGCTGCACCTGATGCGCGAATCGATGGTCGCGGTGGCCAGCCCCGAGCTGCTGGCCGCACGGCTGCCCTCGCGCACGCGCCTGCGCGCCGCCGACGTCGCGCGGCTGCCGCTCCTGCAGATGGCCACGCGCCCGCAGGCCTGGCGCGGCTGGTTCGAGGCGCAGGGCCTGCACGTCGAGGGCGACCTCGCCGGCCCGCGCATGGACTTGTTCTCGATGCTCATCGCCGCCGCTAGCCGCGGCCAGGGCGCGGCGCTCGTGCCGCAGCTGCTGGCCGAGCCGGCGCTGCGCGAGGGCCGCTTGCGCGTGCTGGTGGAGCGCCCGCACTACAGCGACCGCAGCTACCGCCTCATCTACCCCGAGGCCAAGGCGCACCATCCGGCACTCGTCGCCCTGCGCGACTGGCTCGATGGCCAGGCGCGCGCCTGGCGGGCGCAGACGGGGCTGGATTGATCGCGCCGTGGGACCTGGCCGCCGCTGCGTCGATCTAAAATCTGGTTGAATCAACCAGACGAGCCAAGGCGCAGAGCATGAGCACCGTGGGCCTGTTCGAGGCCAAGACGCATCTCTCCGAACTCATCGCGCGCGCCGAGCGCGGCGACGAGGTGGTGATCACGCGCCACAACAAACCCGTGGCCCGCATCGTGCCGGTGGCGCACGCGGCGGGTGCGCGCCATCGCCAACGCGAGCGTGCCCTGGCCGCGCTGCAGGCCTTCGAGCCGATCGAGGTGCAGGGCGCGACGCTGGCCGAGCTGATCGGGCAGGGCCGCGCGTGAAGCCGACCGATCCGGCGCCGGACGCCGTCGTGCTCGACGCCTCCTTCGTGCTGCGCTACGTGCTGCACACCGGCGCGCCGCGTCCGGCAGCCGCGGGCCTGGAGGCCTTGCGCGACTGTGAGTTGATCGTGCCGCCGATCTGGAACGCCGAGATCGCCAACGCGCTGGTGCAGGCCGAGCGCCGCGGCGCGGCGCCGCCCGAGCGCGTCGGCCAGGCGCTGGCCGCCATCCTCGCGCTTGCGCCGACGGTGGATGCCCAGCCCATCGACGTGCCGCGCAACCTGGAATGCGCGCGCGCCTACGGGCTCTCGGCCTACGACAGCCTCTACTTCGAGCTGGCGCTGCGCCAACGCGCGGCGCTGGCGACCTTCGATGCCGACATGGTGCGCGCCGCGCCGCGCGCGGGCATCCGTCTCTATCCCGATCCTTCGACCCTGGTGCCGACATGAAAGCCGCCGAGATCCGCTCCACCTTCCTGAACTACTTCGCCTCCAAGGGGCACCAGGTCGTCGCTTCCAGCCCGGTCGTTCCGGGCGACGACCCGACGCTGCTCTTCACCAACGCGGGCATGAACCAGTTCAAGGACGTGTTCCTCGGCTTCGACAAGCGGCCCTACCAGCGCGCGGCGACGGCGCAGAAGTGCATCCGCGCCGGCGGCAAGCACAACGACCTCGAGAACGTGGGCTACACGGCGCGGCACCACACCTTCTTCGAGATGCTCGGCAACTTCAGCTTCGGCGACTACTTCAAGCACGACGCGCTGAAGTACGCCTGGGAGCTGCTGACCGTCTACTTCAAGCTGCCGCCCGAGCGCCTGTGGGCCACCGTCTACGAGGAGGACGACGAGGCCTACGACATCTGGCACAAGGTGATCGGCCTGCCGGCCGAGCGCATCGTGCGCATCGGCGACAACAAGGGCGGGCGCTACCAGTCCGACAACTTCTGGATGATGGGCGACACCGGCCCCTGCGGCCCGTGCAGCGAGATCTTCTACGACCACGGCCCCGAGGTCGCGGGCGGCCCGCCGGGCAGCGCGGAGCAGGATGGCGACCGCTACATCGAGATCTGGAACAACGTCTTCATGCAGTTCAACCGCACCGAAGACGGCACGATGCACCGCCTGCCCAAGCCCAGTGTCGACACCGGCATGGGCCTGGAGCGCCTGGCCGCGGTGCTGCAGCATGTGCACAGCAACTACGAGATCGACCTCTTCGCGACCCTGCTCGCGGCCACGCGCGACGCGGTGCTGGATGCCGGCGGGGCGCGTGACGCCGACTGGGTCAAGGACCTGCAGACGCCGAGCCTCAAGGTCATCGCCGACCACATCCGCGCCTGCGCCTTCACCGTCACCGACGGCGTCATCCCCGGCAACGAGGGCCGCGGCTACGTGCTGCGCCGCATCGCCCGCCGCGCCATCCGCCACGGCTACAAGCTGGGCGCGCGCAAGCCCTTCTTCCATAAACTCGTGCTGCCGCTGGCCGCCGAGATGGGCGAGGCCTACCCCGAGCTGCGCCGCGAGGCGGTGCGCGTCACCGAAGTGCTGCAGGTCGAGGAGGAGCGCTTCTTCCAGACCATCGCCAACGGCATGGAGATCCTCGAAGCGGCGCTCGCCCAGGGCGCGCAGCAGCTCGACGGCGAGACCGCGTTCAAGCTGCACGACACCTTCGGCTTCCCGCTGGACCTCACCGCCGACGTCTGCCGCGAGCGCGGCGTGGCAGTGGACGAGGCCGGCTTCAACGCCGCGATGAACCGCCAGCGCGAACAGGCGCGCGCCGCGGCGAAGTTCAAGATGGCGGCCGGGCTTTCCTACACCGGCGACGACACCGACTTCCACGGCTACGAGCACCTGGTGTGCGAGCACAGCAAGGTGGTGGCGATCTACGTCGACGGCAGCGCGGTGACCCGGGCCAAGGCCGGCGACGACGTCGTCGTCGTGCTCGACCACACGCCCTTCTACGCCGAGAGCGGCGGCCAGGTCGGCGACCGCGGCGAGCTGCGCAACGCGCGCGCGCGCGTGCTGGTCGAGGACACGGTGAAGATCCAGGCCGCGGTGCACGGCCACCAGGGCCGCATCGTCGAGGGCGAGGTCGAGCTCGGCGACGGCTTCGTCGCCCGCGTCGATGCCGAGCCGCGCGCGCGCACCATGCGCAACCACAGCGTCACGCACCTGATGCACAAGGCGCTGCGCGAGGTGCTGGGCGCCCACGTGCAGCAGAAGGGTTCGCTCGTGACGCCGGAGCGCACGCGCTTCGACTTCGCGCACAACCACCCGATGAGCGAGGCGCAGATCGCGCAGGTCGAGGCCATCGTCAACGCCGAGATCCTCGCCAACACCGCGACGCAGGCGCGCGTGCTGCCGCTGGAAGAAGCCCAGAAGCTCGGCGCGATGATGCTCTTCGGCGAGAAGTACGGCGACGAGGTGCGCGTGCTCGACATCGGCACGAGCCGCGAGCTCTGCGGCGGCACGCACGTGCAGCGCAGCGGCGACATCGGCCTCTTCAAGATCGTCGCCGAGACCGGGATCGCTGCGGGCGTGCGTCGCGTCGAGGCGGTCACCGGCGACAACGCGCTGGCCTACCTGCAGCAGCTCGAAGGCAGGCTCGAACGCGTGGCCGCACGCCTGAAGGTGGCACCCGCCGAAGTCGACGGCCGCGTCGATGCGGTGCTCGAGCACGCGCGCACGCTCGAGAAGGAAGTCACCGCGCTCAAGGGGCGGCTGGCCTCGGCGCAGGGCGACGAGCTTGCCGCGAAGGCGGTCGACGTGAAGGGCCTGAAGGTGCTCGCCGCACGCCTGGACGGTGCCGACGCGGCCACGCTGCGCACGACCCTGGACCAGCTCAAGAACAAGCTGAAGAGCGCGGCCATCGTGCTCGCCGCGGTCGAGGGCGGCAGGGTGCAGCTCGCCGCGGGCGTCACCGCCGACGCGATGGGCCGCGTGAAGGCCGGCGAGCTCGTCAACTTCGTCGCCGCCCAGGTCGGCGGCAAGGGCGGCGGCAAGCCGGATCTGGCGATGGCCGGCGGCAGCGACGCCGCCGCGCTGCCCAAGGCGCTGGCCTCGGTGGCGGGCTGGGTCGGCGAGCGGGCCTGAGCTGCGTGGCGCGTGACGGGCGGCCGCGTCGCCCTCAGGCGGCGGCCGCCGGCAGCCCGAACAGGCGGTCGAAGGCCCAGGTGAAGACGAAGGTGTAGACGAGGAAGAAGAGCAGCATCGCCAGGTCCAGCAGCAGCGCCGGCCACAGGCCCACGTCCAGCCACCAGGCCATGAAGGGCACGAGCCAGAAGGTGAGGCCTCCCTCGAAGCCGAGGGCGTGCGCGATGCGGCGCCTGGCGCTGCGCCCGCGCACCGGCTGGCGCGCTTCCCAGCGCTCGAAGAAGACGTTGAAGACCCCGTTCCAGGCCATGGCGATGGCCGAGCTGCCGATGGCCAGGCCGCTGGCCGTCGGCAGGTCCTGCTCGCCGATCAGCAGCGCGAGGGTGACGACGGCGATCGCCAGCGCCTCGTAGACGGCGACGTAGAAGACGCGCCGCCACGGGCCCTGGAGCGCGAACAGCAGCGGCGGCCGGGCAGACATGGGCCGCGACTCTAACCAAGGCGCATCGCTGCAGCCTGCACGCGACGCTTCTACGTGTTTTGCCTCATTGCTGGGCCCGGTTGCGCTGGCGAGAGTGCTTGCCAGCCTGGCTTGGCGGTGGATGATTTCCAGGGCCAGCCGCCCCGGGGCCTTGCGCGCCCCAGTTTCCGGAGCCTTCACGATGAACCTCATGCCTCGCCGCCTCCTGCTGAGTCTTCTCGCCGGGCTGGCCCTCGCCGGCAGCGCGCTGGCCGACACCTGGCCGGCCAAGCCGATCCGCCTCGTCGTCAACTTCCCGCCCGGCGGCGCGGCCGATGCGATGGCGCGTGCGCTCGGGCCGCATCTGTCGGAGGCGCTGAAGCAGCCGCTGGTGATCGAGAACAAGCCCGGGGCCGGCGGCAACATCGGCGGCCTCGAGGTCGCGCGCGCGGCCGGCGACGGCTACACCTTCCTCATGAGCTCCGGCGGCGCCATCACCATCAACCCGCTCATCTACACCAAAATGGGCTACGACCCCGAGAAGGAACTGGTGCCGGTGGCCGCGGTGGCGCGCGTGCTGGTCTACCTGGAGGTCAACGACGCGCTGCCGGTGAAGACGGTGCAGGACTTCATCGCCTACGCCAAGGCCAACCCGGGCAAGCTGAGCTACGGCACGCCGGGGCAGGGCAGCTCGCCGCACCTCGCGGCCGAGATGTTCGACCGCATGGCCGGCGTGAAGACGACGCACGTGCCCTACAAGGGCGCGGGCCCCGCGCTGATCGACGTGCTCAACGGGCAGCTCAACTTCTGGTTCGATCCGGGTCCAGGCCTCAAGCACCTGAAGGAGGGCAAGATCCGGCTGCTGGCCATCGGCAGCCCCAAGCGCTCGCCGCTCTTCCCGGACGTGCCCACGCTCGACGAGGCGGGCTTGAAGGGCTTCAACGCCGACACGATGTTCGGCATCTACGCGCCCAAGGGCACCCCGGCGGCGGTGCTTGCGCGCGTGCACGACGAGGTCAACAAGGCGCTGGTACGGCCCGAGGTGGTGCAGGTGCTGCGTGCGCTTGGCGCCGAGGCCGCGCCGATGAGCCGCGAGGCCTTCGTCGAACACCAGGATCACGAGCGCGAGCGCTTCGGCAGCCTCGTCAAGGCCATCGGCCTGCGGCTGGACTGAGCTGCCCACGGTGACATTTGGCGCGTGCAGCAGCGCGCGGCTGCGGCGCGCGCCTGCGCTGCGTCCGCCGCAACGCATAATTTCGCGCGATGAGCCCGAACCCCGCCGACCCCAGCCCCTTGTTCCGACCGCCCTTCCGATCCCAGCCCCGATCCCCATCCGGCTCACGTCCCCCGCCGCGGACCCTGACGCTTGTGCACGCGCTCGTGCTGGGTGCGCTTGTCGCCGCCCTGGGTGGCCACGCACGGGCGGCAGAGGCGTCGACGACAGCTCATGCGGCTGCGGCTGCCGCTGCCGCAGCCGCCCGCACGGCGACCGAGGCGCTACTGCCGCTGCCGCAGGACTTGCGCCCGCGCATGCGCTCGCCGCTGGTGCGCGAACTGCAGGTGCGGTTGCGGCAGGCGAAGTTCCTGGCCGTCTACGATGTCGATGACCATTTCGACGGGCGCACCCGCGAGGCGGTCCTCAAGTTCCAGCGCGAGGTCGGCCTGCGGGCCAGCGGCATCGTCGACGGCAAGACCTGGGAGGCGCTTGCCGCACGCTCCAAGCCGCCCACCGCCGCGGAACTGAGCAACACCGACATCGGCCCCTGGTTCACGGCCTCGACCCAGCCCGGCTACGTCAAGGAGATGCAGCATCGGCTGAAGCAGGTCGGCGTCTACAAGGGCGCGATCGACGGTCGATTCGACGAGCCGACGCAGCAGGCGGTGGCCGCCTGGCGCGTGCGCCTGGGCCTGCCCGCCAGCGAGGTGATGGACGAGCGCAGCTGGGCGCCGCTGATCCGCCGCACGCGCAACCCGCGCTACGCCGAGCTGTTCGACGCGGCGCCGGCCAGCAGCCTGTCGCAGGAGCTCGACCCGCGCTGCGCCAGCGGGCGCGTGGTCTGCATCTCCAAGCAGCAGCGCAAGATGTCCTACGTCGTCGACGGTGCGGTGCGCTTCACGCGCGAGGCCCGTTTCGCGCGGCCGGGCTGGGAGAGCCCGGAGGGCGAATTCCGCATCTGGTACATGAACGCCGACACCGTCTCGAAGATCTTCGGCGAGCGCACGCCCATGCCCTACGCCATCTTCTACGACGGCAACGTGGCGATCCACTTCTCGCAGGACTTCGCCGACAAGGGCTACGAAAGCGGTTCGCACGGCTGCAGCCAGCTGCGCGACTACCAGGTCGCCAAGTGGCTCTACGAGCAGGTGAAGGTCGGCGACCGGGTCGTCGTCTACCAGTAGCCTGCGCTCGGGCTCGGGCCGGCGGCCGCCGCGGCAGCCGGCAGGTCGGTGCGTGAACATTTCCGCGAACAAGGGTTTTCACTTATCGTGAATTCCCTTCACGGCGCCGAGAGAAGGAGGGCCCATGCCGCCAGGCCATCGGGCGCCAAGCCGTACCACTACCCGAGTCGCCCGATGAACATCGACAAGTTCGAGCAGCAGCACCTCGCGATCCTGCGTCACATCGACAACCTGCGCCGCCTCAGCCGCGTCGGGGTGGACGAGAACGCCAGGGCCATCGCAGGCGAAGTGGTCGCGATGAGCTCGATCATCAAGCTGCACCTGGCGGCGGAAGACCGCGCCCTCTACCCGGCGCTGCAGCGCTCGGGCGACGCCGCCCTCGCCAGCCTTGGCACGCGCTTCCAGACCGGCATGGCCCCCATCGTCGAGGCCTTCACCGCCTTCGCCGGGCGCTGGAACACCGAGCAGCGCGTGCGCGCCGACGCCGCGGGCTTCCGCGCCGCGGCCAACGAGACGCTGCGTTGCCTGTGGGAGCGCATGCGCGACGAGGACCGCAACTTCTACCCACGCGTCAAGGCCGCGGCGGCGACGGTCTGAGCGTGCGCGCGGGATCGCGCTACAAGTCCGTGCGCAGCTTCCAGATCTCGGGGAACAGCACGACGTCGAGCATCTTGCGCAGGTAGCCGACGCCGCTGGTGCCGCCGGTGCCGCGCTTGAAGCCGATGATGCGCTCGACCGTCGTCACGTGGCGAAAGCGCCAGAGGCGGAAGGCGTCTTCCAGGTCGGTGAGCTCCTCGCCGAGCTGGTAGAGGTCCCAGTGGCGCTCGGGGTCGCGGCAGACCTCGAGCCAGGCGGCGGCGACGGCGTCGCTCGCCTCGTAGGGCTGGGTCCAGTCGCGCTGGAGATGGCTCGCGGGCACCGGCAGGCCGCGCCGCGCCAGCAGGCGCAGCGACTCGTCGTAGAGCGAGGGCGCCTCGAAGGCCGCGCGCACCGCCGCCAGCCGCGCCGGATGGTGCTCGTGCGGCTTCAGCATGGCGGCGTTCTTGTTGCCCAGGCCGAACTCGATGCAGCGGTACTGCCAGCTCTGGAAGCCGCTGCTGCTGCCGAGGTAGCCGCGCATCGCGCTGTACTCGGGCGGCGTCATCGTCGCCAGCACGTCCCAGGCGTGCACGAGCTGCTCCATGATGCGCGCCACGCGCGCCAGCATCTTGACGGCCGGCTGCAGGCGGTCGGCGGCGACGCTGGCCGCGGCGGCCTGCAGCTCGTGCAGCATCAGCTTCATCCACAGCTCGCTGGTCTGGTGCTGGATGATGAAGAGCATCTCGTCGTGCGCGGGCGACAGCGGATGCTGCGCGCTCAGCACCTGGTCGAGGTGCAGGTAGTCGCCATAGGCCATGTCGCGGCTGAAGTCGAGCTTGGCGCGCTCGGCGCGCACGAGGTCTTCGCCGCGTTCGGGATGGGGATCGGCGGGGCTCAAGCGGCGTTCTCCTTCGAGGGGTGGTGGAGTGAGGGCGCGTGCGGGTCGAGCCCGCGCTCAGGTCACGGCCTGGCGGCGGTTGAACTCCGGCCGCCTCCACTCGCCGGTGAGAAGCACCTGGTGCAGATGCTCGACCGCGTCGAAGACGTCGACGAAGCGCGTGTAGAGCGGCGTGAAGCCAAAGCGCAGGATGTCGGGCAGCGCGCCGCTGCCGGCGCGGAAGTCGCCGACGACGCCGCGCGCGATCAGCGCCTGCATGATCGCGTAGCCGCCTTCGGTGCGCGTCAGGCAGACCTGCGAGCCGCGGCGGTCGGCCTCGCGCGGGGAGACGAGCGACAGGCCATGCCCGGCGCAGCGCGCTTCGACCAGCTCGGCAAAGAGCGTGGTGAGCGCCAGCGACTTGGCGCGCAGCGCGGCCATGCCGCCCAGCGGCTCGGCGGCCAGCACGGTGTCGACGCCGCACTCGAGCGCGGCCATCGCCAGCACCGCGGGCGTGCCGCAGAGGTAGCGCGCGATGCCCGCGGCCGGCCGGTACTCGGGCGTGAACTCGAAGGGCGCGGCGTGCCCCATCCACCCCGCCAGCGGCTGCCAGAAGCGCCCGGCATGACGCGGATGCACCCAGACGAAGGCCGGCGCGCCGGGGCCGCCGTTGAGGTACTTGTAGCCGCAGCCGATGGCGAAGTCGGCGCCGTCGCGCGCAAGCGCCAGCGGCACCGCGCCGGCGCTGTGCGCGAGGTCCCAGACCGCGAGGGCCCCGGCCGCGTGCGCCGCAGCGCTCAGCGCGGCCATGTCGTGCATGCGCCCGCTGCGGTAGTTGACGTGCGTGAGCATCAGCACCGCCACGCGCGCATCGAGCCGGGCCGGGATCCCGTCGGCCTCGGCCAGTTCGAGCGTGAAGCCGCGCTCGCGGCAGATCGCCTCGGCGATGTAGAGGTCGGTCGGGAAGTTGCTTCGTTCGGAGAGGACCACGCGGCGCGAGGCCGCGCCGGCATCGGCCTGCACGATCGACAGCGCCGCGGCCAGCACCTTGTAGAGGTTGATCGAGGTCGAGTCGGCGCACACCATCTCGCCCTCGCCGACGCCGACCAGGCGCGCGATCTTGTCGCCCACGCGCTGCGGCAGCGCCATCCAGCCGGCGCTGTTCCAGCTGCCGATGAGGCCTTGGCCCCACTCCTGCTGCACGACCTGCTGCACGCGTGCCGCGGTCGCCCGGGGCAGCACGCCCAGCGAGTTGCCGTCGAGGTAGATCAGCCCCGGGGGGATCTCGAACTGCGCGCGCAGCGGGGCCAGCGGGTCGGCGGCGTCCAGCGCCAGCGCGGCGGGGCGGTCGGGCAGGGTCATGGGCTCTCCTTCGGATCAGGGCAGGGCGCGCAGCACCGCGCGCACCGGCGAAGCGTCGGCGCTCATCAGGCGCAGCGGCAGCGCGATCAATTCGTAGTCGCCCTCGGCGACCTCGTCCAGCACCAGGTTCTCGAGCACGCGCAGGCCGCGGCGGCGGATCACCTGGTGGCGTGGCAGCGTCTTGCTCTCTGCGGGATCGATGCTGGCGGTGTCGATGCCGATCAACTGCACGCCGGCATCGGCGAGGCGCTCGACGGTCTCGGGGGCGAAGGCGGTGAGCTGCGCGTCGAAGCGGTCCTGCACGGCATGCCTGCAGGTGCGCACGAGCACGCGCGGCGGCAGCTCGACGAGCGCGTGCGCGAGATGCTCCCAGCGCACCAGCGGCCCGCAGCCGATGGCGTGGACGACGCGGCAGCGCCCGAGGAAGGGCGCAAGCGGCAGCGCGCCGATGGCCTCGCCCTCCGGCGCGTAATGCAGGGGCGCGTCGGCATGCGCGCCGACGTGCGGCGACAGCGTGATCGCGCTGACGTTGACCGGGCAGCCCGGGCCGAGCGTGGCGGCTCAGTGCTGCCGATAAGGCGTGTCGCCGGGGAAGACGGGCGAGTGCGCGTCCACCGGCGGTGAGATGTCCCAGAGCTTTCCGTGCATGGCAGGCGCGGCAGCGCTTCCCGCGGATGGCCGCGAGGCGGCCTCGTGGGGGCGCCTCGCGGCGAGGGTTCAATTAGTTGACTTCTAAACTATATCGTCAAAGAATCCTTCGTGCATGCGCCCGGCATTCGACCCGCATCGGCGCTTTCCCCGGTTCCGCCGCGCGGCGATGGCGGGATCATCGCAGCATCCCTCTCATCCGTCTTCGGAGCACCCACCCATGGCCACGAGCGCCTACGTCGACACCTTTGCCCGCGACAACCTGCCGCCGCCCTCGGCCCTGCCCGAGTTCATCTTCGAGCGGCCGGAGCTGCAGTTGCCCGAGCGCCTGAACGTCGCCGCCGAACTGCTCGACCGCTGGATCGAGCAGGGCCACGGCGATCGCATCGCGCTGATCGGCGAACGCGAAGGCAAGACCTTCTCGTGGACCTACGCCGAGCTGCACGCGCGCGTCTGCCGCATCGCCGGCGTGCTCGTCCATCGCATGGGGATGGTCAGCGGCAACCGCGTGCTGCTGCGCGGCGCCAACACGCCCATGTACGCCGCCTGCTGGCTCGCCGTGATGAAGGCCGGCGGCATCGCGGTCGGTTCGATGCCGCTGCTGCGCGAGCGCGAATTGAAGGCCATCATCGACAAGGCGCAGATCACGCACGCGCTGTGCGATGCGCGCATCGCCGACGCGCTGCTGGCGGTGCGGGCCGAGTGCCCGCAGCTGGGCGTGCCGCTGCTCTTCAACGGCGACGAGGGCGCGGCTTCGCTCGAGGCCGAGATGGCGGCGCAGCCGCCCGCGTTCGCGAGCGTGGACACCGCCGCCGACGACACGGCGCTGATGGCCTTCACCTCGGGCACCACCGGCGTGCCCAAGGGCACGATGCACTTTCACCGCGACGTCATCGCCGGCTGCCGCTGCTGGCCGCGGCACGTGCTGCGCGCCACCGCCGAGGACCGCTTCTTCGGCAGCCCGCCGCTGGCCTTCACCTTCGGCCTGGGCGGCCTGCTGATGTTCCCGCTCTCGGTCGGCGCGTCGATGGTGCTGATCGAGCGCACCTCGCCGGATTCGCTGCCCGCCACCCTCGAGCGCCACCGCGTCACCGTCTGCTTCACCGCGCCGACCTCGTACCGCGCGATCGCGCTCGCGCTGCCGACGCTGTCGCCGCGGCCGGACCTCTCCGCGCTGCGCAAGTGCGTGAGCGCGGGCGAGGCGCTGCCCGCGGCCACGCGCAAGCTGTGGAAGGACGCCACCGGCATCGAGATCATCGACGGCATCGGCTCGACCGAGCTCTTCCACATCTTCATCAGCGCCGACGAGGCCCACGCCAGGCCCGGCGCCACCGGCGTCCCGGTGCCGGGCTACCGCGCCTGCATCCTCGACGACGAGGGCCGGCCGCTGCCGCCGGGCCAGGTCGGACGCCTGGCCATCAAGGGGCCCACCGGCTGCAAGTACCTCGCCGACGAACGGCAGGCGGTCTACGTGCAGAACGGCTGGAACCTCACCGGCGACGCCTACCTCGTCGACGAGGACGGCTACTACGTCTACCAGGCGCGCACCGACGACATGATCATCACCGGCGGCTACAACATCGCCGGGCCCGAGATCGAGAGCGTGCTGCTGCAGCACCCGGCGGTGGCCGAGTGCGGCGTCGTCGGTATCCCCGACGAAGCACGCGGCCAGATCGCCAAGGCCTTCGTCGTCCTCAAGCCCGGCCACGAGGGCAGCGCCGCACTCGTGAAGGAACTGCAGGACTTCTGCAAGCAGGGCATCGCCGCCTACAAGTACCCCCGCGCCATCGAGTTCCGCGACTCGCTGCCGCGCACCGAGACCGGCAAGCTGCAGCGCTTTCGGCTGCGGCAGGGGGGGTGAGTGCAGCGGCTCCTCGAGCGAAATTCTCAGGCGCCGATTTCACTTTCGAACACGCGTGCCAGGCGCTCGTCGAGTGTCACCAGGCGAGCGCCTGCAACCAAGGCCGTCGCGGCGACGATCGCATCAGGCAGACGCAAGAGCCGACGGCGCCGCAAGGCGATGGCACGCGCCTCGGTCGCCTCGTCGATGGGAAGTACGCGGCAGAGCCCAAGCCAGCGGCGAACCGCTTCTTCTTCGTCTTCGCCGAGGTCTGGGAAGCCGAGCAATTCCATCCGCGTGATGAGACTGACGCCGATGCGCCCCGGTTCGAGTCCTGATTCGTCGGCCAGGCTCACTGCAGGCGCATAGCCTTTCAGCAGGCCGATGACGAGGTTGGTGTCCAGCAGATGCGCAACGCCACCGTTCATCGCCAGTCGTCGCGCAGCCGCTGCTGGATCATTTGTGGATCCTCACGCCAGTTCGGCGAACCGGCGAGGGCGCCGACCAGGTCGTGCCAGTCTTCCATCGATGTATGTGTGTGAGACGTGGACTCGCACACTCGCGTGCCCAGCGGCGTCAGCAAGGCAGGTCCTGCAGGGACCGGGATACGCGGATCCAGGGGACGCACTCGTCCGCTAGGGTCGATTTCGACTTCGATCGTCTGCTGGCTCATGAAATGCTCCAAATGCCGAACCTTCGCAAGCGAGGTTCGTGATTGTCCCGCAGCG
>CAUJJO010000292.1 GCA_963205125.1 Pseudomonadota bacterium | reverse complement strand
AACCAGCCTGGTGGCAGTGTCCTCACCGCTGCCGGTTACGAAGCCTGCAATCGCAACTGCCACGACGATCGCAAAGAAGAGAGCCAGTCGCACGTCAGCCTCCCGCGACTCAGTGGAAGAAGTTTCGGCATCAGGGTACTTCCAACGCCAGCGTTGTAGACGATGCTCGACTGCAACATCCGCATCCCCAAGTCGCTTCATGCGGTCATGCGGTGCTCACGACCGTCAGAAGACACCGTTGAGCCAGCAACGGATGCACTGGCCAATCGATCGATTTGATCCGCCAGGTACTGGAGCGCGCGCCGCCGCTCGTCAGCCATCTCGTGATGGTGATACGCGGCCGTCACCTTGTTTCGCTCGGCATGTGCCAGTAGCAGCTCGACCACCTCGCGGCTGAATCCGTGCTCACGAAGCAAGGTCGCTGCCGTGCCTCGGGTCCCATGGGGCGAGAAGTCCGGAACGCCGAAGTCGAGTCGCTTGAAGAAGTGGTTCAGCGTAGCGTCGCCGAGCGGCACCGCGGCACGAAGAACCGACGGGAACACGTAGGCCTGCGGCTCCGAGCCGAATGCCTTCAGCAGCCCGAGGAGTTCGAGTGCCTGTCGGGAAAGGTAGACACGGTGCGGCGCCTTCATCTTCATGCGCTCGGCCGGGATGTCCCACTGGGCCCGCTCTAGGTCGAACTCGCGCCACCGGGCTCGCAGCACCTCTGACTTGCGGCACATCGTGTACATGAGCATCCTGGTGGCAGCGATGGTCACGAAGTGCGCGCCTTGTTTCGCCACCGACCGCCAGAAGGCGCCCAGTTCTGGCTCGGTCAGATGCCGGTGGTGCTCGGCAGCAGGCACCTCGATGACGCCTCGCAGTGGCAAGGCCGGGTTGACCTCGACCAGCAGCTTCTGGATCGCGTAGTTGTAGATCTGCTGAATGTGCTGCCTTACGCCTTCGGCTGTTTTCGGCGTCGCTCTCCGAGCCTCGATGATCTCAAGGACATCAGCCGGCCGAACTGCACTGAGTGGCTTGCTGCCGATCTCGGGCCACACGAACCTCTCCAGTCTTGACTCGACCTGGCGTCGGTAGGTCTCCGACTTGGTCACCAAGCGCTCTCGGATCCAGCGGCGCGAAAACGACTCGAAGTCGTCGCCTGTCGCTCGGACTTCCGCAGATCGCTCACGACGTGCACTCTCTTGCTGCCGACGGGCATCGAGCGGGTCGATGCCACGCTCAAGCATCGCCCGCATCTCAAAGTGCCTCTCTCGAGCATCGGCGACGCCGACCTCCGGGAACTTCCCGATCGTGATCTCTCGGCGGCTTCCGCCAAAACGGTACTGGTAGCGCCAAGTCTTCAGCCCGGCGGCGCTGACCTCGACGAACAAGCCCCCACCGTCAGTGAGCTTGTACAGGCGAGAGCGCGGCTTCGCGCTGCTGATCCGGGTCGGGGTCAGGGAGTAGTTGCAGAGTCTCATGCGGGGTCTCACAAGGGCAGTTGGCGGCCCCCTCCAAATGGAGGAATTTGGAGGGTTTTTCTCCTCTCCACCCGCCTTTAGGTACGCCAAAAGGGCGGGATTTCGTGGTCTGCCGTGAGACGTGCTGAAAAGACGAAGCCCCTGATTTCTTCAACAAAATCAGGGGCTTACGGGGCGTCATGAGACGCCGTGGAGCGAGATCACATGTGGTCGATCATCACCTGCCCGAAACCCGAGCAGGAGACCTGCGTGGCGCCTTCCATCAGGCGGGCGAAGTCGTAGGTGACGCGCTTGCTCTGGATGGCGCGCTCCATGCTGGCGATGATGAGGTCGGCGGCCTCGACCCAACCCATGTGGCGCAGCATCATCTCGGCCGAGAGGATCACCGAGCCGGGGTTGACGTAGTCCTTGCCGGCGTACTTGGGCGCGGTGCCGTGCGTGGCCTCGAACATCGCCACCGAGTCCGAGAGGTTGGCGCCGGGCGCGATGCCGATGCCGCCGACCTGCGCGGCCAGCGCGTCGGATACGTAGTCGCCGTTTAGATTCAGCGTGGCGATCACCGAATACTCCGCCGGACGCAGCAGGATCTGCTGCAGGAAGGCATCGGCGATGGCGTCCTTGACCACGATGTCCCTGCCCGTCTTCGGGCTCTTGAAGCTGCACCAGGGACCGCCGTCGATCTCGCGCGCGCCGAACTCGCGCTGCGCAAGCGCATAGCCCCAGTCGCGAAAGCCACCTTCGGTGAACTTCATGATGTTGCCCTTGTGCACGAGGGTGACGCTGGGCTTGTCGTTGTCGATGGCGTACTGGATCGCCTTCCTCACCAGGCGCTCGGTGCCCTCGCGGCTGACCGGCTTGATGCCGATGCCGGAGGTCTCGGGGAAGCGGATCTTGCTGACGCCCATCTCCTCGACGAGGAAGCTGATGAGCTTGTTCGCCTTCGCGCTCCCGGCCTCCCACTCGATGCCGGCGTAGATGTCCTCCGAGTTCTCGCGGAAGATCACCATGTTGGTCTTCTCCGGCTCCTTCACCGGGCTCGGCACGCCCTTGAAGTACTGGATCGGGCGCAGGCAGACGTAGAGGTCGAGCTCCTGGCGCAGCGCGACGTTGAGCGAGCGGATGCCGCCGCCCACCGGCGTCGTCAGCGGGCCCTTGATCGAGACGACGTACTCGCGCACGAGGTCCAGCGTCTCCTGCGGCAGCCAGACGTCCGGGCCGTAGACGCGCGTGGCCTTCTCGCCCGCGTAGACCTCCATCCAGTGGATGCGGCGCTTGCCGCCGTAGCTCTTCTCAACCGCGGCGTCGACGACCTGGAGCATCACCGGCGTGATGTCGACGCCGGTGCCGTCGCCCTCGATGTAGGGGATGATGGGCTGGTCCGGGACGGCGAGCGAGAAGTCCGCGTTGACGGTGATCTTCTGCCCGTCCGCGGGCAGCTTGACATGCTTGACCATGAGCCGAATCTCCGGTGACCGCGACGCAATGAAACCGCCTGCAAGGGCAGCGGATTCTAGGTGAGGGACCTCGCCGGATCGGCCCGCCGACCGCCGCGAAGGATCGCGCGCTCAGAACCCGCAGTAGGCCGCCACCTGATGCCAGGCGTCGGCGAACATCGCGAAGAAGGCGGCCGCGGCGAGCATGAGGCCGGCCAGCCGAACGCCCGCGGTGCCCGACAGCAGCGCCGTGGGATGCGCCCCCAGGCGGCGCCACAGCCAGGGGGCCGCGCTCAGGCCCAAGCCCGTGGCCAGCGCGAACACGAGCATCGTGACGGCACCGGAGGCCGGCGTGTTGGCCAGGGCCGCCACGAGGATGGCCGACTGCAGCAGCCCGCAGGGCCAGGCCACCCACAGCGCCCCGGCGAGGCCGGCGCGCGCCGGGCCGGCGAGGCCGCACGCCCGCGCGCGCCCGGCAAGCGCGTCGCCGCCGCGGCCGATGCGCTCGAGCCACTGCGGCTGACGCCCGACGACCATCAGCCAGAGGCCGAGCGAAAAGGCCGCCGCGTGCACGAGGCTCCACAGCGGCTTGAAGAGCGGGCTGACGCTGCCAAGTAGGGCCAGCGCGTTGACGCTGGCCGCGGCCAGCGCGCCCGCGGCGGCGTAGCCGGCCGCCCGCGCGACATGAAAGGCGAGCTGTGCGGCCGGCCCGCGGCCGCCGGTGACCGCGGCGCAGGGTGCCGCGCACATCGCCACGCAGTGCGGCGCGCCGGCCAGGCCCAGCGCCAGCGCGCTGGCGTAGAGCGCGGCGTCCAGAGCGCCCGGCCCCGCTTCAGATGATGCGCGAGAAGCGCTCGCGCATCTTGTCGGCCTGCAGGTGGCGGTCGAAGGTCATCGCCACGCCGCGCACGAAGAACCAGCCGCTTGGCGTGACCTGGATCGCGTCCTCGCCGACCTCCACCAGCCCGCCCTCGGCCAGCGGCTGCAGCGCGGCGAGTTCGGTGGCGAAGTACTCGCGCATCTTGATCAGGTGGGCGAGTTCGATCGACTCGAACTCGACCCGCCCCTGGCACATGATGGCCATGATGACGGCGCGGCGCACGAGGTCGTCGCGCGTCAGCGCCAGACCGCGCACGACCGCGAACTCGCCGCGACGGATCGCGACGTAGTACTCGGGCAGGGTCTTGGCGTTCTGGCTGTAGGTGGCGCCCATGCGGCCGATGCCCGAGACGCCGAGCGCGATCAGGTCGCAGTCCGGCTGCGTGCTGTAGCCCTGGAAGTTGCGGTGCAGCCGCCCCTGCCGCTTGGCCACCGCCAGCGCGTCCTCGGGCAGCGCGAAGTGGTCCATGCCGATGTAGGTGTAGCCGCTGTCGATGAAGCCGCCGATCGCCGCACCGAGCATGCGCAGGCGGTTCTCCGGCGGCGGCAGCTCGCCCTCGGCGATGCGCCGCTGCGGCTTGAAGCGCCCCGGCAGGTGCGCGTAGGCGTAGAGCGCGATGCGGTCGGGGCGCAGCTCGCAGAC
>CAUJJO010000291.1 GCA_963205125.1 Pseudomonadota bacterium | reverse complement strand
GCGGCGACCCGCGACCTACAAGCCCAGCCGCGCCAGATCGCCGCGGCCCTGGCGCATCAGCACCGGTTCGTCGCCGGTGAGGTCGATCACGGTCGTCGGGGCCATCGGGCAGGCGCCCGCGTCGACCACTGCCTGCACCAGCCTCTCGTAGTGCTCGCGGATCTCCGCGGCGTCGTTCAGCGGCTCGCTCTGGCCGGGCGGGATCAGCGTCGTGCCCAGCAGCGGTGCGCCGAACTCCTCCAGCAGCGCCTGCAGCGCCTTGTGCGCCGGCACGCGCAGGCCGATGGTGCGCCGCGAGGGGTGGCTCAGGCGCCGCGGCACTTCCTTGGTCGCCTCGAGGATGAAGGTGTAGGGCCCGGGCGTGCCCAGCTTGAGGATCCGGTACTGGCGGTTGTCGACGCGGGCGTGGCTCGCCAGTTCCGAGAGATCGCGGCACAGCAGCGTGAGGTGGTGCTTGTCGTCGACGCCGCGCGCACGGCGCAGCTGCTCGGCCGCGGCCTTGTCGTCGAGCCGGCAGACGAGCGCGTAGCTCGAGTCGGTGGGCACCGCGGCCAGGCCGCCCGCCTGCAGGATCTGCGCGGCCTGGCGCAGCAGCCGCGGCTGCGGATTGAGCGGGTGGACTTCGAAGTACTGGGCCATCGCAGGCGTCGGGCCCTCGCCGGGCGTGCTCGATTCGTGGGTTCGGTTCGCGGCTTCGCTGCGCGCTCGCTCAGCGCGTGAGCTTGATGCCGCCGCGCATCTTCTCGCCCGCGGGCAGCACGGCCGCGGCGTCGACGCCCGGCGTTGCCGCGGCACCCGGTGCCGCGGCCAGTCCGGCGAGATCGAGGAAGAAAGCATACTGCCGCGCCCATTGCCGCGGGCGCTCGGCAAGGCCGGCCTCGCCGTCGTGGCCGGCATTCATCTCGACGTGCAGCAGCACCGGGTTGCGGTCGGTCTTGCGTGCGCGCAGCCGCGCGACGTAGCGCGCCGGGCCGTCGAAGGGCACGCGGGTGTCCCACAGCGCGGTCGTCACGAGCATGGCCGGGTAGTCGCGCGCGGCGATGTTGTCGTAGGGCGACCAGGCCGCCAGCGCGTCGTGCCCGGCGCGCTCGCGCGGATCGCCCCACTGGCTCCACTCGGGCGCGGTGAGCGCGAGCGTCGGGTCGAGCATCGCCCCCAGCACGTCGACGAAGGGCATGTCCAGCACCATGCCGCGATAGCGCGCGCCCGCCCGGTTGGCCACCGCCGCCACGAGCAGGCCGCCGGCCGAGGCACCCTGGGCGAACACCTTGCCCGCGGCGGCCCAGCGTTCGGCGACGAGGTAGTCGGTCACGTCGACGAAATCGTCGAAGCTGCGCGGCTTGGCCGCGCCGCGCGCCGCGTCAAACCAGGCGCGGCCGAGTTCGCCGCCGCCGCGCACATGCGCCAGCGCGATCACGAAGCCGCGCTCGAGCAGCGACAGGCGCTGCACGCCGAAGAGCGGCTCGAGGCTCTCGCCGTAGGCGCCGTAGCCCTCGACGAGCAGGGGCGCGCTGCCGTCACGGCGCGCGCGCCCCTCACGCCAGGCGACCGTCACCGGAATGCGCGCGCCATCGCGCGCCGGGGCCCACAGCAGCTCGCTGCGGTAGGCGGAAAGCTCATGGCCCTTGACCGGCTCCTGGCGGCGCGAGAGCTCGCGCCCGCTGGCGAGGCTCAGCTCCAGCGTCAGCGGCGGCCGCACCGGCGACTGCTGAACGACCTGCACGCGCGCCGCGCGCGCGTCGCGGCTGTCGCCCAGCGCCACCGTGCCGCCGGGCGCGGCGTCGACGACGCGGCGCTCCTGCCCCTGGGCGTCGAGCACGCGCACGCGGCGCCGTGCCTGCACCCGCTCCTCGACGACGATCGCCGCGTCGAAGGCCTGCATGCCCTCGAGCACGACGCCAGCGCGCGCGGGCAGCAGCGTGCGCCAGCGCGCCGGCTGCGCCAGGTCCTCTGCCGCCAGCAGCGCGAAGTCGGGCGCCTCGGCGTTGCTGCGCAGCAGCCAGCGGTCGCCGACATGCTCGGCCTGCACGCGCACGCCCGGGCGCCTGGGCAGCAGCACGCGCGCGGCCTCGGTCGGCGCGTCGGCCGGCACGCCGCGCAGCTCGGTGGTGTCGGCGCCGAAGACGTCAATCAGCACCCAGCGCCGCGAGGCGCTCGCGCGCACGCCGACGAAGAGGCCGGCGTCGGCCTCCTCGTGCACGAGCACGTCGCTGGCGACTTCGCTGCCGACCTGGTGGCGCCAGACCGCGCCGCGGTGCAGCGTCACCGGGTTCTGGCGCACGTAGAAGAGCGTGCCCTTGTCGGCGGCCCAGGCAAAGCCCTCCTGCACGCCGCGCAGGCGCTCGGGCTGCAGGCGCCGCGTCTGCAGGTCCTGGATGTAGAGGTCGAAGCTGCCGCGCCCCTGCACGTCCTCGGTCCAGGCGAGCCAGCGCCCGTCCGGGCTCGCCTGCACCTGACCGAGGCTGTAGCTGCGCTGCGCGATCGCGTGCTGCGGCAGGTCCAGCAGCACCTCGGCGCGCGCCGCCGGGTCGGGCGCCTCGGGCGTGCCGCGGCGGCGCATCACGCGCGGATGGTCGACGCCCGGCGCGTACTGGCGCCAGATCCACCAGCCGTTGTCGTAGACGGGGACCCCGGTCTCCGCGGGCGCGATGCGCGAGAGGATCTCCTGCTGGAGTTTCTCGCGCAGGCCGCGCAGGGGCGCGAGCACCGCCTCGGTGTAGCGGTTCTCGGCCTCGAGCTGGCGCAGCACCTCGGGCCGCTTGGCGCGGGGGTCGTCGTCGCGCAGCCACTGGTACTCGTCGCGCCGCTCGCCGAAGGGGCCGGACGCCGCCTGCGCGCGGGACTCGACCTGCGGCGGTGCCGGCAGCGCCTGCGCTGCCAGCCCCTGCGCCTGCGCCTGCGCCAGCGTCCAGCACAGGACGAGCGGCAGCAGGCAAGGCCAGGGGGACATGGCGGCCATCATAGGCGGCAGCGCCGCGCGCAGCACTCAGCGCGCGGCCGCGGACGCGGCATCTGCACGCGACGCGTCGGCGCGCTCCGGCGCGCCCGCCGCGCCGTCGGACGCCGCCGCGCGGTGGTGCCAGTAGCGCGCATCGAGCTCGCGCTGGCAGTGCATGCTGCCATCGGCGCGCCAGCTCCAGGCGCCGCAGCGGTCGCTGCGCAGCAGCGCGATGCCATGCGTGGCGTAGCGCGCGACGACGTCCGGCGCCGGATGGCCGAAGCGGCTGCGGTAGGCCGCTTGCACCAGCGCCACGCGCGGCGCCACCGCCGCGAGGAAGTTGCCGCTGGACGAGGTGCGGCTGCCGTGGTGCGGCACCAGCAGCACGTCCGCGCGCAGCTTCGTGCCCAGGCGATCGACCAGCGCCAGCTCCTGCGCGCGCTCGATGTCGCCGGTGAGCAGCGCCGAGCCCTGCGCAGCCTGGACGCGCAGCACGCAGCTCTGCGCGTTGGATCGGCTCGGCTTGCGCGGCGCGCGCCCGTCTTCGTCGTCCGGGTGCAGCATCTCGAAGTCGACGCCGTCCCATTGCCAGCGCTGGCCGGCGTGGCAGCGCTGCTGCGGCAGCGGCCACGCGCGCAGCGGGTGATCGTCCGGCAGCGAGCTGCCGAGCTGGCGCACCGGCATGCGCCGCAGCAGCGAGGCCGCGCCGCCGACGTGGTCGGCATCGCGATGGCTGAGCAGCAGCAGGTCCACCGCACGCTCGCCGCGCGCGCGCAGCAGCGGCAGCAGCACGCGCTCGCCGGCATCGGCGTCGACGCCGTACTGCGGGCCGGTGTCGTAGACCAGCAGGTGCTGCTGCGTGCGCACCAGCACCGCCGTGCCCTGGCCGACGTCGAGCGCCAGCAGCTCGAAGCGCCCGGGCGGCGGCCGCTCGGGCAGCGGCGCCAGCAGCGGCAGCAGCAGCGGCAGCCCGAGCAGGCGCAGCCGCCACGGCAGCGGCAGCACCAGCACGAGGCCGCCGAGCAGGCCCAGCAGCGCGGCCCAGGGCGGCGCCACGGGCACCGTCCACTGCGCCCAGGGCAGGCTGGCCAGCCAGCCAAGCCAGCGCAGCAGGGCCGTCGCCAGCAGCGCGTCCAGCGACCACAGCGGCGGCAGCAGCACGCCCAGCAGCGACAGCGGCATCAGCAGCAGCGTGACCCAGGGGATCGCCACCAGGTTGGCGACGAAACCCACCAGCGACAACTGCTGGAAGAAGAGCAGCGACAAGGGCGCCAGGCCCACCGTGGCCACCGCCTGCGTGTGCAGCGCCCGGCGCAGCGCCTGCCCCGCGCGACGGCCCACGCCGCGGCCCTCGGCCGCCGCGGGCGGCAGCGAGGGCACCGGGTCGGACACCATCAGCAGCGCGACCGCGACGAAGGACAGCCAGAAGCCCGGCTGCAGCAGCGCCCAGGGGTCGGCCAGCGCCACCGCGACCGCCGCCGCCAGCAGCACGAGCGGCCCCGGCCAGTGCCGCCCGGCGCTGCGCAGCAGCACCACGATGGCCAGCATCAACACCGTGCGCTGCGCCGGCACGCCCCAGCCCGCCAGCAGCGCGTAGCCGGCGGCCAGCGCAAGCCCGCCCCAGCGCGCCGCGATCGGCGCCGGCAACCGCAGCGGCAGCGACCCGGCGCGGCGCCAGCCCCAGCCGACCAGGGCCGAAGCCAGCCAGGCGAACAGGGTCACGTGCAGCCCGCTGATGGAGACCAGGTGCGCGACGCCGGTGACGCGGAAGACCTCCCAGCCGGCGCGGTCGATCGCGCCCTGGTCGCCGATCGCCAGCGCCGCCAGCAGCCCGGCGGCCTCGGCATCGGGCACCGTGGCCTCGAGGCGGTCGCGGATGGCCTGCCGCGCGCGCTGGACCGGGAAGCCCGCCGCATCGTCCAGCCGCCGCGCCTCGTTGCGCGCGCGCGTGCGCACGCTGCCGCTGGCGCGCAAGCCCTGCTCGAAGAGCCAGAGCTCGGCGTCGAAGCCATGCGGATTGATCTGCCCGTGCGGCTGCCGCAGCCGCACCGTGAAGCGCCAGCGCTGCCCCGCGCGCAGCGCCTCGGGCCCGGGCGCAGCACCGGCGCCGGCCGCGTCCTCGTCGCCGTACCACCAGCCCAGCGACAGGCGCCGCGGAACCGTCACCGCCTGCCCGAGCCGCTCTGCCGACTCCACCTCGAAGACGAAGCGCGTGCCCGCGGCACTGCGTTGCGGCAGCGAGGCCACGACGCCGACCACCTGCAGGTCCTGCCCCTCGAGCGCCGCCGGCAAGGCCTCGGCCAGCCGCTGCGCAGCGCGCCAGTCGGTGCTGCCGAAGGCGATCGCGGCCAGTGCCAGCGCCCCGAGCGCCGTCACCCACGCCCGCCGCAGCCCGCGCCGCAGCACCAGGGCCGCAAGCAGCAGCCCCCCGGCGCCGACCAGCCCCGCCTGCAACCCACCCGGCTGCAGGGTCGCCTGCTGCAGTTGCAGGCCCACCCCCAGCAGCCAGGCCAGCGTCCACGCCAGCACGCGTTCCAAGGCGTTGCCTCCCCTGTCTTGCGGTCCCTCTTGCGGTCCCTCTTGCGGACGCTCTTGCGGCCCGCCGCTGCCTGCCTTGGCCGGACAGTGTAGAGGGCCGATCCGCTGCCTCGCGCGGCCGCGCCAGACCCCGGGCGTTACCATGCGGCCCCGGCCTTTTCGCCGCCCCGCCTTGCGCGCTTCCCCGAGGAACCCCACCCATGTCCATCCCGGCCCGCCTGCAGGAGCTCGGCATCACGCTGCCGCCCCTGGCCACGCCCGCTGCCGCCTACGTGCCCTTCGTGCGCACGGGCAATCTCGTCTTCATCTCCGGCCACATCGCGCGCCGGGACGGCAAGCCCTGGGTCGGGCAGCTCGGCCTCACCATGACGACGGCCGAGGGCCAGCAGGCCGCGCGCGCCATCGCCATCGAGCTGATGGGGACGCTGGCCGCCGCGGTCGGCGGCGACCTCTCGCGCGTCACGCGCATCGTCAAGGTGATGAGTCTGGTCAACAGCGTGGCGACCTTCACCGAGCAGCACCTCGTGACCAACGGCTGCTCGGAGCTGCTCGTGCAGGTCTTCGGCCCGGAGGTCGGCGCGCATGCGCGCAGCGCCTTCGGCGTGGCGCAGATCCCCACCGGCGCCTGCGTCGAGATCGAACTCATCGCCGAAGTGCAGTGACGCACACCTCCCGTCGGCGCCTTGGGCTTGCGGCGATCGCCGTGCTGAGCGTGGCTGCGGTGGGCGCCGCGCTCTTCACGCAGTACGCGTGGGATCTGCAGCCCTGCCCCTGGTGCGTGCTGCAGCGCGCGATCTTCTGCGCGCTGGCGCTCGTCGCGCTGCTGGGCGCGCTGCTGCCGGCGCTGCTGCAGCCGCTCTTCCTGCTGCTGTCGCTCGTCGGCGCGGGGCTGGGCTTGGCGGCTGCCACCTGGCAGCACTTCGTCGCGGCGGAGCAGGCCTCCTGCGCCATGACGCTGGCCGACCGCCTCATCGGCGACCTGGGCCTGGACGCGCGCTGGCCCGAGGTGTTCATGGCCACCGCCGCCTGCGCCGACAAGCCGCAGCTCTTCGGCCTGCCCTACGAGTACTGGAGCGGTGCGCTGTTCGCGCTGCTGCTGCTGGCGGCGCTGTGGCTGCTGCTGCGCGGCAAGCCCCGGGAGCGCAACCGCTTTCGCCGCTGATGATCACCGCCACACACGTGCGAAGGCAGGCACCCATGACCGACGAGCACAGGAGGCTCGCGCATGACTGAGGAGAGCGCTTTGGACGCCGACGTACTGGTGGTGGGCGCGGGCCCGGCGGGCCTGGCGCTGGGGGCTGCGCTCGGCGACCTGGGCCTGCGCGTGACGCTGCTCGAGCAGCAGCCGCTGGCGGCATTGCAGGAGCCGGCCGAGGACGGGCGCGAGATCGCGCTGACCCATCGCGCGCGGCGCGCGATGACGACCCTCGGGCTGTGGCAGCACCTGGACGAGGGCGAGGTCTCGCCGCTGAACAAGGCGCACGTGATCGACGGCAGCTCGCCGCTGGTGCTGCACTTCGGCCAGCGCAGCGGCAGCGACGAAGGGCCGCTGGGCTGGCTCGTGCCCAACCACCTGATCCGCCGCGCCGCCTGGCGCGCGGCAGGCGAACGGGCAGGCGTGCAGGTGATCGCCGAGGCGCGCGTCGTCGGCATCGAGCGCGACGAGCAGGCCGCCCGCGTCAGCCTGGCCGACGGGCGGCGCCTGTCGGGCCGGCTGCTGGTGGCGGCCGACAGCCGCTTCTCGTCCATCCGCCGCATGGCCGGCATCGGCGCGGCGATGCACGACTTCGGCCGCAGCGTCGTCGTCGGCCGCGTGCGCCACGAGCGCGACAACGAGGGCGTGGCCTGGGAGTGCTTCCGCTACGGCAACACGCTGGCGATGCTGCCGCTGCTCGGCAACATCAGCTCGGCCGTGGTGACGGTGGGCAGCGAGCGTGCGCCCGAGTGGCTGGCACTCGCCGACGACGAATTCGCCGCGCGCATCCAGGCGCAGACCGAGGGGCGCCTGGGCGCGATGCAGGCCGCCGGGCCGCGCCACCACTACCCGCTGGTGGGCGTCTACGCGCAGCGCTTCGCGGCACCGCGCCTCGTCCTCGTCGGCGACGCCGCGGTCGGCATGCACCCGGTGACCGCGCACGGCTGGAACTTCGGCATCTACGGCGTGGAGCTGCTCGCGCGCGAACTCGGCGCCGTGCATCGCCGCGGCGGCGACATCGGCGCGCTGGCGCCACTGCTGGCCTACGAACGCCGGCACCGCGTGCACACGCTGCCGATCTGGGCCGGCACCAACGCGATCGTGAGCCTCTTCACCGACGAGCGCCGCGTGCCCAGGCTCGCGCGCCGCGCGGTGCTGGCGCTGTCCGAACTCGCGCCGGGGCTGAACCGCGTCATCAAGGCGGGCATCGAGTACCAGCTCACCGGCGGGCGCAGCAGCCTGCAGCGCATGAACTAGATCCGTGACGCGCTCGTGCAGGCGCAGCGCGCGCGGCGTGCCGAGCGTGATGGCAAAGCGAGTGGAACCAGGAAGGCCGGTGGCGCTTGCGTAGCGGCAGGCGCAGGCTGCCTTCGCATCGGGTGCGCCATATCTGGCACGCAAATAGAGATTGTGGGCCAGATATGGCCGTTATGACTTGCCATGTCGGCTGGTGATATGGCATGATTTGGCCTACTAACCCGCATAGCGGGTCAAATATGGCCCATGAAGTCACCCAACTGCTTCCTCTGGAAGTTCTGAAGTCCGTCGAGTTGCTGGGCGAGCGCATCCGCACCGCCCGGCTGCGTCGGCGCTTGGGCATGGACGAGCTGGCCAAAGCCTGCGGCATCGGCCGTCGCACGCTGTACCGCATCGAGAGCGGCGAGCCTGGCGTGGCGATCGGCTCCATGCTGGCGGTGCTGTGGAAACTCGGCTTGCTCGACACCGTTCGCGCGGTCGCCAGCCCGGACGACGATGAGCACGGGAAGATTCTCGAAGCGGCCCGGCGGCCGCAGCGCGTGCGTGTGCCCGCGTCCGACAACGACTTCTGATACGGGGCACCCATGGCTGCCCCAGAAGAATCCTGCTACGTCCATGTCCAGTTGCCCGGCTCCTTCGAGTGGGTGCCGTGCGCCTCGTTGAAAGTCCGTGAAGTCGGTGCCGGTGCGTTCCAGGGCACCTTCACCTACGGCAGGCGCTATCTCGAACGGCCGAACGTCATGGCGCTGGACCCTTTTCACCTGCCTCTTTCCGGAAAGCCGCTGTACTTCACGAAGCTCAAGGGCATTCCCGGCGCGCTGCGCGACGCCAGTCCCGACGCCTGGGGCCGCCGCATCATCCAGGCCCGTCTGGCACGGCCCGAGGCTGACCTCACCGAGATGGCGTACCTGCTCAACGGCCCCGACGATGGCGCCGGGAACCTGCGCTTCGGTCTTTCCGTCGAGCCCCCAGGCCCCGCGCGACCGTTCAACCGCACACACCAACTGCGAGCGCTCACCGAGGCCGCCGAACAACTGGAAGAGACCGGCAAGCTGCCGCATGAGATTCTGGAGCGCCTGGAGCCCGGCACCAGCATGGGTGGCGCGCGTCCGAAGGTCACGGTGGAGGACCAGCAGCGCATCTACCTGGCCAAGCTGCCCGAGAAGCGGGACCAGCACAACATGCAGCGCATCGAGTACGCCACGCTCGAGCTTGCCCGCGCGGCGGGCCTGCGCGTGTGCGGCACCCGCCTGGAGTCCATCGGCAAGGCCGAGGCCCTGATGCTGCTGCGCTTCGACCGCGAGTGGAATCCAGACGCCCAGGCCTACGCACGCCACGGGCTGGTCTCCGGCCTCACGGTCCTGGACGCCGAAGACGGCTACACCGGCCGCGAACGTTGGTCCTATCGCCTGCTGGCCGACGAACTGCGCCGGTGGTCCGTCAAGCCCGACGAGGACCGGCGCGAGCTGTTCATGCGCATGGCCTTCAACGCGATGGTGACCAACAACGACGATCACCCGCGCAACCACGCCCTGTTGCACACCTCTTCCGGTTGGCGACTCTCGCCGGCCTACGACATCGTGCCGGTTCCACTCGTGTCGCAGGAGCGCCGCGACCTGGCGCTGGAAGCCGGGCGATTCGGTCGTGTGGCCAGCCTCTACAACCTGTTGTCGGACTGCGGTGCCTTCGGGCTGTCCACCCAGGAAGCCCAGGCGCTCATCGACAACATGCTCAGCGTCGTCAAGGGTTGGCGCGAGTTCTTCGCCGGACACAACGTGGAAGCCCGCTCCATCGACATGCTGGAGCAGGCCATCCTGCCGGACTGCTTCTACCGCACCGAGCCCGTCGCGGCGCCTTGACAGTCAGCGCGTTGAACAAAGCTCGCCTGGGGATCGCTCGAGGTCGCACAGGGGCGCTGCAGTGCTGGAGGAAGGCACGGTGGCGCATGCCGCCAGTCATTCCGAAGGCCGCGTCATCTTCGCCGGATCGACCCAGGCGTCGAAGTCCTCGGCGCTGACGAGCCCGAGCGCCAGCGCCGCCTCGCGCAGCGTCCTGCCCTCGTGCAGCGCGGTCTTGGCGATCGCCGCGGCCTTGTCGTAGCCGATGTTGCGGTTGAGCGCCGTCACCAGCATCAGGTTGTCGGCAAGATGGCGCGCGATCACCGGCCGATTCGGCTCGATACCGCGCGCGCAGTGCACATCGAAGGACGCGCAGGCATCGCCCAGCAGCGCGATGCTCTCCAGCACGTTGTGGACCATGACCGGCTTGAAGACGTTGAGCTGGAAGTTGCCCTGGCTGCCGGCGAAAGCGGTCGCGGCGTCGTTGCCGTAGACCTGCACGCAGACCATGGTCAGCGCCTCGCATTGCGTCGGGTTCACCTTGCCCGGCATGATCGACGAGCCGGGTTCGTTCTCCGGGATGAGCAACTCGCCGATGCCGCAGCGCGGACCGCTGGCGAGCCAGCGCAGGTCGTTGGCGATCTTCATCAGCGCGCCGGCCAGCGTGCGCAGCGCGCCCGAGGTGGCAACCAGCGCGTCGTGCGCGGAGAGCGCGTAGAACTTGTTCGGTGCCGAGACGAAAGGCGCGCCGGTCTGCGCCGCGATGCGCGCGGCACAGCGCTCGCCGAAACGCGGGTGGGCGTTGAGCCCCGTGCCGACCGCGGTGCCGCCGATCGCGAGTTCATGGAGCCCCGGCAGCGTGCCGCGCAGCGACTCCAGCCCGTGGTCGATCTGCGCGACCCAGCCGCCGGTCATCTGGCCGAGCGTCACCGGCGTCGCGTCCTGCAGGTGCGTGCGGCCGGTCATCACGATGCCGGTGAAGCGCTCGGCCTTGTCGGCGAGCGTCTGCCGCAGCCGCTGCACGCGCGGGAAGAGGTGCTCGTCCAGCTGCGCCACCACCGCGATGTGCATCGCCGTCGGGAAGGTGTCGTTGGACGATTGCCCGCGGTTGACGTGGTCGTTCGGGTGCACCGGGGCCTTGCTGCCGAGCGTGCCGCCCAGCAGCTCGCTCGCGCGGTTGCCGATGACCTCGTTGGCGTTCATGTTCGTCTGCGTGCCGGAGCCGGTCTGGAAGACGACGAGCGGGAAGTGGTCGGTCCAGCGCCCGGCGATGACCTCGTCGGCCGCCTGCACGATCGCCCCGCCCAGGCGCGCATCGAGCTGCCCGAGCTCGACGTTGGCCTGCGCCGCCGCCTTCTTCAGGATCCCGAGCGCCTTGACGATGGGGAAGGTCCAGCGAAAGCGCTCGACGCCGATGGCGAAGTGCTCGAGCGAGCGCTGCGTCTGCGCGCCCCAGTAGCGGTCGGCGGCGACAGCGATGGCGCCCATCGAGTCGGTTTCGGTGCGGGTGGCGGTCATGGCGTGGACCTCTTTCTACCGCTCGGTTCGCTCCCTCGCCCCGCTTGCGGGGAGAGGGTGGGGTGAGGGGCGGTGCGGCGGCATGCCTGCACCCTCACCCCCACCCTCTCCCGCCGGGCGGGAGAGGGAGTCTTCGCCTCAGCGCAGTGCGGCGTTGATCTTCTCGAGCGCTGCGCGGCCCGGGCAGAGCTCGGCGTCCTGCAGCGCGTTGAGCGGGCGCTGCACGGTGTTCAGCGCGGCGTGCAGGTCGCGCGGCTCGGGGTCGACGTAGAGCAGGCCTGTCGCGATCTCGCCCTGCTCGGCCAGTTGCTGCACGAGGTTCATCGCCGCGCGGCGGTCGCTCGGGTCGTAGCCTTCGTGCAGCTTGCGCAGGCGCATCACGCTGCCGTCGGCCTGCGGCAGCTCGAGCACCTCGTCGGGCGCAGGCTCGGCGATCACCTCCTTGGCGAGGTCGATGAAGTCGATGCGGCCCACCGCCTCGTTGTGCGCGCGCACGTGGTCGTAGCTGCGCGTGCTGCCGGCGTGATTGTTGAAGGCCACGCAGGGGCTGATGACGTCGAGCAGCGCCGCGCCACCGTGCGCTATCGCGCCCTTGATCAGCGGCACGAGCTGCGCCTTGTCGCCCGAGAAGCCACGCGCGACATAGGTGGCACCCAGCTGCAAGGCCATGCCGATCCGGTCGACCGGGTTCTCGGTGTTCTCGACCCCCTTCTTGCTCTTGCTGCCGCGGTCGGCGGTGGCGCTGAACTGGCCCTTGGTGAGCCCGTAGACGCCGTTGTTCTCGACGATGTAGACCATGCGCACGCCGCGGCGCATGGCGTGCGCGAACTGGCCCAGACCGATCGAGGCCGAGTCGCCGTCGCCGCTGATGCCCAGATAGAGCAGCTCGCGATTGGCCAGCGCAGCGCCGGTGAGCACGCTGGGCATGCGGCCGTGGACGGTGTTGAAGCCGTGGCTGGCGCCGAGGAAATAGTCGGGCGTCTTGCTGCTGCAGCCTATGCCCGAGAGCTTGGCGACGCGGTGCGGCTGGATGTCCAGCTCCCAGCAGGCCTGCACGATGGCGGCACTCACGCTGTCGTGGCCGCAGCCCGCACACAGCGTGCTGACCTTGCCTTCGTAGTCGCGCCGCGTGTAGCCGACCTTGTTCTGCGTCAGCGTGGGATGGTGCAGCCGCGGCTTGGCGATGTAGGTCATGTCGTCGTCCTTTCGCGGCGCGGCGCCACGGCCAGCGCGTGCACGTGCTCGACGATGGCCTCGGTGATGAAGCGCGCGGTGATCGGCGTGCCGTCGAAGTGCAGCACCTTGACCAGGCGCTCGGGGTCGATCTCGAGTTCGTTGACCAGCAACGAGCGCATCTGCGCGTCGCGGTTCTGCTCGACGACGAAGACGTGGTCGTGCCCGGCGATGAAGTCGACGACCGACTGCGGGAAGGGGAAGGCCTTGAGCCGCATCGCGTCGAGGAAGATGCCCTGTGTCGCCAGGCGCGCCAGCGCCTCCGCCATCGCCGGCGCCGTGCTGCCGAAGTGGATCACGCCAAGCCGCGTCTTCTTCGCCGCGGGCTGCAGCTCGGGCTGCGGCACGAGCGTGGCCGCGGTCTCGAACTTCTTCAGCAGCCGCTCGACGTTGTAGACGTAGTCGGGGCCGGCCTCGCTGTAGAC
>CAUJJO010000290.1 GCA_963205125.1 Pseudomonadota bacterium | reverse complement strand
CGTAGGAGCGCCGGCAGGCGCGATCGGCCTCGTCAGGCCGAGGGCTTGCGGCGGTGGAAGCGGATCGGCTGCGCGCGCGGCGCCTTCAGCGGCGCGCCGGCGCCGGCCAGGGTCTCGTTGAGCTTGCGCGCGGCGTCGTCGGCGAGCGCGGCTTCGCGCGCGGCATCGACCAGTTGCGCGCGATCGGCAACCGGCCGGCTGCCCACGGCCAGGTGCTCCACGATGTGCAGCAGGTTGTCCTTGCCGCGTTCGTTGGTCGTGCCGTAGCCCTTGATCAGCCGCCCGCAGCGCGCCAGCGCGAGGCCCAGCGCCGCGTCCTCGCGGGTGGCGCGCTCGACCGCGGCAAGCCACTGCTCGATCAGCTTCTGCTCGGCGGCGAAGCGGTGGCCGCGGCGGCGCTGGCCCTTGAGCATCATCAGGAAGCGCAGCGCGAAGGCGCCGTGGATGGTGTGCGCGCCGAGCTTGAGCGGCAGCGCCCAGGGCTCCGCGCCCTTGGCCATGCGGCGGCGGTCCCAGGCGATCAGGCGGTTGGCCAGGCCCTCGGGCAGCAGCGCGGCGAACTCGGGGACGCCGGGCTTGAAGTGGTCGTAGACGCCGACCAGCAGCTCGCCCTCCTTCACGCCGACCTCGCGCCTGACGCGCTCCATGCGGCTGCTGGCGAGCTTGAGCCCGGCGACGTTGACGATGTCGTCGAAAGCCATCCACAGCGCGAGCCAACGCACCATCTCCTGCGTCACCGGGCCGGCGCGGCCGCCCTCGGCGGCCTCGATGCGCGCCAGTCGCTCGTCGTAGAGGCGGCCGTAGGCCTCGTCCTGGTACTTGACGACGCGCTCGCGCGCGATGGTGCGCAGGTCCGGCGCGGGGGCGGCGGCAAGCACCTTCTCGACCATCGCCTGCTGCTGGCGCCGCGTCGTGATCGCATCGAAGGCGGCGGCAAAGCCGCGCATGCTGGCCGCCACGCCCAGGCCCCCTTCGCGGATCGTCTCCTCGTAGTGCTCGCGCGCGAAGGGCAGGGCGCCGCTGGCGGCGGCCGCGCCCAGCAGCACGGCGCTGATGACGGTGCCGGACTGGCGCGCCATCAGGTTGAAGTCCAGCAGCTCGGTGGCGCGCGCGTGGCGCTGCAGCACGGTGAGCAGCGCGGCGTCGTCGCTGCGGCCGTCGCTGAGCTTCATCTTCTCGGTCGTGGTCAGCGTGCGCGAGGTCGAGCTGATGACCAGCGTGCGGTCGGGGCTGGCCATGCCGTTGCCGACGTGCCGCGCGGTCTCGAGCAGTTCGGAGGACAGCAGCAGGTCAATCTCGCCGGGCACCGGGTTGAGGCTGAAGATCGGCCGCCTCGCGCCGAGCTCGGCCAGCGGCCGCGGGTGTAGCTCGACGTAGTAGGTGGTCGCGCCGGTGCGCTGCGCCACCCCGGGGATCGAGGTCGACTGCACGGCGTAGCCCGCGCGCATGGCGGTCAGGTACAGCCATTCGGCGAGCACGCCGCCGCCCTCGCCGCCCAGGGCGCAGACGAGGATGGTGATCGGGCGATCCGGGCGATCCGGGCGGTCGGGGCGGTCCGGGCGGCCCGGGACGTTCGAGGAAGCGGAGGTGTTCATGTCGTGTCTTGCTCGATCGCCGCTCAGGCCGGGCGCAGCCAGCCGGTGATGGTCTTCCGCAGCGCGGCGACGAAGCGCTCGCCAAAGCCGGGGTTGGCGATCACCTCGGCGCGGTAGAAGCTCGGGCACAGCGTCGCGGCGTGCGCGTTGGAGCCGCACAGGCCGCAGCCGACGCAGCCGTCGATGACGGTGGCGATCGGGTCCACGCGCAGCGGGTCGGGGTTGTCGCGGATGGTCAGCGTCGGGCAGCCCGAGAGGCGGATGCAGGCATGGTCGCCGGTGCAGACGTCCTCGTCGACGCCGTACTTGACGCGCTCCACGCGCTCGCCGCGCTTGAGCCGCGCGGCGTTCCAGGGCTTGATGCGGCGCTGGCGCTCGAGCATGCACTCGCCTTCGGCGACGATGACCTTCAGGCCCTCGTAGGTGGTGGTCAGCGCCTCCTGCACGGTGCGGCGCATGGCGCTCACGTCGTAGCTGTTGACGACGCGCAGCCAGTCCACGCCCATGCCCTTGAGCGTGCCCTCGATCGTCTTGTTCTTGTCGACCAGGCTCTGGTTGAGCGCGACGCGGCGCTCGGCGTCGGCCTTCACCTCGTCGTCAGGCGAGCTGATGATGTCCTGCGTGCCGGTGGCCGAGGTGTAGCCGTTCTTCAGGATGATGAGCACCGCGTCGTCGCGGTTGAAGAGCGCGGCCTCGACGCCGGTGAGCAGGCCGTTGTGCCAGAAGCCGCCGTCGCCCATCACCGCGATGCTGCGCCGCTGCATCATCGGGCTGACGCCCGCGCGGCTGGCCAGGCTCATGCCGTAGCCGAGGATCGAGTGCCCCGAGTTGAAGGGTTCGAAGGTGGCGAAGGAGTGGCAGCCGATGTCGGCGGCGATGTGCGTCTTGCCGACCTGCTCCTGCGCGAGCTTGAGTGCCGCGAACACCGGCCGCTCGGGGCAGCCGATGCAGAAGCCCGGTGGGCGGGCGGGAATCGGGCCGAGTGTCGCGGCCACGTCGGCACGGCGGTCGGCGTTGGCCTCGAGCCAGGCGCGCGCGGCGCCCGTGTCGACCTCGGCGGCGTAGCGCGCGAGGAAGTCGACGAGCCCGGGCACCATCGCCTCCACCGTGTACTCGCCGGGGGCGCTGATCATGTCCTTGCCGTGCACGGCGGTCTGCACGTCCAGGCGGCGCAGCGCGGTGACGAGGTCCTTCTCGATGTACTCGGGGTAGCCTTCTTCCAGCACCAGCACCGCGTCCTTGCCGCTGCAGAAGGACGAGAGCTCGGCGGGCACCAGCGGGAAGGTGACGTTGAGCACGAGCAGCGGGATGCGGCTGTCGCCGAAGGTGTCGGCCAGACCCACGCGCTGCAGCGCGCGGATCAGCGCCGGATGCAGCCCGCCCTGGACGATGATGCCCAGGCGCTTCAGATCGGCGTGCTCGCCGTCGAAGTGCTCGTTGAGCCGGTGCTGCTCGATGTAGGCCTGCGCCGCGGGAATGCGCTGCTGCACCTTGAGCTTCTCGTGGCCGAAGGTCACCGGCGGGTGCGACAGGCGGCTGTAGTCGAAGCTCGCGGGCTCCTCCATCAGGTCGCGCGTGGACACGCGCGGCGCGACGTTGTCGCGTGCCGCGAAGGAGCCGCGCACGTGGCAGGCGCGGATGCGCAGGCCCATCATCACCGGCATGTTGCTCGCCTCGCTGAGCGCGTAGGCGTGCTCGACGAGGTCGACCATGCGCTGCAGCTCCGGGCGCGGGTCGAACAGCGCGATCGTGCTCTTCATCGCGAAGGCGTGGGTGCGCTCCTGCACCACGCTTGCGCCCTCGCCGTAGTCCTCGCCGACGACGATCAGCGTGCCGCCGACGACGCCGGGGCTGGCGAGGTTGGAGAGCGCGTCGGCGGCGACGTTGGTGCCGACGATGCTCTTCCAGGTGACGCAGCCGCGCAGCGGGTAGTGGATGCTGGCGCCCAGCATCGCCGC
>CAUJJO010000289.1 GCA_963205125.1 Pseudomonadota bacterium | reverse complement strand
GCTGCTCATCGCCGTGCCGGTGAGCCTGGGCATCGCCATCTTCCTCACCGAACTCTCGCCGCGCTGGCTGCGCCGGCCGCTGGGCACGGCCATCGAGCTGCTGGCGGCCGTGCCCTCCATCGTCTACGGCATGTGGGGCCTCTTGGTGTTCGGCCCCGTGCTCGCGCAGAACCTGCCGGCGACGCTGCAGGGGGCCTTCGGCGGGCTGCCGCTGCTGGGCGCGCTGGTCGCGGGGCCACCGGTGGGCATCGGCATCCTCGCCGCGGGCATCATCCTCTCGATCATGGTCATCCCCTTCATCGCCGCGGTGATGCGCGATGTCTTCGAGCTCACCCCGGCGCTGCTCAAGGAGTCGGCCTACGGCCTGGGCGCCACCACCTGGGAAGTGGTACGCCAGGTCGTGCTGCCCTACACGCGCAGCGGCGTCGTCGGCGGCATCATGCTGGGGCTCGGGCGCGCGCTGGGCGAAACGATGGCCGTCACCTTCGTCATCGGCAACATGAACCAGCTCGGTTCGCTGTCGCTGTTCGAGGCCGCCAACAGCATCACCTCGGCGCTGGCCAATGAGTTCGCCGAGGCCGAGGCCGGGCTGCACCAGTCGGCGCTCATCTACCTCGGGTTGGTGCTGTTCGCCATCACCTTCGTCGTGCTGGCGCTCTCCAAGCTGCTGCTGCTGCACCTGCGGCGCAGCGAAGGGCGGCGCGCGTGAGCGGCACGCCTGCTTCGTCGGCGCAGGCACGACTGGCGCTGCAGCGGCGGCGACGGCTCGTCAACCGCGCGGCGCTCGGGCTGTCGGTGGCGGCGATGGCCTTCGGGCTCTTCTGGCTGGCCTGGATCCTCGTCGAGACGCTGCGCCTGGGCCTCGCCGGCATGGCGATGACGGTGTTCACGGAGATGACGCCGCCGCCGCAGGCCGAGAGCGGCGGCCTGGCCAACGCGATCTTCGGCTCGCTGGTGATGGTCGGGCTGGCGACCGTGCTCGGCACGCCGGTGGGCATCCTCGCGGGCATCTACCTGGCCGAGTACGGCCAGCGCACGTGGCTTGCGCGCAGCCTCGCCTTCGTCAACGACATCCTGCTGTCGGCCCCGTCGATCGTGCTGGGGCTCTTCGTCTACACGGTGGTGGTGGCGCCGCGCGGCAGCTTCTCCGGCCTTGCCGGTGCGCTGGCGCTGAGCCTGATCGTCGTTCCGGTCGTCCTGCGGCAGACCGAGAGCATGCTCGCCCTGGTGCCGCCTGCGCTGCGCGAGGCGGCCTACGCGCTGGGGGCGCCGAAGTGGCGCGTGATCACCGCCATCACGCTGAAGGCGGCGCGCGCGGGCATCCTCACCGGCGTGCTGCTGGCGGTGGCGCGCATCGCCGGCGAGACCGCGCCGCTGCTCTTCACCGCCCTGTCCAACCAGTTCTGGACGAGCGACCTCGACCAGCCCATGGCCAGCCTGCCGGTGACCATCTTCCGCTTCGCCATGAGCCCCTACGAGAACTGGCAGCAGCTGGCCTGGGCCGGCGTCTTCCTGATCACGCTGGGCGTGCTGCTGCTCAACATCCCGGCGCGCGTGCTGCTGCGCGAGCGCCGCCGCTGATTCCCCATGTCCCTCACTGCCATGGCCAACGCCGCCGTCATCGACCTGCCCGCGAGCGAGAGGATCAAGCTCTCGGTGCGCGGCCTGAGCTTTCGCTACGGCAGCCAGCTCGCGCTCGACGACATCAGCCTGGACATCCCCGAGCACCGTGTGACCGCCTTCATCGGCCCCTCCGGCTGCGGCAAGAGCACGCTGCTGCGCAGCTTCAACCGCATGTTCGAGCTCTACCCCGAGCAGCGCGCAGAGGGGCGGATCCTGCTCGACGGCGAGGACATCCTCGCCAGCCGCGAGGATGTCGCGCTGCTGCGCGCGCGCGTGGGCATGGTGTTCCAGAAGCCCACGCCCTTCCCGATGTCCATCCACGACAACATCGCCTTCGGCGTGCGCCTGTTCGAACGCCTCTCGCGCGTCGACATGGACGAGCGCGTCGAGTGGGCGCTGAAGAAGGCGGCCCTCTGGAACGAGGTCAAGGACAAGCTGCAGCAGAACGCCTTCGGGCTCTCGGGCGGACAGCAGCAGCGGCTGTGCATCGCGCGCGGCATCGCCATCCGCCCCGAGGTGCTGCTGCTGGACGAGCCCTGCTCGGCGCTGGACCCGATCTCCACCGGCCGCATCGAGGAGCTGATCCACGAGCTCAAGCGCGAGGTCACGGTGGCCATCGTCACGCACAACATGCAGCAGGCCGCGCGCTGCAGCGACTACACCGCCTACATGTACCTGGGCCGGCTGGTCGAGTTCGGCCCCACCGCCGAGATCTTCATGAAGCCGCGCTGCAAGGACACCGAGGACTACATCACCGGCCGCTTCGGCTGAGCCGGCGCGAGAAGGACAAACGATGAGCGACAAGCATCTGTCGACCCAGTTCGACGCCGAGCTCGCGGGCGTGAGCGCGCGCGTGCTCGAGATGGGCGGCCTCGTCGAGGCGCAGGTGGCGCAGGCGGTGGCGGCACTCACCGGGCTGGACGCGGCGGCCGCCGAAGGCGTGCTGCGCGAGGAGTCGCGCGTCAACCGCATGGACGTGGAGATCGACCGCGACCTCTGCGGCATCATCGCGCGCCGCCAGCCGACCGCGCGCGACCTGCGGCTGCTGATCGCGGTGAGCAAGACCATCGCCAACCTCGAGCGCGCGGGCGACGAGGCCGCGCGCATCGCGCGCACGGTGCAGCGGCTGCTCGCCGGTGACGCCGCGCCGCGGCTGCGCCTGCCGCTCTCCGACCTCGCCTTCGAGGCGGGCCTGGCGACCGCGCAGCTGCGCAAGGCGCTCGACGCCTTCGCGCGCCTGGACACCGGGAGCGCGCTCGAGGTGCTGCGCCTGGACGACCAGATCGACCGCGAATTCGAAGGCCTGCTGCGCAAGCTGATCACCTACATGATGGAGGACCCGCGGACGATCTCGGCGGCGATCGACCTCGTCTTCGTCGCCAAGGCGATCGAGCGCGTCGGCGACCATGCCAAGAACCTCGCCGAAGCCATCATCTACGTCGTCGAGGGCACCGACGTGCGGCATCGCACGGTGGACGCCGTGCAGAGGGCGCTCTCGTGAGCGTGGTGCTGGTCGTCGAGGACGAGCCGGCGATCGCCGAGCTGATCGCCCTGTCGCTGCGCCACGCCGGCTACGAGGTGCGGCAGGCCGCGGACGCCGTGCAGGCACAGGCGCAGATCGGCGGCGCGCTGCCCGACCTGGTGCTGCTGGACTGGATGCTGCCCGGGGAGAGCGGCCTGCAGCTCGCGCGGCGCTGGCGCGAGGACGCACGCACGCGTGCGCTGCCCATCATCATGCTGACCGCGCGCGCCGAGGAGGCGGACAAGGTGAGCGGGCTCGATGCCGGCGCCGACGACTACCTCGCCAAGCCCTTCTCGCCCAGGGAGCTGCTGGCGCGCATGCGCGCCGTGCTGCGGCGCAAGGCGCCGCAGGCGCTGCAGGAGCCGGTGACGCTCGGCCCGCTGCGGCTGGACCCGGCCGCGCACCGTCTGCTGCACGAGGGTGGCGCGGGCGGGACAGACGACCCGGACGGGGAAGGTGCGCGCGAGCTGCGCATCGGGCCGACCGAGTTCCGCCTGCTGCACTTCCTCATGCGGCACCCCAACCGCGTGCACACGCGCGCGCAACTGCTGGACCGCGTCTGGGGCGACCACGTCTTCATCGAGGAGCGCACCGTCGACGTGCACATCAAGCGCCTGCGCGAGGCGCTGGCGGCGGCCAACTGCGCCGCGCTCGTCGAAACCGTGCGCGGTGTCGGCTACCGCATGGTCGACGGCCGTTGTAGTGCCGCCTGAGGCGGTCCGTCGCGGCGTCGGGAGCCGGTCATGCACCCCCTGCTGATCCGTGCACTGCTGGCGCTGGCCCTGCTGCTGGGCGGCGGCGGGCTGGGGGCGTGGCTGGGCGCGCGCCTCGCGCAGGGCGCTGCCGGCGTCCTCGGCGGCTGCGTGCTTGGCCTGCTGCTGTTCCTGCTGCAGGACGCGCTGCGTGCCGCGCGCCTGCTGCGCTGGTTGCGCGGCGCGCAGGCCGAACCGGCACCCCGCGACCTGCTGCTGTGGGGCGAACTCGGCTACCGCGTCGAGCGCGCGCTGCGCCAGCGCGAGCAGGCCCTGCAGCGCGAGGAGCAGCGCCTGTGGCAGTTCCTGAGCGCGATCGAGGCCTCGCCCAACGGCGTCGTGCTGCTCGACGCCCAGGACCACATCGAATGGTGCAACGGCGTCGCGGCCGACCAGCTCGGCCTGGACCCGCAGCGCGACCGCCAGCAGCGCATCGGCAACCTCGTGCGCGCGCCGGCCTTCGTCGCCTGGCTGCATGGCCAGCCGCAGGCCCAAGCCCTGACGATGGCCGCACCGGACGGCGCCGGCCGCCAGCTCGCCCTGCTGCTGCGCGCCTACGGCGACGACCAGCGCCTGCTGCTGACGCAGGACATCACCGAGCGCGAGCGCGTCGACGCCATGCGGCGCGACTTCGTCGCCAACGTCTCGCACGAGATCCGCACCCCGCTCACCGTGCTGGCGGGCTTCGTGGAGACGCTGGCGACGCTGCCGCTGTCCGAGGCCGAGCGCGCGCGCGTGCTCGCGCTGATGACGCAGCAAGCCGAGCGCATGCAGGCGCTGGTGGCCGACCTGCTGACGCTGGCCACGCTGGAAGGCAGCCCGCGCCCGCCCACCGGCGAGTGGTTCGATGCCGCATCGCTGCTGCAGCAGGTGCTCGTCGACGGCGAGGCGCTCTCGCAGGGCCGGCACGCGCTCTCGCTCGAGCTTCCGTCGGGATGGCAGCTGGCGGGCAGTCGCCACGAACTGCAGAGCGCCATCGGCAACCTCGTCCACAACGCGGTGCGCTACACGCAGGCCGCGGGCCGCATCGAGCTGCGGCTGCAGCCGCGCGGCGACGGCGGCGTGGCGATCGAGGTCGCCGACACCGGCCCTGGCATCGCGCGCGAGCACCTGCCGCGCCTGGCCGAGCGCTTCTACCGCGTCGACAGCAGCCGCTCGCGCGCCAGCGGCGGCACGGGTCTGGGGCTCGCGATCGTCAAGCACATCGCGCAGCGCCACGGCGGCGAACTGCAGGTGCAGAGCGAGCCGGGTCAGGGCACCCGCATGCGCGTGACGCTGCCGTCGGCGCGAGTTCGCGCCAGCGGCGGTGCGGTGGGGGATGCTGCCTCGATCGCCGCATCGATCGCCGCCGAGCCTGCGCCGGATACCTTGCCGAATTCCGCGCCGGAACCCACGCCGGATGCCGAGCCGGATGCCGCGCCGGATGCCGAGCGGCGGTAGAGCCAGGTCCGCTCGCTGCGCTCGGTCGGGCGTTGCAGCGCGGCCTGCAGCGTCCAGCCCGGGACCTGCGGCACCGGCCCCGCCGTGCCGCTGCGCAGCAGCACCGGGCAATCACCGCTTGCCGCAGCGGGCCGGGCGTCGACGCGAAAGCCGCCCAGCACTTCGAGCGAGGCCACGAGCGAGGCCTGGGCGCCCGGCGCCGCGATGCACTCGCCGCGCCCGACCTGGGCGGCCACGCGCTGCACCAGCGCGCGGTTGCTGCGCGCGTAGTCCAGCGGCGGCAGCAGCAGCGTCATCGTCAGCAGCCAGCACAGCGCCACGCCGCCCGCCGGCAGCATGAGGCTCTTCCACAGCGCCTCGCGCTGGCGGCCGGTGCGCCAGCGCACGAGGGCCAGCCAGGCCAGCGTGCCGAGCACCGCCACGGTGAGCGCCAGCGGCGAGAAGCGGGCGACGAAGCCCGGCGCCAGCTTGGCGATGTTGGCCGCTGGCTTGGCCGGCACGCCGGTCTGCATCGCGCTGTAGAGCACCCAGATGGTGATTGCCGCGCCGGAGAAGAAGAACATCGAGAACCAGTCGATCGCCGCACTGGCGCTGCGCTTGAGCGTGGGCAGCGCAAAGGCCGCCAGCATCGCCAGCCCCGGCAGCGCCAGCATCAGCGCGCGGTCGGAACCGCGCATCGCCAGGTTGGCGGCCAGGCCCGTGGCGGCGACCACCAGCGGCACCGCCAGGTGGCGATGCAGCATGTAGCCGCGCCAGCGCCAGAGCGTCCACAGCACGAGCGGCCAGGCCGGCCACAGGAACCACAGCCATTGCCGCGGGATGGCCAGCAGGTCGCCGGCCTGCGGCAGCGCGGCGCGCCACTGCCAGGTGCCCATGGCCCAGGCCAGGCCGGCTGCCAGCGCGGTCGCCGCCAGCACCCAGCGCCGGAAGGCCTGCACGGCGGGATAGGCCGAGCGCCGGCAGACCTCCGAGCCGGCCACGCCCATCACCAGCGCGACCGTGGGCCCGCCGCTGCCGGCCAGCAGCGGCAGCGCGGCAATGACCGCGGCGCGCGGCTGCCAGCGGCGAAAGGGTGCGGCGGCCAGCGCGTAGGCGAACAGCGCGACGCAGGCGAGCTGCGCCAGCTCGGGCGTGGTCTCGTGCCCCAGTTGCAGCAGGCCGAGCGTGGCCATCAGCGCCAGCACCGAGGCGTCGGCGATCGCGCGTGCGTAGTCCACCGGCTCGGCCTCGCCGCCGAAGGCCAGCGGCAAGGGCTGGGCGGCATCGGTCAGCGCGAGGTGGTAGCTGGCGGCCCAGGTGAAGAGCAGGCTCAGCGCCAGCAGCAGCGCGAAGGCCAGGCGTGCCGCCAGCGGTGCGTCGACGAGCGGCGACAGCAGCAGGATCGCCGCCGCACCGAGCCAGTGCGGCAGCAGCGCGGCGTCGGCGGCCACGCCGCCGAGCGTGGGCGCCAGCCAGCCGCTGCGGCCGTCGGCGATGGCCAGCATCTGACCGAAGGCGGCAAGGTCGGCGTGCCGCCAGGGGTCGCGGCCGAACAGCCCCGGCAGCAGGTAGGCGGCGGCGAGCGCCAGCAGCGCCAGCCGCGGCAGCGGCCGCGCGCCGCGCATCGTGACGAGGGCAGGGATGGGCGAACTCACGCGGCGATGATGCCCGAGGATGGACGCCGCACCCGCGCCGCACCCGCGCCGCACCCGCGCGGCGAAGGCCTGCCATGAGTGGCGCCATGAGCGGCGCCATGAGCGGCGGGGGTGCTGGCGATAATCGGCCCATGAGCCAGACCACCATCATCGCCACCCGCGAGAGCCGCCTTGCGCTGTGGCAGGCCGAGCATGTGCGTGCGCTGCTCGTGCAGCGCTTTGCGATCGAGGTCGAGCTGCTGGGCATGACGACG
>CAUJJO010000288.1 GCA_963205125.1 Pseudomonadota bacterium | reverse complement strand
ATGCGCGCGCCGAGCTCGGCGGCGACCTCGATCTGCCGGCGCGGCTGCTTGGCGGAGTTGGCGTGCGAGAAGTCGATCATCACCTGCTCGCGCAGGCCCACGCGCTGCAGCAGCGCGCAGGCGGCGTCGACGTCCTCGGCCGCGTAGTTCGGCCGCTTGCCGCCGCGCAGGATGACGTGGCCGTCGACGTTGCCGCGCGTCTCGAAGATCGCCGCCGTGCCCATCTTCGTCATGCCGATGAAGCTGTGCGCGACACGCGCGGCGAGCACCGCGTCGGCCGCCACCTGCACGCTGCCGTCGGTGCCGTTCTTGAAGCCCACCGGGCACGACAGGCCGCTGGCGAGCTGGCGGTGGCTCTGGCTCTCGGTCGTGCGCGCGCCGATCGCGCCCCAGGCGACGAGGTCGCTGATGTACTGCGGCGAGAGCAGGTCGAGGAACTCGGTGCCTGCCGGCAGGCCCAGCGCGTTGATCTCCAGCAGCAGCGCGCGGGCGCGACGCAGGCCCTCGTTGATGCGAAAGCTGCCGTCCAGCCGCGGGTCGTTGATCCAGCCCTTCCAGCCGACCGTCGTGCGCGGCTTCTCGAAGTAGACGCGCATCACCACCAGCAGCTCGGGCGCCAGCTCCTCGGCCAGCGGCTTCAGCCGCTGCGCATACTCGATCGCGAGCTCGTGGTCGTGGATCGAGCAGGGGCCGACGACGGCGACGAGCCGGTCGTCCCGCCCCTGCAGCACGGCGGCGATCTCGTCGCGCCGCTGCTCGACCAGCGCCTGCACCGGCGGCGTCACCGGCAACTCCTCTTCCAGCAGCGCGGGCGAGACGAGCGCGCGCACCGCGGCGATGCGCACGTCGTCGATGCGCGTGGTGTCCAGCGTGCCCTGCTGCAGCGGTTCGTCGGCGGTGGATTGCATCGGGGGTCGGGACTGAAGGCCTCAGACGCCGCTGATCACGGCGTCCAGCGCATCGCGCAAGGCGCCTTGCTGGTCCTGCAGCGAACGCAGCGGCTCGCGCAGCACGCGCGCGGGGATGGCGGCACATTGATGGGCGGCCGGATACAGGCGCTCGCCGTCGACCAGCAGCGGCTGCACCAGCCGCCGCGGCAGCCCGGCGGGCGTGCCGGCCAGGCGCTGCAAGGGCATGACCAGTCGCGTGGGCAGGAAATCGAGCTGCGCGCTCTGCATCACGACGACGTATGGAAAACCGGTCCGTTCGCGCGGATTGGGGTTCGGGTGCAGGTCGAAGGCGGCCACGGCCTACCAGAGCCGGTACTCTTCGCCGAACACGCCGTATTTCTCGAAATGCGCGTGCTGCTCGTCCACCCAGTCCTTGTACTTCGCGTAGAAGGCCTGGGCCTCGGGGCCGTAGGCCGGCCGGGCAGCCCCCTGCGCGGCGTGGCGCTGCGCGCTCAGGAGCAGCTCGTACTGCTCGACGGACAGCAGCACGCTGTGGCGGCGCCCGGCCTTCTCGATCACCACCGGCGCGCGCTGCGCCTGCTCGAGCAACTGGCCGAAGCGGTTCTTGGCCTCGGTGGCACTCACGCTCATCGCCGGCTCCTTGAAGGGGGGATTGGCCATTTTAGCCAGCGACCAGCGGTCCGCGGCGTGCGCGCCCGCAAAAGGCGCGCCGCCGCTCAGGCCGGCTGCGGGTTGCGCAGGCGGATGTGCAGCTCGCGCAGTTGCAGCTCGTCGACCACGCTCGGCGCGCCGGTGAGCAGGCACTGCGCGCGCTGTGTCTTCGGGAAGGCGATGACGTCGCGGATGCTCTCGGCCCGCGTCATCAGCGTCACCAGCCGGTCCAGCCCGAAGGCCAGGCCGCCATGCGGCGGCGCGCCGTACTGCAGCGCGTCGAGCAGGAAGCCGAACTTGAGCCTGGCATCCTCGGCCGAGATCGCCAGCGCCCGGAAGACCTTGCTCTGCACGTCGGCGCGGTGGATGCGCACCGAACCGCCGCCGAGCTCCCAGCCGTTGAGCACCATGTCGTAGGCCTTGGCCAGGCAGGCGCCCGGGTCGCTGTCCATCAGGTTCTCGTGGCCGTCCTTGGGCGCGGTAAAGGGGTGGTGCACGGCGTTCCAGCGCTGGCCCTCCTCGTCGTACTCGAACATCGGGAAGTCGACCACCCACAGCGGCGCCCAGACGTCGTCGAAGAGCCCGTGCGTGCGGCCGAACTCGCTGTGGCCGATCTTCACGCGCAGCGCGCCGATGGCGTCGTTGACGACCTTGGCGCGGTCGGCGCCGAAGAAGATCAGGTCGCCGTTGCCCGCGCCGGTGCGCGCGAGGATCTCGGCCAGCGCCGCGTCGTGCAGGTTCTTCACGATCGGCGACTGCAGGCCCTCGCGACCCTTGGCGACGTCGTTGACCTTGATCCACGCCAGCCCCTTGGCGCCGTAGATCTTCACGAAATCGCCGTAGGCGTCGATCTCGCCGCGCGTCATCTCGCCGCCGCCGGGAACGCGCAGCGCCACCACGCGCCCGCCCTTCATCGTCGCCGGGCTGCTGAAGACCTTGAACTCGACGTCCTTCATCACGTCGGTCAGCTCGGTGAACTCGAGCCTGACGCGCAGGTCGGGCTTGTCCGAGCCGTAGCGCTGCATCGCCTCGGCGTAGCTCAGCTGCACATAGGTCGGCAGCTCGACGTCCAGCGCCTTGCGAAAGACGGTGCGGATCATGCCCTCCATCAGCGCGCGGATCTCCTCCTCGCCGAGGAAGGAGGTCTCGACGTCGATCTGCGTGAACTCGGGCTGGCGGTCGGCGCGCAGATCCTCGTCGCGGAAGCACTTGGTGATCTGGTAGTAGCGGTCGAAGCCGGCCACCATCAGCAGTTGCTTGAAGAGCTGCGGCGACTGCGGCAGCGCGAAGAACATGCCGTCGTGCACGCGGCTGGGCACGAGGTAGTCGCGCGCGCCCTCGGGCGTGCTCTTGGTGAGCATCGGCGTCTCGATGTCGACGAAGCCGT
>CAUJJO010000287.1 GCA_963205125.1 Pseudomonadota bacterium | reverse complement strand
AGGAGTTGTTCGTAGAGCTGGGTGTCCTTCACGTCGCCGGCCTCTTCCTTCTTGGGGCCGCCACTCTATCCGCACCGCGTGGCAAGCTCGATCTCACGCCGTGAGTGGCCGATCCCACTGAGATCAACGAAGAGCCGATCTGGTAGGGAACGAGGTAGCCGTCGCGGATCGCGTCCTTCATCCTGTAGCTGAAGGTCGGGCGCTCCACCTCGAAGAAGCGCAGGGTGTCGCGGATGAAGAGCTTGTCTTCCTCGTCGCCGAAGTCGTCCGCGTCCACGTCACCACCGGCAACGCAGGGCGTGGCGGTCAGGCCGAGCTGGATGCCGTCGAAATGCTCGAGCACGCCGCGCCACTTGCCGTAGATCGAGCGGTGGCATTCGTCGGAGATCACCAGGTCGAAGTAGCCCGCCGAGTATTCGCCGTAGAGGTTCACCATGCTTTGCAGCGTGGTGATGGTGATGCGCTTCTCGTCCTGGGCTTGATGAAAGCCGCGGCGGTACGCGTCTTGCCGGTGCCGGTGGCCATCTCGACCAGCAGCTTGCGGCGGCCCTAGACAAGCTCGCGGCACAGCGCGTCGATGCAGGCGACCTAGTAGTCGCGCTCGACGATGCGGCGGTCGATCGGAACGGCCAGCGGGTCGCGCCTGACCTGCGTCGTTGCCGCGCGTCGTTCGAGGTCGCCCTGCGCGAAGAAGGTCTTGACCGGGCGCGGGAAGGCTTCGCGCTGCCGGCCATCGGGTACTTGCGCGCGGGAGCCGATCGTCGAGGGTCGGGCCGCAGCGCGTGCTTACGCGCGCCGCAACCGGCGGATCACTCCTCCAGTAGGGAACGCGGCATCCACGCCGCCTTGTCGTGGCTGTCCCGCCGCTGAGTCGGCAAGTCGCAGGTGGGCTCGCCCTTGGCCTTGTGGGCGATCGGGAACATGCCGCGCGCGCTGCGCGCCACGGCCTCGTGGCCTTCGACCAGGCTGCGAATCCTGTCGGCAGCCCTAAGCGGCCTGGCGGGGGCGGCGGTCGCGGCGCACGCGGACGCTGCGTTCCTGGGCGTGGCCAATCGTCTCTCCTTGCGTGTGGCGGCGCCCGGAAGTCTAAGCCGCGGCCCGACGAGCGCCTGTCCTAAGATCGCCCGCCTCATGCCCGAGCCCATTACCGCCGCACCGCCCTGGGAGGGCGACCTCTCGGCTCACACGCCGATGATGGCGCAGTACCTGCGCATCAAGGCCGAGTTTCCTGACACCCTCGTGCTCTATCGCATGGGGGACTTCTACGAACTCTTCTACGGCGACGCGCGGCGCGCCAACCGGCTGCTGGACATCACGCTGACCACGCGCGGCCAGAGCGCGGGCGAGCCGGTGACGATGGCCGGCGTGCCGGTGCACGCGCTCGAGAACTACCTCGCGCGGCTGATCAAGCTCGGCGAGGCGGTGGCGATTGCCGAACAAGTCGGCGAGGTCGGCGCCGCCAAGGGGCCGGTGGAGCGCAAGGTGGTGCGCGTCGTCACGCCGGGGACGGTGACCGACGGCGAGCTGCTCGCCGAGCGCAGCGATACGCGGCTGCTGGCCGTGCACCGCGTGCGCCAGGGCTTGGGCCTGGCGTGGCTGACGCTGTCCAGCGGCGAGCTGGGCCTGGCCGAGTGCCGCGAGGCCGAACTGCCGGGCTGGCTCGCGCGCCTGGCACCGGCCGAGATCCTGCACGACGGCAGCGGCGAGCTGCCCGAGGCGCTGCTGCAGGCGCGTGCCGCGCGCACGGCGCGGCCGGCCTGGCAGTTCGATACGGCGCTTGGCCTGCGCAAGCTGTGCGCCCAGCTCGGCGTCGCCAGCCTTGCCGGCTACGGCGCCGAGGGCCTGCCGCTGGCGCAGGCCGCCGCCGCCGCAGTGCTCGGCTTTGCCGAGCACACCACCGGCGGCAGCGCAAGCCGCAGCGGGAGCGAGGGCGGCGCGCGCACGCTGCAGCACGTGCGCAGCCTCGTGGTGGCGCGCGGCAGCGAGCTGCTCGACCTGCCGCCGACCACGCACCGCAACCTCGAGCTCGTGCAGACGCTGCGCGGCGAGGACGCACCGACGCTGCTCTCGCTGCTGGACAGCTGCCGCAGCGGCATGGGCAGCCGCGCACTGCGGCGCTGGCTGATCGCGCCGCGGCGCGACCGCGGCGACGCAAGCGCCCGCCACGACGCGATCGCGGCGCTGCTGACGCACGGCTTCACGGGCCTGCGCGACGCGCTGCGCGGGGTGAGCGACGTCGAGCGCATCACCTCGCGCATCGCGCTGCGCCAGGTGCGCCCGCGCGAGCTCGCCGGCCTGCGCGCCACGCTTGCCGCCCTGCCCGCGCTGCGCGCGCAGGTGCCGCAGGGCGCAGCGCTGCTGCAGACGCTCGTGCAGGCGCTCGCGCCTGACGAGGCGATCGCCGACGCCCTGTCTGCCCTCGCCGAGGAGCCGGCCGCGCTGCTGCGCGACGGTGGCGTGATCGCCGCGGGTGTCGACGCCGAGCTCGACGAGCTGCGCGGCATCGCGCAGAACGGCGACGCCTTCCTGCTCGAGCTCGAGCAGCGCGAGCGCGCGCGCACCGGCATCGCCAACCTGCGCGTGCAGTTCAACAAGGTGCACGGCTTCTACATCGAGGTCACGTCGTCCAACCTCGAGCGCGTGCCCGCCGACTACCAGCGCCGGCAGACGCTGAAGAACGCCGAGCGCTACATCACCCCCGAGCTCAAGGCCTTCGAGGACAAGGCGCTCTCGGCGCAGGAGCGCTCGCTCGCGCGCGAGAAGTGGCTCTTCGAGCAGCTCGTCGAGGCCTTGCAGCAGCACCTGCCGCCGCTCACTGCGCTTGCCCAGGCGCTGGCGAGCCTGGATGCGCTGGCAGCTCTTGCCGAGCGCGCGGCCACGCTCAACTGGTGCCGGCCCGAGTTCGTGCCCTACCCCTGCATCGAGATCGAAGCCGGGCGCCACCCCGTCGTCGAGGCGCGGCTGGCCGAGACCGGCGGCGGGCCCTTCATCGCCAACCACTGCCGGCTCGACGCGAAGACGCGCATGCTCATCGTCACCGGCCCCAACATGGGCGGCAAGAGCACCTTCATGCGCCAGGTCGCGCTCGTCGTGCTGCTGGCGGCGATGGGCTCCTTCGTTCCTGCCAGCGCCTGCCGCCTGGGCCCGATCGACGCGATCCACACCCGCATCGGCGCCGCCGACGATCTCGCCAACGCGCAGTCAACCTTCATGCTCGAGATGACCGAGGCCGCGGCCATCGTGCACCAGGCCAGCGAGCAAAGCCTCGTGCTGATGGACGAGATCGGGCGCGGCACCAGCACCTTCGACGGCCTGGCGCTGGCCAGCGCGATCGCCGCCCAGCTGCACGATCGCAACCGTGCCTTCACGCTCTTCGCGACGCACTACTTCGAGCTGACCGAGTTCCCCGCGCGGCACGAGCGCGCGCTCAACGTCCACGTCGGCGCCGCCGAGAGCGGGCACGACATCGTCTTCCTGCACCAGATCGAACCCGGCCCCGCCAGCCGCAGCTATGGCGTGCAGGTGGCGCGCCTGGCCGGCATGCCGCAGACGCTGATCCGCCAGGCGCGCGCCACGCTCGAGGCGCTGGAGGCCAAGGCGCAGGAAGGCCAGGCGCAGGTCGACCTCTTCGCGCCACCGCCGGCCACCGCCACCCCGGAGCCCTCGCGCGTGGAAGCCGCACTCGCTGCGATCGACCCCGACGCGCTCTCGCCGCGCGAGGCGCTGCAGGCGCTCTACCGCTTGAAGGGCTTGCTGACGGACGGCGCGCCGGGCTGAGGCGGCCCGCGCCGCGCGTCCGTCGGCGGCCTCACCCCCGCAGCGCCAGCCCACCCGGCACACGGGCGGCGCGAGCGACTCCGGCG
>CAUJJO010000286.1 GCA_963205125.1 Pseudomonadota bacterium | reverse complement strand
GCCAGCAACCGGATGGAGGGAAGGGATGACTTCGTATGTGCTGCTGTCCAACATGTACGCGCCGGACTTCGAGCAGCCGCTGGTGGCGGTGTGGCGGTCCGGGCTCTTCGACGAGCTGACCGCGCTGGAAGACATGCTGTTTGCCGGACGCGCGCTGCCGCTCCGCGAACCCGGCATCGACGCCGACGGGCAGGAGGCCGTCATGTCCGGCTTTCTCGCGCAGATACCCGACGACGCGACCGGGCTCGGCGGTCTTTCGCTGCCTGTGCTGCATCAATCACCCGGGCATAGCTTCGTTCACAGGCGATTACGGCAAGCGATATCGTAAACGGTGCCTGACCCCCACCTTCCGGCCTGTGCCCTGATTGGCTCATTTGAGGTTTGTGAAGATCAGGACGGAGTTTCTCCATGGAGGCTGGATTGGAGGTTCTCCCGGTTGGCGGTCGAGTGCGCCGGAACCGGAAGTGGCCGGATGGTGTGAAGGCGCGGGTGGTGGCGGAGACGCTGAAGCCGGGTGCGTCGGTGAACGAAGTGGCGCGCCGACACGGTTTGCCTGCCAATCATGTTTCTTCGTGGCGGACATTGGCGCGGCAGGGGCGACTGGTGCTGCCCGCGCCGGAAGATCCGATGGAGTTTGCGGCCCTTTTGGTCGGACCCTCTGAGGATGGATGCCGCGCCGCGCCATATGGTCCAGGGCAACCGGAACAGGGCCGACCGGAGATCATTGCAGGCGCGGTGGTCATTCGTCTGGAAGCGGGAGCTACCCCTGATCGGATCGCGTCGGTTGTGCGTGCCTTGGCTGCGCGTCCATGATGTTCCCGTCAAACCGGGTGCGGGTTCTGGTCTCGACCAAGCCTGTCGACTTCAGGAAGGGGCATGACGGGTTGGCGGCGCTGGTGTCGTCCATGCTGCGCAAGGATCCGTTCACGGGCACGGTATTTGTGTTCCGTTCGCGTAAAGCGGACAGGCTGAAGCTGCTCTTCTGGGATGGCACCGGTCTGGTGATGGCCTACAAGCGGCTGGAGGATGCGACCTTCACCTGGCCTGCGATCAAGGATGGGGTGATGGCGCTGAACCACGCCCAGTTCGAGGCTCTATTTGCGGGGCTGGACTGGCGCCGCGTGAAGGCGCTGGAAGCACGCCCGCCAGCTGCGGCAGAGTGAATCAACCGATTGGTTTTGCGTGTTTTTGCGGGGGTTTTATGGTAGCTCCAGCCCATGCAAACCGCACCCGCCATCGACCTTTCCACCATCCCTGCCGCGCAGCGCGCGGCGGTTCTGGCGTTGATGGAAACGGTGGCGGCGCTGACGGAAATCACCCGTCGGCAAGAGCATCTCATCGCCGAACTGAACCAAGCCCTACATGGCAAACGGTCGGAAAAGCTGACGGAGGACGAGCGGCAGCTGGCGTTCGAAGACCTGTCCATCGCCTTGGCCGAGGTCGAGACGGAAAAGGAAACTCGTGCTGCCAAAACAGGTGACATGGCGAGCAAACCCGCGCCAAAGCGCACAATCGGCAACCTGCCCGCCTCACTGCCGCGGATCGAAGAGATCATCGAGCCTGCCAGCCTGATTTGCTCCTGTGGCTGCGGAGTGATGCACAAGATCGGCGAGGACCGCAGTGAACGGCTGGACATCGTCCCGGCCCAGTTGCGCGTGATTGTCACGATCCGCCCCAAATACGCCTGCCGGACCTGCACCGATGGCGTGACCCAAGCCCTGGCTCCCAGCCATCTGATCGCGGCGGGCCTGCCGACCGAGGCGATGCTCGCCCATGTGCTGGTCAGCAAATATGCGGACCATCTGCCATTATACCGCCAAAGCCAGATCCTAGCGCGGGCGGGCCTCGATCTGCACCGCGCCGTGCTGGCCGACTGGGTCGGCAAGGCCGCGTTCCATCTGAAGCCCGTCGTCGACCGGCTGGCTGAGCATCTGAAGGGGTCATCCAAGCTGTTCATGGATGAGACGACAGCCCCAGTGCTGGACCCGGGGCGCGGCGTGACAAAGACCGGATACCTCTGGGCGCTGGCCCGCGATGACCGACCCTGGGGCGGCGAGGACCCGCCCGGCGTCGTCTACTTCTACGCCCCCGGCCGCGCGGGCGAGAATGCCGAAACCTTCCTGACAGGCTTCGATGGCATCCTGCAGATCGACGGTTACACCGGCTACAACCGGCTGACCAAACCCTCGCGCAAGGGCGGCGCACCCATTCGGGTGGCGCACTGCTGGGCGCATGCAAGGCGCAAACTGCAGGAGGTCTTCGACCGCGACGGATCAGAGATCGCCGCCGAGGGCCTGCGCCGCATCGCCGAGTGCTATGCCGTCGAGGCCGACATCCGCGGCGTCTCGCCCGGCCAGCGCCTCTCGGCCCGTCAGGCCCGCACCGCACCATTGGTGGCTGCCTTCGGCGAATGGCTGCAAGCGCAGCGTCGCAAGATCTCTGCCAAATCCAGGCTGGGCGAAAAACTGAGCTACATCCATAACCACTGGGACGGGCTGCAAACCTTCCTGACCGACGGCCGCGTCGAGATCGACTCCAACAGGGTCGAAAACCTGATCCGCCCAATCGCCCTCAATCGCAAAAATGCCCTCTTCGCCGGTCATGACGAGGGAGGCATCGCTTGGGGCCGCATCGCCTCGCTGATCGAGACCTGCAAGATCAACGGCATCGAGCCCTTCGCCTATCTCAAGGCCACACTGACAGCCATCGCCAACGGCCACCCGCAAAGCCGCCTCGACGAGCTGCTCCCTTGGAACTCCAAGCCGTCAGGCTAAGCAGAAGTGCTGTCCAGCGACCGCTTACATTACACATACAGGACAACTACTTAGGGGCGCAAATCCTTCAAGGCACCCCTCTGAAGGTTCTGAAGGATTTGCCGGGCGGCCGCGCCGCCCAGCCAATGACCTGACCAGACCACCCTT
>CAUJJO010000285.1 GCA_963205125.1 Pseudomonadota bacterium | reverse complement strand
GGTCCAGACGATGTTCTGCGTCGGGTCCTTGATGTCGCAGGTCTTGCAGTGCACGCAGTTCTGCGCGTTGATGACGAGGCGCGCGCTGCCGTCCTCGTCCTGCACGAACTCGTAGACGCCGGCCGGGCAGTAGCGGCCCTCGGGGCCGGCGTACTTGGCGAGGTTCACGGCCACCGGCACCGACGCGTCCTTCAGCGTCAGGTGCGCGGGCTGGTTCTCCTCATGGTTGGTGTTGCTGATGAAGACCGAGCTCAGGCGATCGAAAGTCAGCACGCCGTCGGGCTTGGGGTAGCGGATCGGCTCGACCTGGCTTGCCGCGTGCAGCCGCGCATGGTCCGGCGTCTTGTGGCGCTTGGTCCAGGGCGGGTTGGCGACGCCGAGCTTGGGCAGCAGCCAGTGCTCGATGCCCGTCATCACCGCGCCCACGGTGTTGCCGTACTTGAACCACTGCTTGAAGTTGCGCGCCTTGTGCAGCTCGGCGTGCAGCCAGCTCTGCTCGAAGGCCTGCAGGTAGGCGGTGAGCACGTCGCCGCGGCGGTCGGCGGCGATGGCGGCAGCGGCCGCCTCGGCGGCGAGCATGCCGGTCTTGATCGCCGCGTGGCTGCCCTTGATGCGCGAGGCGTTGAGCGTGCCGGCGTCGCAGCCGACGAGCACCCCGCCCGCAAAGATCATGCGCGGCAGGCTGAGCAGGCCGCCTGCGGTGATGGTGCGCGCGCCGTAGCCGATGCGCTTGCCGCCCTCGATGTGCGCGCGCACGGCGGGGTGCGTCTTCCAGCGCTGCATTTCCTCGAAGGGGCTCAGCCAGGGGTTCTGGTAGTCCAGGCCGGTGACGAAGCCAAGCGTCACCTTGTTGCCTTCCTGGTGGTAGATGAAGCCGCCGCCGTAGGTGTTCTCGTCCATCGGCCAGCCGGCGGTGTGCACGACCAGGCCCGGGCGCGCCTTCTCGGGCGGCACCTCCCACAGCTCCTTCACGCCCAGCGCGTAGCTCTGCGGGTCGCGCCCTTCGTCTAGGCGAAAGCGTGCGATGAGCTGCTTGCCGAGCTGGCCGCGCGAGCCTTCGGCGAAGACGGTGTACTTGGCCGTCAGCTCCATGCCGAGCTGGAAGGCGTCGGTGGGTTGGCCGTCCTTGCCGATGCCCATGTTGCCGGTGGCCACGCCGCGCACGGCGCCCGAGACGTCGTACAGCACCTCGGCCGCGGCAAAGCCGGGGAAGATCTCCACGCCCAGTGCCTCGGCCTGCTCGGCCAGCCACTTCGTCACCGCGCCCAGGCTGATGACGTAGTTGCCCTGGTTGTGCAGGCAGTCGGGGATCAGCCAGTGCGGCGTGCGCTGCGCGCCCCGGGCGTCGAGGAAGAGAACTTCGTCCTCGGTCACCGGCTGCAGCAGCGGCGCGCCGCGCTCCTTCCAGTCGGGAAAGAGCTCGGCCAGCGCACGCGGGTCCATCACCGCGCCGGAGAGGATGTGCGCGCCGGGCTCGGAGCCCTTCTCCAGCACGACCACCGAGAGCTCGGCGTTCAGCTGCTTGAGCCGGATCGCGGTCGCCAGGCCCGCGGGGCCGGCGCCGACGACGACGACGTCGTAGTCCATCGCTTCGCGCGGGCCGTATTGGTCGAGGATCTCCTGCGGGGTCATGCGTGGGCTCTCTTCTTGTCGGGCGTGGGCTGCGGGCGTTGCCGGGCAGCAGGCGAGGGCATTCTAAGCGGCGAGGCAAAAAATCGAACGATCGTTCACCTTCGCATGTTGAGCTGCCCAGCGTGCGTGCTATCGTGCCCGCAACCTCGACGACAAGCTTTGATCGGAGCCCAGCTTTGGCCTATCAGATCGACCTTTCCGGCCGCGTGGCGATGGTCACCGGCGCCTCCAGCGGCCTGGGCGAGCAATTCGCGCGCGCGCTCACCCGCGCCGGCGCCGCCGTGGTGCTGGCGGCGCGGCGGCTGGACCGCCTGAAGACGCTGCGCGCCGAGCTCGAAGCCGCGGGCGGCGACGCGCACGTGGTGGCGCTGGACGTGGCCGACCCGGCAAGCATCCGCGCCGCGGTCGCGCACGCCGAGACCGAGATGGGAACGCTCGACATCCTCGTCAACAACTCGGGCGTGAGCACGACGCAGAAGCTCGTCGACGTGACGCCCGAGGACTTCGACTTCCAGATGAGCGTGAACGCGCGCGGCGCCTTCTTCGTCGCGCAGGAGGTCGGCAAGCGCATGATCGCGCGCAGCCGCGGCGCCGCGCCCGGCACCTTCATCGGCGGGCGCATCGTCAACGTGGCCTCGATGGCGGCGCTGCGCCCGCTCTCGCAGATCGGCGTCTACGCGATGAGCAAGGCCGCGGTGGTGCACATGACCAAGGCGATGGCGCTCGAGTGGGGGCGCTTCGGCATCAACGTGAACGCGCTCTGCCCGGGCTACATCGACACCGAGATCAACCACCACCACTGGCAGACCGAGGCCGGGCAGAAGCTCGTCAACATGCTGCCGCGAAAGCGCGTGGGCAAGCCCGAGGACCTGGAGTCGGCGCTGATCATGCTCTGCGCCAACGAGAGCCACTTCGTCAACGGCGCGGTGATCGCCGCCGACGACGGCTTCGGCGTCTGAGCCGCGCCGGGCCTGCCGACCGATGCGCGACCTGACGCCGCTCGAAGCCCGCGTGCTGGCGGTGCTGGTCGAGAAGCAGGCCACCGTTCCCGACACCTATCCGCTGTCGCTCAACGCGCTGGTCGCGGGCTGCAACCAGAAGACCGCGCGCGAGCCGGTGATGGAGACGCGCGAAGCCGACGTGGCCGCGGCGATCGATGAGCTGAAGGCGCTCGCGCTGGTCGTCGAGGTCTCGGGCGCGCGCGTGCTGCGCTACGAGCACAACATGGGCCGCGTGCTGGCGCTGCCCGGGGCGGCGGTGGCGCTGCTGGCGGTGCTGATGCTGCGCGGGCCGCAGACCGCGGCCGAGCTGCGCCAGAACGCCGAGCGCCTGCACCGCTTCGCCGACGTCTCCTCGGCCGAGGGCTTTCTCGAGGAGCTGGCGCAGAAGACGCCGCCGCGCGTCCTGCGGCTGGCGCGCGCACCCGGCATGCGCGAGCCGCGCTGGGCGCACCTGCTGTGCGGTGCCGTCGACGAGGCGAGCCTTGGCT
>CAUJJO010000284.1 GCA_963205125.1 Pseudomonadota bacterium | reverse complement strand
GCTTGAAGGCGTCAAGCGACTTCAGCCGCTCGTCCTGCGACTTGTCGCCGTGCAGCGCGGCCGTCTTCAGGCCGTCGCGCTCGAACGAGCGCGCCAGGCGTGCCGCCCCGAGCTTGGAGTTGACGAAGACCAGCGCCTGCGCCAGTTCACGCTGGCGCAGAAGCTGCCGCACCGCGGCGCGCTTGTCGTCGTCGGCGACGTCGTAGAAGCGCTGCTCGACGGTCGCTGCCGTCGCGTTGGGGCGCGCCACCTCGACCGTGACCGGGTCCTGCAGATAACTTTCGGCCAGGCGCTTGATCTCGGGCGAGAACGTGGCCGAGAACAGCAGCGTCTGCCGCTGCCGCGGCAGGTAGGACAGGATGCGCTGCAGGTCGGGCAGAAAACCGATATCCAGCATGCGGTCGGCTTCGTCGAGCACCACGTACTCGACCTGGTTGAGCACCGCGTTCCTGGCCTCGATGTGGTCGAGCAGCCGGCCTGGCGTGGCAATCAATACCTCGACGCCGGCCTTGAGCTGCAGCGTCTGCGGCTTCATGTCGATGCCGCCGAAAACCACTGCCGAGCGCAGCTGCGTGTGCCGCGCGTAGTTCTTGACGTTGGCAGCCACCTGGTCGGCCAGCTCACGCGTGGGTGCCAGCACGAGAGCACGCACCGGGTGGCGCGCCGGCGACATGCTGGCGTTCTCGTGGCGCAGCATCTTCTGCAGGAGCGGCAGCGAGAACGCCGCCGTCTTGCCGGTACCGGTCTGTGCCGCGCCCATCACGTCGCGCCCGGCGAGCACGATGGGGATCGCCTTGGCCTGGATCGGTGTCATCGACTCGTAACCCGAATCGGCCACCGCACGCAGCAACTTGGCGTCCAGCGCCAGGCTGTCGAACCGCGCAACAGGCGCGGCCACTGTCGTAGATTCACTCACCCCCGGATTATCCCGCACGACCTGATTGCGCGCTGGCCAGGCCCAGGCTTGCGCCGCCCACGCGCCGGAATGCGCCGCGATCACCGCGCGTTGTTGCGCAGACACGACGTTTGAACCAGAAGCCAACAACCCCACTCCTGCGCCGCGACGGAATTTGTAACGTACGCGCCGTGCCGTCGCGCGACCCCGCCCTAGAATTCCCTTCAAGATGGCATTGACGACAGAACAGGCGTCCGGACCCGCGCGCACGAAAGCGGGCCGCCCGTCGCAGTCCCCGCTCGACACCCTGCTGGCGCCGTGGGAGGAATTCCGCCGCGTCATCCCGCTCGTGTCGCTGAAGTCGCTGGGCATCCGGCCGCACCCCTCGGTGCCCAAGGTCGCGGTGCTGATGTGCACCATGCAGGGCCAGCGCTTCCTGGCCGAGCAGTTGAACTCGATTGCCATCCAGAGTCACCCGCGCTGGGCGATCTGGGCCTCCGACGACGGTTCGGGCGACCACACGCACGCCATCCTCGAGTACTACCAGTCGCACTGGGGCGGGGACCGCATTTCCATCCACGATGGCCCGGCCGAGGGCTCGACGGCCAATTTCCTGTCGCTCACCTGCCGCGCCGACATCGACGCCGACTTCTTCGCCTTCGCCGACCAGGACGACGTCTGGGAGTCCGACAAGCTCGAACGCGCCGTCGATTGGCTGCAGACCGTGCCCGCCGACGTACCGGCGCTCTACGGCTCGCGCACGCTGCTGGTGGACGCGCGCAACCAGCACATCGGCTACTCGCCGCTGTTCACCAAGGCGCCGGGCTTTCGCAACGCACTCGTGCAGAGCATCGCTGGCGGCAACACCATGGTCTTCAACCGCGCGGCGCGCGACCTCTTGCGCCAGGCCGGCGAAAGCGTCGCCGCAGTGACGCACGACTGGTGGGCCTACATGCTGGTGAGCGGCTGCGGCGGGCAGGTGCACTACGACCCCTACCCCACCGTGCGCTACCGCCAGCACGAAGGCAACCAGTTCGGCTCCAACGCCAACCTGCGTGCCCAGGCCAGCCGCGCCCGGCAGTTGCTGCAGGGGCGTTTTCGCAGCTGGGTCGACGCCAACCTGAGCGCGCTGGCGCGTGTGCAAGACCAGCTCACGCCCGAGAACCGGCGCGTACTCGACGCCTTCGTGCGGGCGCGCCAGCAGCCGCTGCCCGCACGCCTGCTCGGCCTGCGGCGTGCGGGCATCTTCCGCCAGACGGCGCTGGGCAACGCCGGCCTGACGGCAGCCGCACTCATCAACCGGCTGTAGCGCGGGCACGCCCCGCGCGCGGCCGGCACCCGGCAGCCTCCTTGCTCGAACCCGAGCCCGTGTCGGCCCCCGCCCCCGCTTCCGCCATTGCCCTGCACTCCGGCATCGCTGCCGTCCTCGTCGTCCACGGCCCGGTGCGTGACCTGCGCCCCGAACTCGAACGGCTGGCGCAGGTCGTGGGCCGCATCGTGCTGGTGGACAACAATGAGCGCGCGTGCGCCGAACTGCAGCCGCTGCAGCACAGTCCTCTGCCGCTCACCCTCATCCATGGCGGCAATGTCGGTGGCCTGGCTGGCGCCTACAACCGCGCGCTGCAGAGCCTGAACGAGGGCCCGGTGCCGCCGCGCGAGGTCGTCTTCATCGACCAGGACTCCGACAGCGCCGTGCTCGCACGCTTCCTGGCCGATGCCCAGGTGCAGGCCCTGCTGGCGCGCAACGACGTCGCCGCCGTGGCACCCGCCTACCGCGACCGCGCCACGGGGCTGCGCGCGCGCTACATCGAGCTCAGTCGCTGGCGCGCGCAGCATTTGCCGCGCGCGTTCGAAGGCGCTCGGCCGGTGGCCTTCGTCATCAACTCGATGTCGGTGTGGCGCTGCGCTGCACTCGAGCAGCTGGGGCCATTCGACCAGACGCTGGCCATCGACCACGTCGACACCGAGCACTGCCTGCGTGCACGCCGCCAGGGCCTGGGC
>CAUJJO010000283.1 GCA_963205125.1 Pseudomonadota bacterium | reverse complement strand
CACATCGGCAAGCTGCTGGTGCTGTGGCGGCCGCCGGCCGCGAAGGAAGCCGCCGAGCGTGCCGATCGCAAGCCCGGCCCGCGCGTGGTCCGCATCGTCACCCCGAGCACGCACCCGGCACGGGCGCCGGTCTCGCGCAAGGTGAAGGTGCTGGGCAACGAGCGCGTTACCGCGGGCGGCCTCGTCAAGCGCGCGCGACCGGCGCAGCGCTCGACGAAGAAGCCCGGCTGAGCGACGGCGACTCCCAGACGGCTGACTCCCGGACGGCGACACCCGTCAGCCGTAGCGCACCTCGACGATTTCCCAGTGGCGCAGGCCGCCCGGGGCCTGGACCTCGGCGACGTCGCCCGCGACCTTGCCGATCAGCGCCCGCGCGATCGGGCTGCTGATCGAGATCAGGCCGAGCTTCAAGTCGGCCTCGTCGTCGCCGACGATCTGGTAGGTGACCTTCTGACCGCTGTCCTCGTCCTCGAGGTCGACGGTGGCGCCGAACACGACCTTGCCGCCGGCATTGACCGCCGCCGGGTCGATCACCTGCGCGGCGGCGAGCTTGGCCTCGAGCTCCTTGATGCGCCCTTCGATGAAGCCCTGGCGGTCCTTGGCGGCGTCGTACTCGGCGTTCTCGGAGAGGTCGCCCTGCGCGCGCGCCTCGGCGATCGCCTGGATCGCGGCGTGCCGCTCGACGGTCTTCAGGCGATGCAGTTCGGCCTTGAGCTGCTCGGCACCGCGAAGGGTCAGGGGAATGGTGGCCATGGTCGACTCGACATGCAGGACGGGTTGCGGGCGGGAACGGGTCCGTTTCGCCTCGCCCGCGCCGGGCGTCGGGCCGGCCGCGGGCAGAAGTGAAACCGCCGCAGCGTCCCCCTCGTGGGGGCGGCTGCGGCGGGTCGGATGGGGCGGGAGTTTAAGCCAGTTCGGCGTGCATGTCCTGCACCGAGACGACGGCCAGGCCGCCGTGGTGCTTCATCGCCTCGGTGGCGGCCTCGGCACCGGCCATGGTCGTGTAGTAGGTGACGCGGTTGGCCAGTGCCGCGGTGCGGATGTGGCGCGAGTCGGCGATCGCCGCGCGCGTCTCGTCCACGGTGGTCAGCACGAGCTGGATCTCGCCGGCCTTGATCATGTCGACGATGTGCGGGCGACCGTCCTTGACCTTGTTGACCACCTTCACGGGGATGCCGGCGGCCGCGATCGCCGCCGCCGTGCCCTTGGTGGCGACCACCGCAAAGCCCAGCGCAACCAGGTCGCGTGCGACGTCGACGGCGCGCGCCTTGTCGCCGTTCTTCACCGTGATCACGACGGTGCCCGAGCGCGGCAGGCGCGAGCCCGCGCCGAGCTGGCTCTTGAGCATCGCCTCGGCGAAGTCGCGGCCGACGCCCATCACCTCGCCGGTGCTGCGCATCTCGGGGCCGAGAATGGTGTCGACGCCGGGGAACTTGTTGAACGGGAACACCGCCTCCTTGACCGCAAAGTACGGCGGCACCACTTCGCGCGGGCGCGCGCCGCCCGGCGTCTTCTGCGCCGCGAGCTTCTGCCCGACCATGCAGCGCGCGGCGATCTTGGCCAGCGGCTGGCCGGTGGCCTTGCTGACGAAGGGCACGGTGCGCGAGGCGCGCGGGTTGACTTCGAGGACGTAGACGACGGCGTCCTGCCCTTCACCCTGGATCGCGAACTGCACGTTCATCAGGCCGACGACGTTCAGCGCGCGCGCCATCGCCGCCGTCTGGCGGCGCATCTCGTCCTGCAGCGCCGCCGGCAGCGAGTACGGCGGCAGCGAGCAGGCGGAGTCGCCGCTGTGGATGCCCGCGGCCTCGACGTGCTCCATGATGCCGCCGATCATCACCTCCTGCCCGTCGCTGATGCAGTCGACGTCGACCTCGATCGCGTCGTCGAGGAAGCGGTCCAGCAGCACCGGCGACTTCTCGCTCACGCGCACCGCCTCGCGCATGTAGCGCTCGAGGTCCTTGTCGCCGTGCACGATCTCCATCGCGCGGCCGCCGAGCACGTAGCTCGGGCGCACGACCAGCGGGTAGCCGATCTCGCGCGCGAGGGCGAGCGCCTCCTCCTCGGTGCGCGCGGTGCGGTTGGGCGGCTGCTTCAGTCCCAGCTCGTGCAGCAGCTTCTGGAAGCGCTCGCGGTCCTCGGCGACGTCGATGCTGTCGGGACTCGTGCCGATGATGGGCACGCCCGCGCGCTCGAGATCCAGCGCGAGCTTGAGCGGCGTCTGCCCGCCGTACTGCACGATCACGCCTTCGGGCTTCTCCTTGTCGACGATCTCGAGCACGTCCTCGAGCGTCACCGGCTCGAAGTAGAGGCGATCGCTGGTGTCGTAGTCGGTCGAGACGGTCTCCGGGTTGCAGTTGACCATGAGGGTCTCGTAGCCGTCCTCGCGCATCGCCAGCGCCGCGTGCACGCAGCAGTAGTCGAACTCGATGCCCTGGCCGATGCGGTTGGGGCCGCCGCCCAGCACCATGATCTTGCGCCGCGTGCTCGGCTCGGCCTCGCACTCCTCGTCGTAGCTCGAGTACATGTAGGCCGTCTGCGTCGCGAACTCGGCAGCACAGGTGTCCACGCGCTTGTAGGCCGGGCGCACGCCCAGTTGCCAGCGCCTTGCACGCACCGCGTCCTCGCCTGCACCCAGCAGGTGCGCCAGGCGCCGGTCGGAGAAGCCCATGCGCTTGAGCTGGCGCAGCTCGTCCGCCGGCAGCGAGGCGAGGTCTCGTCCGGCCAGCGCGCGCTCGACGACGACGATCTCCTCGATCTGCGCGAGGAACCAGGGGTCGATCTCGGTCTCCTCGAAGACCTCGGCCAGCGACATGCCGACGCGAAAGGCATCGGCGAGGTAGAGCAGGCGGTCGGGCCCGGGGTTGCCGATCTCGTCGACGATCTCGTCGCGGTCGTCGCTCACCTCGTCCAGGCCGCTGATGCCGGTCTCCAGCCCGCGCAGCGCCTTCTGCAGGCTCTCCTGGAAGGTGCGGCCCATGGCCATCACCTCGCCCACGCTCTTCATCTGCGTCGTCAGCCGCGAGTCGGCGGCCGGGAACTTCTCGAACGCGAAGCGCGGCACCTTGGTGACGACGTAGTCGATCGAGGGCTCGAAGCTGGCGGGCGTGGCGCCGCCGGTGATGTCGTTCCTCAGCTCGTCGAGCGTGTAGCCCACCGCGAGCTTGGCCGCCACCTTGGCGATCGGGAAGCCGGTGGCCTTGGAGGCCAGCGCCGAGCTGCGGCTCAC
>CAUJJO010000282.1 GCA_963205125.1 Pseudomonadota bacterium | reverse complement strand
AGATCCTGCTGACCTTCCCCGACTGCACGACCAAGTCGCTCGAGGAGCTGCGCAAGCCCAAGCTCGACGCCTGGAACCGCAACAAGGAAAACGCGCGCGCCTGGCTCGCGCTGAACATGATGACCGAGGCGCGCGCGGGCTTCACCGCGTTCAACGACGGCCCCAAGGACGATCGCGAGGTCGACTTCGTGCTGCTGCGCCAGAAGCTCGCCGCCGGCCAGTCCTGGGTCGGCAGCCTGCACGACGAGATCCAGCCCAAGGGCAAGAAGCATGGCTGAGGCCGCCGCCAGCCCGCTGAAGGTCGCGCTCGAGCGCGACGGTGCGCTGCTGCACCTGACGCTCGCGCGCCCCAAGGCCAACATCTGCGACGCCGAGATGATCGGCGCGCTGCAGGCCGCGCTCGACGCGCACCGCGAACACGCCGCGCTGCGCGGCGTGCTGCTGGACGCCGAAGGCCCGCACTTCAGCTTCGGCGCCAGCGTCGAGGAGCACCTCGCCGAGCGCTGCGCCGCGATGCTCGGCTCGCTGCACGCGCTCATCCTCGCGCTCGCCGGCTTTCGCGTGCCGGTGCTGGTGGCCGTGCGCGGCCAGTGCCTGGGCGGCGGGCTGGAGATCGCGCTGGCCGGCGGGCCGATCTTCGCGACGCCCAGTGCCCAGTTCGGCCAGCCCGAGATCAAGCTCGGCGTCTTCGCCCCGGCGGCGAGCTGCCTGCTGCCCTGGCGCATGAACGCCGTCGCCGCCGAGGAGCTGCTGTGCTCCGGGCGCAGCATCGACGGCAGCCGCGCGCACGCCCTCGGGCTGGTGCAGGCGCTGGCCGAGGACCCGGTCGCCGCCGCGCTGGCCTACTTCGACGAACACCTCGCGCCGCGCAGTGCCGCGGCGCTCGCGCACGCCATGCAGGCCGTGCGCGGACCGCGACTTGCCGCGCTGCGCGAAGACCTCGCCCGCGTCGAAACCCTTTATCTGCAGAGCCTGATGCGTACTCGCGACGCCAACGAGGGGCTGGCCGCCTTCCTCGCCAAGCGCGCACCAACCTGGGAGCACCGTTGATGAGCACGACCCTGCCCGAAGTCACCCGGATCGTGCAGCGCTGCGAAGCGCTGTTCGAGGACCTGAACTTCGAAAGCGTGAAGCAGTGGAAGGCGGCCGTGCCCGGCCGCAAGGCGATCGGCTACATGCCGGTCTACGTCCCGCGCGAGCTGATCCACGCGGCAGGCATGCTGTCGGTGGGCATCCTGGGCGGCGGCGACCAGATGGAGGTCATCCAGGGCGACGCCTATTACCAGAGCTACATCTGCCGCATTCCGCGCTCGACCATCGAGCTCGGCCTCACCGGGCGTCTGGACTGCCTGGACGGCATGCTCTTCCCGAGCATCTGCGACGTCATCCGCAACCTCTCGGGCATGTGGCAGATGCTGTTCAAGGACAAGTACGTGCGCTACGTCGACGTGCCCCAGAACTACAAGGACAGCGTCGGCGGCCTCTTCTACCAGGAAGAGATGCAGCACATCCGCGAGGATCTCGGCCGCCTGCGCGGCAGCCCGATCACCGATGCCGAGCTCAACGCCTCGATCGCCGTCTTCAACGAGAACCGGCAGGCCATCCGCGACCTCTACGCCTACCGCTCGGCCAAGCCCTGGCAGGCGCCGACCTCCGAGGTCTACCTGCTGCTGCGCGCGGGCATGGTGCTGCCCGTCGAGGAGCACACCCAGCTCGTGCGCGACTACCTCGCCGCCGCCGAGCAGGTGGCGCGGCCCAAGCGCGACAACGCGCGCGTCGTCATCAACGGCAGCTTCTGCGAGCAGCCGCCGCTGGCGCTCATCAAGTCGGTCGAGATGGCCGGCTGCTACATCGTCGACGACGACTTCATGCTCGTCACGCGCTGGCTGCTCGACGACGTGCCCGCCGACGGCAAGCCGCTCGAGGAGCTCTCCAAGGCCTTCCTGCACCGCAGCGCGGCGACCGCGGCCAAGTACGACGCCACGCGCGAGGAGAAGGGCATGTTCCTGCTCGGGCAGGTGAAGCAGCGGGCCGCCGAGGGCGTGATCTTCGCCGCGCCGTCCTTCTGCGACCCGGCGCTGCTCGAGCGTCCGATGCTGCAGGACGTGATGGCCAGGCACAACGTGCCCTACACCGCCTTCAAGTACGCCGAGAACACCGGCCAGATGGCGCCGGTACGCGAGCAGGCGGGGACCTTCGCCGACTCGATCAAGTTGTGGAACGCGGCCTGAGGCCCGCCTGAAAACGTCCCGGACGCACGAGACAGGAGACCCCGCATGAACACCCCGACCGCCAAGCCCGCGCCCGCCGCCGCCAAGAAGCCCGTCGTCCAGAAGGAAGACGCGATGTGGCTGCAGAAGGAGCTCATCAACAAGAACTACATGGAGCTTGCCACCGCACACGCCAACAACCGCAAGGTGTCGGCGACCTTCGTGCCCGGCAACCTCAACGAGCTGCTGATGTGCTTCGACTTCGCGCGCAGCCTGCCCGAGACGAACGCGCTGCAGAACGGCATGCGCAAGAAGAGCGGCAAGTTCATCATGGACGCCGAGCGCGACGGCCACTCCGAGGACGTCTGCACCTACGTGAAGGCCGACCTCGGCATGATGCAGGGCGGCGAGATCGG
>CAUJJO010000281.1 GCA_963205125.1 Pseudomonadota bacterium | reverse complement strand
GCCGCAGGTCGGTGCGATATAGATTTGCGATTTCTCGTCCGGCGTGGGTGGGCTATTAGCGGGTGGACTGATCCGCCGTTCACAATGCGCATGTCGTGGGGTTACCAATCCAGGGCCGCATTCCGATGTGCCCACCGCCTGGCCGAGGATGACCACTAGGTGATCCTGTCGACGGTGATGCCGGAGGGTTTGGGATAGCCACCGGTCAGGTATTCCTCGTCACGCGGGGCGGCGGGCAGACGCTGCCGCCCCGCGTCACTGTTGGTTCGGGTGTGTTTCGGCGTGCAAATTTGACCCCCTGAGCGGGGTGATCGGCGTCCAATATTGACCCCCCAATGTTTGGTTTGAGCAGACTGCCCGTCCCGGAGTGAGGATGGGTGGCGGGGATGAAGTGCGTGGATACGATTGCGCGGATCCGGCGCGAGTTTTTCGTGGCGGGCAAGACGATCAAGCAGATCGTTCGCGAGCTGCATGTGTCGCGCAATACGGTGCGCAAGGTGGTGCGGACGGGCGCCACGGCGTTCGAGTATGAGCGCGAGCACCAGCCGCGTCCGCGGATCGGCCCGTGGAAGGCCGAGCTGGATCGGCTGCTGGCGTCGAACGAGAACAAGGCGGCGCGGGAACGGCTGACGTTGATCCGGTTGTTCGAGGAGCTCCGTGGCCTGGGCTACGATGGTGGTTATGATGCGGTCCGTCGTTATGCCCGCACCTGGCGCAAGGCCCATGCCTCGTCATCGGCAGCAGCGTTCGTGCCGCTGAGCTTTGCCCCGGGAGAAGCCTACCAGTTCGACTGGAGCCACGATGTGGTGCTGATCAACGGCACCACGGTTACGGTCAAGGTTGCCCATGTTCGGCTCTGCCACAGCCGGATGCTGTTCGTGCGGGCCTATCCGCGCGAGACCCAGGAGATGGTGTTCGACGCCCACGACCGGGCCTTCGCCTTCTTCAAGGGCACCTGCACGCGCGGCATCTACGACAACATGAAGACGGCGGTCGATACCATCCTGGTGGGCAAGGAGCGGATCTACAACCGCCGGTTCCTGCAGATGTGCGGGCATTACCTGATCGACCCCGTCGCCTGCACGCCAGCCTCGGGTTGGGAGAAGGGGCAGGTCGAGAACCAGGTCGGGTTGGTGCGGGAGCGCTTCTTCACGCCCCGCTTGCGGGTGACCAGCTATGAGGAGCTCAACGCCCTGCTTCTGGACAAGGCGGTTGCCTATGCCCGGGCGCATCGCCATCCCGAGTTCCGCGACCAGACCATCTGGGAAGCCTTCGAGGCCGAGCGCGGCAGTCTGGTGCCCTATGCCGGCCGGTTCGACGGCTTCCATGCGGTGACGGCCTCGGTCTCCAAGACGTGCCTCGTCCGCTTCGACAACAACAAGTACTCGGTGATGGCCAGTGCCGTGGGACGCCCGGTCGAGATCCGGGCCTATGCCGATCGGATCGAGTTGCGCCAGGACGGCAGGATGGTCGGAGAGCATCCGCGCAACTTCGGTCGCGATCAGACCGTGTACGACCCTTGGCATTATGTGCCGGTGCTGGCTCGCAAGCCGGGTGCGCTGCGCAATGGCGCTCCCTTCAAGGACTGGGTGCTGCCCGCCGGCATCGCCCGCGTCAGGCGCAAGCTTGCCGGGGTCCAGGACGGCGACCGGCAGATGGTGAGCATCCTAGGCGCCGTGCTGCATGACGGACTGCCCGCCGTGGAGGCGGCCTGCAGCCAGGCGATGCGCGAGGGCGTCTGCTCGGCCGACGTCATCATCAACATCCTGTCCCGACAACGCGAACCCACGGCGCCGCTGACCATCATGACCACGCCGCAGAGCCTGCGGCTGCGCCAGGAACCGCTGGTCGATTGTGCCCGCTATGACAGCCTGAGGAGGGCAATGTAATGGAACGCTCCGAGATCCTGACCACTATGAACGCGCTCAAGCTCTACGGCATGAAGAGCGCCTATGACGAGATCATCGCCGCCGCGATCAAGCGCCAGCACGATCCCCAACGCGTCGTCGCCGACCTGCTCACCTCCGAGATCGCCGAGAAGCAGGCCCGTTCGATCAAGTACCAGATGACCATCGCCAAGCTGCCGCTGGCCAAGGACATCGACGACTTCAGCTTCGCCGAGACCGGCATCAATGAGACGTTGGTGCACGATCTGGCCGACGGCAACTTCCTGGCGCACGAGCGCAACGTCGTGCTGATCGGCGGCACCGGAACCGGCAAGACCCACCTGGCCATCGCCATTGCTCGCGCCTGCATCCGCAATGGAGCTCGAGGGCGGTTCTTCAACGTCGTCGATCTGGTCAACAAGCTCGAGGCCGAGACCCGCAATGGCAAGCAGGGACGCATGGCTGATTATATGAGCCGACTCGACTTCGTCGTGCTCGATGAACTGGGCTATCTGCCCTTCGCGCAATCCGGAGGCCAACTGCTGTTCCACCTGGTCAGCCGCCTCTACGAGCAGACCTCGGTGATCGTCACCACCAACCTGGCGTTCGGAGAATGGCCATCGGTCTTCGGCGACGCCAAGATGACCACCGCGCTGCTCGACCGGCTCACCCACCACTGCGACATCGTCGAGACCGGCAACGAGAGCTGGCGCTTCAAGAACCGCATCTGACCGCCGCCCGCCGATCCGGCGCGACGCCGCAACCCTGACCAGCTTCGCCGCGCCGGATCAGCTCGTCATTGCTATGAGGGGGTCAACATTGGACGCCGATAAGGGGTCAATGTTCCGGGCCGATTGACAAGTCGAACGTTTGTCCGGTCTTGTGGTCGGTGTGGTCGAGTCGGTCGCGCCTGACGAAGTTCGGGTCCTTCTCGAGCTCGATGCTCCGCACTCCACGGCGCTAAATACCGGTGTGCCGGCTGGCTTTCCGCGGCTCAATGGATATCTGCTCATCCCCAATGAAGCCGGTGCGACGGTTGCCTACATCACCTGGATTGGGATCGAGCGCTCTCCCTATCCAAAGCGTGCCGGCCTTAAAGATTTCGGCCTGATCGATCTGCCATTTCCGCTGCGGAAAATGTCGCTGTCCCCGGTCGGAACGCTGACATCCCGGCGCGATCGCGCTTCGGGAACAACCGTATACGAACTCTCCCGTGGCGTTGTCGCATTTCCGTCAGTGGGAGACCAGGTTCTCATTCCGACTCCCTCACAGGTCGAAGCCATCGTAGGCGCGAGGGACGACGACAAGAGAGTCAGAATTGGATCCTCTCCGATGGCGTCAAATGCCGCCATCATGGTCGATCCTGACAAGCTCTTCGGCCGGCACTTGGCCGTGTTGGGAAACACCGGCAGCGGCAAATCATGCACCGTGGCGGGGCTAATTCGATGGTCTATGGCGGCGGCCGAGAAGGCCATCCAGGACGCCGGCAAGACCGGAGCGCCCAATGCGCGGTTTATCGTCCTTGATCCAAATGGCGAATACGCCAGGGCCTTTGCTGATCGGGGAGACGAACTGCGATTGTTTCGCGTTCCACCCGTGGCAGAAGGAGAGCGACCGCTCGACGTCCCCGCGTGGGTCTGGAGCGGGCACGAATGGACCGCGGTCGCGCACGCCCAGCCCGGTGCGCAACGGCCGCTGCTGATGCAGGGGCTCCGAGAATTGAAGGCCGGGCAGACGGAGGGTGTGCCGAGAGAGGCGATGATCCGCCGCTACCTCGGTTCCTATTCAATCCGTATATCGGCGATGCTGAACACCGGCACCCAGGCCTTCGC
>CAUJJO010000280.1 GCA_963205125.1 Pseudomonadota bacterium | reverse complement strand
GCAGCGGGTGCGCTCGTGGCTCACGCTACGGGTTCTCGTACGAGCATGTTCCGTTTTCTCGTCGCTAATGTGCGTTAGACGACGTTTTGGAACATACTCTATCCATGCTCGCCGACACCCACGCCCAGCGCGTCCTGGATCTGGCCGGCCAGAAGGGGCTGCTGCGCGCCAGCGATCTGGGCGCCATCGACGCGCCCCGGGTCGTCCTGACGCGCCTGACTGCTGCTGGCCAACTGGAGAAGGTCGGTCGCGGCCTCTACCGCCTGCCGGACTCCCACGGGTCCGAACACGAGAGTCTGGTGGCCGTCGCCACCAAGGTGCCGCAGGCCGTGCTCTGCCTGCTCACGGCGCTGCAGTTCCACGAACTGACCACTCAACTGCCGCGCCAGGTCTGGATCGCCATGCCCCGCGGCAGCCATGCCCCGCGGTTCGACTATCCGCCGATCAAGATGGTGCAGTTCACGGGCGAGGCCTACACGGCCGGTGTCGAGGAAGTCGAACGCGACGGCGTCAAGTTCCGCGTCTACGGCGTGGCCAAGACCGTGGCGGACTGTTTCAAGCATCGCAACAGGATCGGCCTGGATGTGGCGCTGGAGGCCCTGAAGGACACCCGGGCCCGCAACAGAGCCTCGGTCGATGACATCTGGCGCTTCGCCAAGGTCTGCCGCGTGGCCAATGTGATGCGCCCCTACCTGGAGAGCATCGGATGACGCCGGCACGTCCGACGAACGTCGCCGCATCGGTGCGCACCCGCCTGCTGAACGTCGCCAAGGCGCAGGGTGCCGACTTCAATCAGGTGTTGGTGCGCTTCGCCCTGGAGCGCATCCTCTACCGCCTGGCCCAGTCGCAGCACGCCGAGCGTCTTCTGCTCAAGGGTGCGCTGCTGTTCACGCTCTGGTACGACATGCCGCACCGGGCGACACGCGACGCCGACCTGCTGGGCTTTGGCGCCCGCGATCTGGACGCCGTGGCTCAAACCTTTCGTGAGATCGCCGCCGTCGCCGTGGACGACGGCATGACGTTCGACCCGGCCTCGGTCACGGTCGAGGAGATACGCAAGGAGACCGCGTACGTCGCCGTGCGCGTGGTCATCGCTGGCGAACTGGCCCAGGCGCGGCTGGCTTGCCGGGCGGAGGCGCTCGGGTCCGGGGCATTGCATCCGCGCCCCATGGCAGACCTCGGAGTTGGCCGCGATTTGCGTCCACTGGAACGCCTGCGTCCTTCCGCACCAAAAGTCACTGTTTGACCAGTTCCACGCGACGATTCCTGGCGCGGCCGGCGTCCGAGTCGTTGCTGGCCACGGGTGCCAGGGACGACACGCCGCAGCCCTTGAGCCGCGCGGGCGCAATGCCGTAGCGCGACACCAAGGCCTGCACCACCGCTTCGCCGCGCGCCAGCGGTGGGTGCTTGGCGAAGTGGAGCACGATGCCGCGCAGCAGGGCGTCGGTTGTTGCCGATACGCGCCATCATCGCCTGCGCGCGACGGGCGGGTTGCGGGAAGGCCCGTTTCGGATGGGCGGGCTCTCGTAGGCGGCACGCCTCGATGTCTGCCTTGGAAGGCGGACGGGGGTTCGCTGCAGCGCACGGTCTGGCGTCGTCGCTCGACCTGCTGTCTGGCGAGGCGTTCAAGCAACGCTTCGGTGCCGGGTCGCTCGAGTGGCTGCGCATCATCGAGCGCAAACGGCTGGATGCTGTCGTCTGACCGTCGAGGCGCAAGGCACTGCATCGCCGCCAGGCAAAAGGCAAGACCTGACCCCAGCGATTGGCCTGGCGTGCGTCTGCCTGCTAAGCTCGCGCCAAGCTGTATCGACCCGCCCGATGGACCTCGCCACCTTTCTCGTCCAGTGCCTGAACGCCGTGCAGTACGGGCTGCTGCTGTTCCTGGTGGCCTCCGGGCTGACGCTGATCTTCGGCATCATGGGCGTCATCAACCTCGCGCACGGCAGCTTCTACATGCTGGGCGCGTACATGGCGTTCTCGCTGTTGCCGCTGTTCGGGGAGAAGTTCCTCGTCATGCTGCTGGCCGGGCTGGTGCTCTCGGCGCTGCTGGGCTATCTGCTCGAATGGGTGTTCTTCAGCTACCTTTACGAGCGCGACCACCTGCAGCAGGTGCTGATGACCTATGCGCTCATCCTCGTCTTCGAGGAAGTGCGCTCGCTGCTGGTGGGCGACGACGTGCACGGCGTGCCGGTGCCGCCCTGGCTGGCCGGGACGATTCCGCTGGGCGAGCTGATGACCTACCCGGTGTACCGGCTCTTCGCCTCGGCGGCGTGCGTGGTGCTGGCGCTGGCGCTGTACCTGGTGGTCAACCGCACGCGGCTGGGCATGATGATCCGCGCCGGGGCGAGCAACCGCGACATGGTGCGCGGCCTTGGCGTGAACATCTCGCGGCTCTACCGCATCGTGTTTGCCGGGGGCGTGGCGCTGGCGGCGCTTGCCGGGATGATCGCCGCGCCGATGAGCAGCGTCTACCCGGGCATGGGCGGGCATGTGCTGATCATCAGCTTCGTCGTGGTGGTGATCGGCGGCATCGGCTCCATCACCGGCGCGCTCATTGCCTCGCTGCTGGTGGGCGTGGTCGACACCTTCGGCAAGGTCTTCTTCGCCGAGCTCTCGGGCATCGGCGTCTACCTGCTGATGGCGATCATCCTCGTCTGGCGGCCCGAGGGGCTGATGCGCAAGGGCTACTGAATGATCCAACGCGCCCTGCCGTGGGCCGTCGCCGCGCTGCTGCTGGCTGCGCCGACGCTGCTCACGCCCTACACCTACGACCTGCTGCTGCGCATCATGGTGCTGGCGGTGTTCGCGCTCAGCCTGGAGCTGCTGGTGGGCATGACCGGGCTGGTCTCGCTCGGGCACGCGGCGTTTCTCGGCATCGGCGCCTACGTGACGGTGCTGCTGTCGCCGCAGTACGACCCGGGGAACGCGCTCGTGCTGCTGCTGCTGGCTGCGGGCATCGCGGCGCTCTATGCGCTCTTCGTCGGCGCCTTGAGCCTGCGCACCAAGGGCGTCTACTTCATCATGGTGACGCTGGCCTTCGCGCAGATGGCCTACTTCGTCTTCCACGACACGCCGGTCGGCCGCGGCACCGACGGCATCTACCTCACCGCGCGGCCGGTCGTCGGCGCCTTCGACGCCGAGAACCGCACGCACCTGTACTACCTGGTGGCGGGCACGCTGATCCTCACCTACGCGCTGCTCGCGCTGGTGCGCCGCTCGCGCTTCGGGCACGCGCTGGCGGGCATCCGCGTCAACGAGCAGCGCATGCGCGCGGTGGGCTTCGCGACCTACGCCTACAAGCTCGCCGCCTTCGTGATCGCCGGGGCGCTGGCCGGCGTGGCGGGCTTCCTGCTGGCGGTGAAGGACGGCTTCGTCAACCCCGAGCTGCTGTCCTGGCACGAGAGCGGCGCGGTGCTGCTGATGATCATCCTCGGCGGCATCGGCCACCTGCGCGGAGCGGTGCTCGGCGCTGCGTCCTTCGTGCTGCTGAAGGAGTTGTACGCCTCGCCCGACCTCGTCGGCCGGTTCGCCGAGCACTGGCAGCTCACGCTTGGCCTGACCATCATCGGCTTCGTCGCGCTGCTGCCCAAGGGGCTGATCGGCCTGCCGGCCAGGCTGCGGGGGCGGCGATGAGCACGCCCGCAAGCGACGTGCTGCTGCGCTGCGAGGACTTGTCGCGCCGCTTCGGCGGGTTGACGGCGGTGTCGCGGCTGACGCTCGAGCTCCGCCGCGGCGAGGTGCACGCGGTGATCGGCACCAACGGGGCGGGCAAGTCCACGCTCATCAACATGCTGAGCGGCGAGATCCCGTCCAGCGAGGGCCGCGTCTGGCTGGGCGCGCAGGACATCACCGCCTGGTCGCAGCCGCGGCGCGCGCGCGCAGGCGTCGGCCGCAGCTACCAGCGCACGACCATCTTCCCCGAGTTCAGCGTGCTGGAGAACTGCCGCCTGTGCGCGCAGGCGGCGCACGCGCGGCCGCTGGCGCTGTGGCAGGCCGCCGAGCACTGCGCGGTGAGCGGCGAGATCGCACGGCAGGCCTTGCACGCGGCGGGCCTGGCCGACGCCGCGCAGCGCCCGGCGGGCTCGCTCAGCCACGGCGGCAAGCGCCAGCTCGAGATCGCCATGTGCCTGTCCACGCGCCCCAAGGTGCTGCTGCTGGACGAGCCGCTGGCCGGCATGGGCGCCGAGGAGACCGACCGCATGCTGCAGGTGCTGCAAGGCCTGAAGGCCGGCCACGCCATCCTGCTCGTCGAGCACGACATGGACGCGGTCTTCCGCGTCGCCGAGCGCATCACCGTGATGGTCAACGGCGAGATGCTCGCCAGCGACACGCCGCAGGCCATCCGCGCCCACCCCGAGGTGCAGTCGGCCTACCTGGGGACGGACGAATGAGTGCTGCGCTGCTGCAGGCCCAGGGGCTCAACACCTACTACGGCGACAGCCACGCGCTGCGCGACGCCGGCCTCACCATCGCGCCGGGAACGGCGCTCGGCCTGCTCGGGCGCAATGGCATGGGCAAGACGACGCTCATCCGCACGGTGATGGGCTACCTGCGCTCGCGCGGCGGCAGCGTGCGCTGGCAGGGGCAGGAGGTGCTGGGCAGCGCGCCCGAGCGCATGGCGCGCCTGGGCATAGGCTACGTGCCGGAGGGCCGCGGCGTCTTCCCGAACTTGAGCGTGCGGGAGAACCTCGTGATGTGCGCGCGCCCGGGCCCGGGCGGCCAGCGCGACTGGACCTTCGAGCGCGTCATGCACACCTTTCCGCGCCTCACCGAGCGCCTGGACCACGGCGGCCAGCAGCTCTCGGGCGGCGAGCAGCAGATGCTCTCCATCGGCCGCGCGCTGATGACCAACCCGCTGCTGCTCATCCTCGACGAAGCCACGGAAGGGCTGGCGCCGCTGGTGGTGCAGGAGATCTGGCGCGTCATCGGCGAGATCCGCGGCAGCGGCATCGCCACGCTGATCGTCGACCGCAGCGCGCGCATGGTGCTGGCCAACACCGACCATGCGGTGGTTCTGGAAAAGGGCCAGGTGGTGCTGCAGGGCACGAGCCGCGAACTGGCGGCCCAGCCCGAGGCGCTGGCGCAGCTGCTGGGCGTCTGAGGCGGGCGGCGCAGGGCGGCTCGACGACGCCTGTCCGGACGGATGCCGATGCCGAGCGCCCCACACGATGCCGGCCGCGAGGCGCTCCTCGCCGCGGCGGCCGCATTCTTCGACGAGGGGCACTTCGTGCGCGAGCTGGCGCGGCGCGTGGCGATCCGCAGCACCAGCCAGGAAGCAGGTGCCGCACCCGAGCTGCGCCGCTACCTCGAGGGCGAGATCGCGCCCAGCCTGGCCGCCCTCGGCTTCGAGTGGCGGCTGCACGACAACCCGGTGCCCGGCGGCGGCCCCTTGCTGACGGCCGAACGGATCGAGGACGCCGCGCTGCCCACGGTGCTGATGTACGGCCACGGCGACGTCGTGCGCGGGCAGGACGAGGCCTGGACGCGCGGCCAGGGCCCGTGGACGCTTGCCGTCGAGGGCGAGCGCCTCTACGGCCGCGGCAGCGCCGACAACAAGGGCCAGCACACGATCAACCTCGCGGCGCTCGCGCTCGTGCTGCAGCAGCGCGGGCGCCTGGGCTTCAACCTCGAGTGGCTGTTCGAAACCGGCGAGGAGACCGGCTCGCCCGGCCTTGCCGCCTTCTGCGCGCAGGAGCGGGAAAGGCTCGCTGCCGACGTGCTCATCGCCAGCGACGGCCCGCGGCTGTCGCGCGAGCGGCCGACCGTCTTCCTCGGCTCGCGCGGCGTCGCCAACTTCACGCTCGAACTGCAGCTGCGCGAGAGCGGCCACCACAGCGGCAACTGGGGCGGGCTGCTGCGCAACCCGGCGACCGTGCTCGCGAGCGCGATCGCCTGCCTCGTCGATGCGCGCGGCGTCATCCGCGTGCCGGCGCTGCGGCCGCCGCCGATTCCCGCCAACGTGCGCCGGGCGCTGCAAGGCCTGGTCTTCGGCGGCGACCCGGGCGACCCGGCGATCGACCCCGACTGGGGCGAGCCGGGCCTGACCCCCGCCGAGCGCGTGATCGGCTGGAACACGCTCGAAGTGCTGGCGCTGGGCGCCGGCAACCCGGCAGCACCGGTGAACGCGATCCCGCCCGCGGCCAAGGCCTGGCTGCACATGCGCTGGGTCGTCGGCACCGACATCGGCCGGCTTGGCGAGGCCGTCCGCGAACACCTCGCCGCCCACGGCCTGGCCGACGTGCAGGTGGGCGAGCCCGAGCTCACCGGGGCGACCCGCCTGGATCCCGACGACCCCTGGGTGCGCTTCACGCTGGCCAGCCTCGAGCGCAGCACCGGCCGCGCGCCGGTGCTGCTGCCCAACCTCGGCGGCTCGCTGCCCAACGACGTCTTCGCCGACATCCTCGGCCTGCCCACGGTATGGATCCCGCACAGCTACGCCGGCTGCCGGCAGCACGCCCCCGACGAACACCTGCTGGCCCCGGTCGCGCGCGAGGCGCTGCAGCTCATGTGCGGGCTGTTCTGGGATCTGGCGGAGCAGGCAGGGACACTGCCGCGGCGGGGATGACGTACGCAGGGTGAAGCCGCCCTGCGCCAGAATGCGCGCGATGAAGACCCCCCCGTTCAAGCCCGAGACCCTGGCCGCGCAGGCGCTGGGCTGGATCGACGAGAGCACGCGCGCGGTGACGCCGCCGATCCACGTCTCCAGCACCTATCTGCGCGACCCCGACAACCTCTACCGCAGCGGGCGCATGTACGCGCGCGCCGACCATCCGGCCTTCGACCAGGCCGAGGCGCTCATCGCCGCGCTCGAGCAGGGGCAGGAGGCGATGCTCTTTGCCAGCGGCATGGCCGCGGCCACGCCCGTGTTCCAGGCGCTTTCGCCGGGCGACCATGTGCTGGCGCCCAAGGTCATGTACTGGTCGCTGCGCAACTGGCTGCTGCAGTTCGCCGCGCAGTGGGGGCTGAAGGTCGAGCTCGTCGAGATGAACGACCCGGCGGCGGTGCAGGCGGCGATCCGCCCCGGGCAGACGCGGCTCGTGTGGGTCGAGACGCCGGCCAATCCGCTGTGGACGGTGACCGACATCGCCGCCACCGCGGCGATCGCGCACGCCGCGGGCGCGCGGCTGGCGGTCGACTCGACCACCGCCTCGCCGGTCATCACGCAGCCGCTGGCGCTCGGTGCCGACATCGTCATGCACTCGGCGACCAAGTACCTGGGCGGGCACAGCGACCTGCTGGCCGGCGTGCTCGTCACGCGCGAGGACGACGACTTCTGGCAACGCCTGCGCGCGCTGCGCGTCAACCACGGCGGCACGCTCGGCGCCTTCGAGTGCTTCCTGCTGCTGCGCGGCCTGCGCACGCTCTTCCTGCGCGTGCGGCAGGCCAACACCAGCGCGCAGCGCATCGCCACGCACTTCGACGACCATCCGCTGGTCGCGCAGGTGCTCTATCCTGGCCTGCCGGGCTTCCCCGGCCATGAGATCGCGAAGCGGCAGATGAAGGGCGGCTTCGGCGCCATGCTCTCGATCCGCGTCAGGGGTGCGAGTGCCGGCGGCGAAGCGGCGGCGATCGCGACCGCGGCCGAGGTGCAGCTCTGGAAGCGCGCGACCTCGCTCGGCGGCACCGAGAGCCTGCTCGAGCACCGTTCGAGCGTCGAAGGCCCGAACTCCCCGGTGCCGCCGGACCTGCTGCGCCTGTCCGTGGGCATCGAGGACGCCGACGATCTGATCGCCGACCTCGAGCAGGCGCTGGCGCGCGCGCAGCGCTGAGGGGCGGCGGCGACCGCCGCCGCGCATATCCATATCGCCATTCGATCGCAGGCGCGCAGCCTGGCGCGCCTAGACTTCGCGGTTCCCTTGTCCCATCAGGAGCAATGACGTGACGCGCGACACCAGCCGCTGGCGCTTCGAGACCAAGATGGTCCACGCCGGCTACACCCCCGAGCCCACCACGCACGCGGTGGCCGTGCCGCTGTACCAGACGGTGTCGTACGCGTTCGACAGTGCGCAGCACGGGGCGGACCTCTTCGACCTCAAGGTGCCGGGCAACATCTACACCCGCATCATGAACCCGACCACCGACGTGCTCGAGCAGCGCGTGGCGGCCCTCGAGGGCGGCATCGGCGCGCTGGCGCTGGCCTCGGGCATGGCGGCGATCACGGTGGCGATCCAGACCATCACCGCCGCGGGCGAGAACATCGTCGCCTCGAGCAAGCTCTACGGCGGCACCTACAACCTGTTCGCGCACACCTTCCCGCAGCAGGGCATCGAAGTGCGCTTTGCCGATGCCGACGACCCGCAGGCCTTCGGCCGGCTGATCGACGACAAGACCAAGGCGGTCTTCATCGAGTCGGTTGGCAACCCGGCGGGCAACGTCACCGACGTGGCGGCGATCGCGGCGGTCGCGCACGCGCACGGCGTGCCGCTGATCGTCGACAACACGGTGCCCAGCCCCTACCTGCTGCGCCCGATCGAGCATGGCGCCGACATCGTCGTGCACGCGCTCACCAAGTTCCTCGGCGGGCACGGCAACAGCATCGGCGGCATCGTCGTCGACAGCGGCAAGTTCCCCTGGGCGCAGCACAAGGCGCGCTTCAAGCGCCTGAACGAGCCCGACGAGAGCTACCACGGCGTCGTCTACACCGAGGCGCTGGGTGCGGCGGCCTACATCGGCCGCGCGCGCGTCGTGCCGCTGCGCAACATGGGTGCTGCGATCTCGCCCTTCAACGCCTGGATGATCCTGCAGGGCATCGAGACGCTGGCCCTGCGCATGGACCGCATCTGCGACAACACGCTGGCCATCGCGCAGTATTTGCAGAAGCACCCGAAGGTGGCCTGGGTCGGCTATTCCGGCCTGCCCGAGCACCCGGACCACGCGCTGGTGCAGCGCCTGATGGGCGGGCGCGCCTCGGGCCTGCTGACCTTCGGCGTGAAGAGTGCCGACGGCGGCCGCGCCGCGGGCGCGCGCTTCCTCGACGCGCTGCAGCTCTTCACGCGCCTGGTCAACATCGGCGACTGCAAGAGCCTGGCCACGCACCCGGCCTCGACCACGCACCGCCAGCTCGCGCCCGCCGAGCTCGCCAAGGCCGGCGTGACCGAGGAAACCGTGCGCCTGTGCGTGGGCATCGAGCACATCGACGACCTGAAGGCCGACCTGGAACAGGCGCTGGCGGCGGTGTAGCCGCGGACGGCCGGCCGGCCGCTGCGGCTGCGGCGCCTCAGCGTCCGGCGGCCAGCGGATACCAGCCGCCGTTGCCGTAGATGTAGTAGCGGCCGCCTTCGTCGACGTGGTAGACCTGCCCCTGGTACTGCACCGTGGTGTTGGGCTGCCAGGTATGCGGCAACTGCAGGCGGTAGCCGTTGGGCGCGACGTAGGTGCTTTGCCCCATCAGCTGGCGGCCGGCCTCCTGCTGGTTGGCGTAGTACGAATCGCGTTGGCCTTGCTGCGCGGTGGCGCGTGCGGCCTGCGCCTGCTGCAGGCCCTGCCAGGCCGCGGCCTCGCGCTGCTGGATTGCGGCCTCGTTGGCGCGCATGTGCGCCATGCCGGCGGACGAGAAGCCGTTGGTGTAGACGTAGTAGTAGGTGAAGGTCGGGTAGTTCATCGGCGGCTGGCCACCGTACGCAGCGGCGTACTGCTGCCACGCGGCCTGCACCGCCGGGTCCTGCATGCGCTGCTGCACGATCTGCCCGGCCCGCTGCTCGGCCTGGCCGACGATGGCGTTCATGCGCGCCATGCTCTGCTGGATCATCGCGTTGTAGTCCTGCGCGCCCGCGGCGCCGACGATGAGCGCGGCGGCTGCGCCGACGACGAAGCGCGTGAGCGCGAGGGCCAACGGGGCGAGTGGCTTCTTCATGGGGTCTCCTCGATCGCGGATGGCGGTGACGGTGGCGCCATTCTTCGAGACGACCGTTAGCCAGGCGTTAGAAAGCCGGCCTGTCGCGGGCGTGAATAGTCACGTCGACCGACGCTGCCCGCTGCGACCCGGCTCAGGCATGGCGCAGGGCCTCGACGATGTCCAGCCGCGCCGCGCGTCGCGCCGGCCACCAGGCCGAGACGAGCGTCACCAGCAGCATGCCGACGATGGCGCCTGCAAGCAGCGGCGGATCGCGCCAGATGCGCACCAGCACCAGGTAGGCGTAGGAGTAGCCCGGCGGCGTCCAGGCCCAGCCGCTGTGGTTGATGAGCCAGGCCAGCACGAAGGTCAGCAGCAGCCCGACGACCACGCCGGCCAGCGCCAGCAGCAGCGCCTCGCGCAGGAAGAGCGCGGCAATGCCGCTGCGGCGCATGCCCATCGCGCGCAGGGTGCCGATCTCCACCGTGCGCTCGACCACCGCCGTGCCCATGGTGTTGGCGATGGTGAAGAGCACGATGACGCCGATCAGCAGCGTGACGAAGCCGAACATCGAGGCCATGAACTCGTCGGTCTGGTCGAAGATCGGATTGAGTTCGCGGTAGTCCAGCAGCTGCAGCGCCTGCCCGCCCGCGGCCGGGGAGTCGATCAGCGCCTGCAGGCGCTCGCGCGCCATCGGCATGTCGGCCATGCGGTGCAGCTGCACGGTGATCGCCGTCACCTGCGGCGGCTCGCGTCCATAGAGCAGGCGCTGCGCCTGCGCCAGATGCATCGCCAGGTAGACGTCGTCGGCCGCCTTGAAGCCCAGGTTCACCCAACCCACCGCCTGCAGCGCGACCACGTTGGGCGCGCCCTTGGCGGTGGCCGCGAGCAGCTCGAGGCGGCGTTCGGCGCGCCCGCTGCCCTGGGCTGCCGCACCCGGGCCGCCCGCGGTCTCGCGCACGGTCTGTGCGGCCAGCGCGGCGAGATCATCGGGCAGGGCTTCGCCCCCGTCGGACGGCGCCGCCGGCACGGAGGCGCTGCCGGAGGGGCTGCCGGAGGGGCTGCCGGAGGGGCCGGGGCCGGGGGAGCGGCTCCCGCAGTCGGGCACCGCCAGGGTGTCGCACAGCCCGAGCTTGCGCGCCACGCCGGTGCCGACGACGGCGGCATCCTCCGGTGCGCCTTCGAGCGCCAGCGGCCGCGCGTAGTTGACGACGTCGTGCTCGTTCCACTGCAGCATGCGGTTGTACTCGGCAGCGACGATGCCGCTGGCCATCACCGAGCGCGTGCGGCCGCTGCCTGGATGCTGCGCGATGCCGCCCAACTGCAGCGAAGGCGCGATCACGCGCACCCGCGGCGCCAGCACGGGGTCGCTGCGGATGGCCGCGACCAGGCGCGCGTAGTCGGCGATGCCGTAGCCCAGCGGGTTGTCGCCGCCGTCCAGGTAGTAGCCTTGGCGCTGGATCTGCAGATGGCCGCTGAACTGCACGAAGCCGGTCTGCAGACCGTAGAGGATGTTGGAGCGGTAGCCGCCGAAAAGCAGCACCGCGGTGAGCCCGACGACCATCGCCAGCAGCGTGGCCAGCGAGCGGCGGCGGTTGCGCAGCAGGTTGCGCGCGGCGAGTTGCCAGAGCTTCACGCCGGGACCTCCGCACCGTCCTCGCGGCGGCTGACCGATTCGATGCGGCCGTCGCGGATCTGCACCACGTCGTCGGCGTGCGCGCGCAACTGCGGATCGTGCGAGGAGAAGACGAAGCTGATGCCCGCCGAGCGCTGCAGCTTGCGCATCAGGGCGATGATCTGCGCGCCGGTCTGCGTGTCGAGGTTGGCCGTGGGCTCGTCGGCGAGCACGAGCTTGGGCCGGATGGCCAGCGCGCGCGCGATCGCCACGCGCTGGCGCTGGCCGCCGGAGAGTTCACCGGGACGATGCTCCCCACGCTCGTCCAGGCCCACGGCGTGCAGCAGTTTCTTCACCCGGCGCTGGCGCTGCGCCGTGTCCATGCCGGCCAGCAGCAGCGGCATCTCGATGTTCTCGGCTGCCGACAGCACCGGCAGCAGGTTGAAGGTCTGGAAGATGGTGCCCACGCTGCGCGCGCGGAAGTCGGCCAGCGCGTCGTCGGAGAGCCGGGCCAAGTCCTGCCCCGCGACCTCGATCTCGCCGCGGTCGGGCCGGTCGATGCAGCCGATCAGGTTCAGCAGCGTCGTCTTGCCGCTGCCCGAGGGGCCGCAGAGCACGGTGAAGCGGCCCTCGTGCAACTCGAGGTCGACCTCCTGCAGCGCCGGAACGTCCACCGTCCCCAGACGGTAGCTCTTGCTGACCTTGCGTAGACTCGCGAGCGCCATCCACCTCTCCTTTTCGCCTGGGCGTCCGGCAGGACTCTGTCTTGCGCGACCCGGCAACGTCTTGAATGTTTGCGACAGCCAAGGCCTCTGGGCGTTCACCGCCGCGCGTACGCCACCTGCGCAAGGCCGCGGCCTGGTCGTACGGGACGAGCCCCGACGTAAGCGCCGCGCGCAGCGAGCTCTGGCTGCCGCAACCGGCGCTGGCCTCCTGCGTGCGCGGCGTGATGGTGCGCGACACCCGCGGCGTGCAACTCGACAACGCGCAGCGCTTCAACCACTTCCCTGCGGCGCCGACCTGCGCGCTGCTGTGGTATCTGCACGGCGAGTGCAAGCTGCTGCATCCGCGCCCGCGCGAGGCCGATCACGAGGTGCAGCACCGCCTGCCCGCGGTCAGCCTGTGCGGGCCCTTCACGCAGCCCACGGTCAGTTGGAACCCCGGCCCCATGCACGCCTTCATGGTGCTGCTCATGCCCGACGCCCTGCACCTGATGACGGGGCTGGACATCGGCGCCCTGGTCGATCGCGTCGTCCCGGCGGGCGAATGGTTGGGCCCCGACTGGCGGGAATGGCTCGTGCAGATGCAGGAGGCGGTGGACGACGAGGCGCGCTTGGCGCTGCTCGAAGCCTTCCTGCAGCCGCGCTGGCGGCAGGCACGCCCCGCGGGGGGGCTGGGCGGCTTCCTGCTGGCCGACTGGTCGCAGAGCCTTGCGCTGCGCGCCTCGCGTTCGGCGCTCGGGCGCAGCCTGCGCCAGGCCGAGCGCCGCATCAAGCGCTGGACCGGCCAGACGCAGCGCCAGCTGAAGGGCCTGCTGCGCTCGGAGCAGGCCTTCCTGCAGGTCGCTGCGCGGCAGCCGACGCAGGCGCCCAACTGGGCCGACGTCGCTGTGCAACAGGGCTACGCCGACCAGGCCCACCTGTGCCGCGAAACGCGTCGCATCACCGGCTTCGCGCCCGAGGCGCTGCGCCGCCAGATGACCACCGCCGAGAGCCTCTGGGCCTACCGGCTTTGGGCCGTCGGTGTCGACGACGATGGCGCCGTGGCTTGAAGCGCCCGACCGTAGTCGCGCCGTTCCCGAGTCTTCCCCGATGTTCGAATCCGCCATCCTCAGCGCCGCCGACAAAGCCGGCCAGTATGCCGAACTGGCCGCCCACGCGCGCGGCCTGCTGCACGGCGAGGCGAACCTGATCGCCAATGCCGCCAACTTCGCCGCACTCGTCTACCACGCGCTGCCGGGCCTGAACTGGTGCGGCTTCTACTTCGTCGACGAGGCGGTGCAAGGCGGCGAGCTCGTGCTCGGCCCCTTCCAGGGCCAGCCGGCCTGCGTGCGCATCGCCTTCGGCCGCGGCGTCTGCGGCACGGCCGCGGCCACGCGCACGACGCAGCTCGTTCCCGACGTGCACGCCTTCCCCGGCCACATCGCCTGCGACGCGGCCTCGCGCTCGGAGATCGTCGTGCCGCTCGTGCGCGCGGACGGCACGCTGCTGGGCGTGTGGGACGTCGACAGCCCCGAGCCCGCGCGCTTCGACGAGGACGACCG
>CAUJJO010000279.1 GCA_963205125.1 Pseudomonadota bacterium | reverse complement strand
CGCATCACGGCCAGCGCGCCTTCGCCGTGCTCGCCGACGAGGTAGGGCATCTTGTGCAGGCCCACGCCGTGTTCGCCGGTGCAGGTGCCGCCCATCTGCTGTGCGCGCTGCACCATGCGCACGTTCAGTTCCTCGACCTTCTGCGCCTCGGCAGCGTCGTTCGGGTCGAGCAGCCAGCTCAGGTGGAAGTTGCCGTCACCGACGTGGCCGACGATCCAGTAGGGCATGCCCTGGGCCTCGGAATCCGCCATCGCTTCGTTGATGCACTCGGCGAGGCGCGAGATCGGCACGCAGACGTCGCCGGCCTGGCAGCGGCAGCCCGGGCGCGTCTGCACCGCGGCGAAGTAGGCGTGGTGACGCGCGGTCCACAGCTTCGTGCGCTCCTCGGGCGTCGTCGCCCACTGGAAGGCGGTGCCGCCGAAGTCCTTGGCGATCTCCTGCACCGTCTCGGCCTGCTCCTTGACGCCGGCCTCGCTGCCGTGGAACTCCATCAACAGCATCGGGCTCTCCGCCAGGTTCAGCTTGTCGTGCTTGTTGACGGCGCGCACGGCGTTCGCGTCCAGCAGTTCGCAGCGCGCGATCGGCACGCCCATCTGGATGATCTGGATCGTTGCGCGCACCGCGGCGTCGACGCTGCCGAACTGGCAGATCGCCGCACTCACCGCCTCGGGCAGCGGGTAGAGCTTGAGCGTGATCTCGGTCATCACGCCGAGCGTGCCCTCGCTGCCGACGAAGAGCCGCGTCAGGTCGTAGCCGGCCGAGCTCTTCCTGGCGCGCGTGCCGGTGCGGATGATCTCGCCGCTGGCGGTGACGACGGTGAGCGCGAGCACGTTCTCGCGCATGGTGCCGTAGCGCACGGCGTTGGTGCCGCTGGCGCGCGTGGCGCTCATGCCGCCGATCGACGCGTTGGCGCCGGGGTCGATCGGGAAGAAGAGCCCCGTGTCACGGATCTCGCGGTTGAGCTGCTCGCGCGTGACGCCGGGCTGCACCGTCACCGTCAGGTCCTCGGGGTGGACGGCGACGATCTTGTCCATGCGCGAGAGGTCGATCGACACGCCGCCGTGCAGCGCCAGCAGGTGCCCCTCGACCGAGCTGCCGACGCCGAACGGGATCACCGGCACCTCGTACTGGTCGGCAAGCGCAACGACCGCGGCGACCTCCTCGGTGCTCTCACAGAAGACCACGACCTCGGGCGGCATCATCGGATAGACCGATTCGTCACGGCCATGCTGCTCGCGCACGGCCTGCGCCGTCGAGCAGCGCTCGCCAAAGCGCGCGCGCAGCGCCTCGAGCATGGCCGGCGGCACCGGACGCAGCGCCTGGACGAGGGGATGGGGATGCGGTGCGTTCATGGGGCCTCCGGCCGCAGGGGAAGGTTGAGGGGCGCGCGAAATGATCGAGGGATGAAGGGTCGCGATTCATTGTAGGGATGGGGTCTTCACGCTGCACGGTGCAAGGGCCCCGCTGCTAGCATGCCCCGCATGGGCAACCGACTCTCCCAGATCGCCACCCGCACCGGCGACGACGGCACCACGGGCCTGGGCGACGGCTCGCGCGTGCGCAAGGACGACTTGCGCATCGCCACCATCGGCGAGGTCGACGAGCTGAACTCGAGCCTGGGCGTGATCCTCTGCGAGCCCTTGCCGGGCGACGTGCGCGAGCTGCTGCTCGTCATCCAGCAGGAGCTCTTCAACCTCGGCGGCGAGCTTGCGGTGCCCGGCTACACGCTGCTGAAGGAAGACGCGGTGCTGCGCCTGGACGAGGCCTTGAAGCACTACAACGCCGGCCTGCCGCGGCTGGCCGAGTTCATCCTGCCCGGCGGCACGCGCAGCGCGGCCCTCGCCCACATGAGCCGCACCATCGCGCGCCGCGCCGAGCGTTCGCTCGTCGCGCTGCAGGCGCAGCAGGAGGTCAACGCCAGCCTGCGCCACTACCTGAACCGGCTCTCCGACCTGATGTTCGTGCTTGCGCGCGTGCTCAATCGCGCCAACCTCGACGGCCTGGCCGGCGACGACGTCTACTGGAAGAGCGAGCGGCTGGCGCGCCAGGGCGGCTGAGCCTCGCTGCCGGCGCATGCCGCGCCGACGACGCGGTTGCGGCCACTGGCCTTGGCTTCGTACATCGCTGCGTCCGCGAGCGCCAGCAGGCTGCCCGCGTCGTCCCCCGGGCTCAGGCTGGCCACGCCGATGCTGACCGTGAAGCGGATCGCCTCGCCCTGCGGGCCCCGCACCTCGAGTTCCTGTGCACGCCTGCGCAGCCGCTCGGCCAGCGGCAGCGCATCCGCTTCGCCAAGGCCCGGCAACAGCAGCGCGAATTCCTCGCCCCCCATGCGCGCGACCACGTCCTGCCCGCGCAGGCCTTGCCGGCACAGTTCGGCAAAGGCGCGGATCACGTCGTCACCCGCGGCATGGCCGTGGGCGTCGTTGATGTGCTTGAAGTGGTCGAGGTCGATCATCGCCACCGCCAGCGCGCGTGCCTGGCGCTGCGCACCCTGCAAGGCCTCGGCCACGCGCGGCATGAAGTGGCGCCGGTTGCTGACGCCGGTGAGCGGATCGGCGTTGGACGCCGCCTCGAGCTGGCGCTCCAGGTCCAGCCGCCGCAGGTAGCCGCGCGCGCCCAGCAGGTAGAGCATCAGCATGCAGCCGCTCATGGGCCACATCAGCAGCGCGAACGGCAGGTGCGGGAAGCCCGGCAGCCAACCGGCAAGCGCCATCGCGTGCGGCGTCAGCGGCATCAATACCGCGAAGGCCAGCGACCAGATCAGCGGCAGGCCCGAGAGGATGAAAAGCGCGAAGACGTAGAACACCGCGTAGGCGCCGACGCCGTACTGCATGCCGCCCGCCTGCCGCGCGAGGATCATGCTGTAGAGGGCCACCGTCCACACCAGCGTACCCTCCAGCAGCAGGCCCACCACCAGCGGCCGCCGCAGCGCGAGCACGATCATGCCGGTCGGCAACAGCAACAGGAACAACAGCCGCAGGCCGACGGTGTGCGC
>CAUJJO010000278.1 GCA_963205125.1 Pseudomonadota bacterium | reverse complement strand
GTGACGGCGATGAGGAAGTTGACGAAGCTCGACACCGGGTTGCCCGGCAGGCCCATGAAGAGCGCCGTCGAGCCGTCGTCGCAGCGCACGCCGCCGAAGGCCAGCGGCTTGCCGGGCTTGATCGCCACCTGCCAGTTCTCGATCCAGCCCTGCGCCTGCACGGCCGGGCGGATGTGGTCCTCCTCGCCGGTGGAGACGCCGCCCGAGGTGAGGATGAGGTCGTGGCCGATGGCCGCCTCGCGCAGCGCGGCGATGGTCGCCTCGCGGCGGTCGGGGATGATGCCGAAGTCGGTGATCTCGCAGCCCGCGGCCTGCAGCAGGCCGCGCAGCAGGTAGCGGTTGGAGTTGTAGATGGCGCCCGGCGGCAGCGGCTGCCCGGGCATGACGAGTTCATCGCCGGTGGACATCAGCGCCACGCGCGGGCGGTGCACGACAGACAGCGTGGCCGCGCCGACCGAGGCGGCGAGGCCGAGTGCCGCGGCCGACAGGCGCGTGCCCTGCGCAAGCACGGTGGCGTCGCGGCGGATGTCCTCGCCGCGGCGGCGGATCCACTGGCCGGCGCGCGGCACGGTGTTCACGCGCACGGCACCGAGGCCCTCGCCGGCCATGGCCTCGCAGTCCTCCTGCATGACGACCGCGTCCGCCCCGGGCGGGATCTGCGCGCCGGTGAAGATGCGCGCGGCGCTGCCGCGCGGCAGCGGCTGGCCGACGACGCCGGCCGGAATGCGCTGCGCCACCGGCAGCACGGCACCGGCCTCTGCCACGTCGGCGGCGTGCAGCGCATAGCCGTCCATCGAGGTGTTGTCGGCCGGCGGCACGTCCAGCGCGCTCGTCACCGGCGCGGCGAGCACGCGGCCCAGCGCGTCGAAGGTCGACACCGTCTCGGTGGCGCCGATCGGGTGCGCGCGCGCGCCGGCAACGAGGCGCTGCAGCACCTCGTCCAGGGGCATCAGGGGGCGTCGATCGGCCATGCTCGCCTCGTCGGTTCAGCCGCAATGGGCCTCAATGTAGCGCTTGACCTGCTGCGCGTCGGCCGGCAGCACGGTCACCCGCCGCGGCAGCGCCTCCAGCCCCCGCAGCGCGGCCGGGCGCTCGGGGTCGCGGCCCAGCGCCTCCTGGATCGTCTCGGCGAACTTGGCCGGCAGCGCCGTCTCGAGCACCAGCATCGGCACGCCGGGCTGCAGGTGCTCGCGCGCGACCTTCAGGCCATCGGCGGTATGAGGATCGATCATCACGCGCAGGCGCTGCCAGGTGTCGCGGATCGTCGCGAGGCGGTCGGCGTGCGTGCTGCGCCCGGAGACGAAGCCGCAGCCCGCCGCGCGTTCGAGCGCCGCGGCCTCGAGCGTGAAGCCGCCCTCGTGCTCGAGCAGGGGGCCGAAGAGCGCGGCCGTGCGCGCCGCGTCGCGGCCGAGCAGGTCGAAGACGAAGCGCTCGAAGTTGCTCGCCTTGGAGATGTCCATCGACGGGCTCGAGGTCTCGAAGGTCTCGGCGCTGCCGCGCACGCGGTAGCGGCCGCTGCGGAAGAACTCGTCGAGCACGTCGTTCTCGTTGGTCGCCAGCACCAGCTTCTCGATCGGCAGGCCCATGCTGCGCGCGACGTGGCCGGCGCAGATGTTGCCGAAGTTGCCCGAAGGCACGGCGAAGCTCACGCGCTCACCGTTGCCGCGCGTGGCCTGGAAGTAGCCCGCGAAGTAGTAGACGACCTGCGCCAGCAGCCGCGCCCAGTTGATCGAGTTGACGGTGCCGATGCGGTAGCGACGCTTGAAGTCGAGGTCGTTGCCCAGGGCCTTGACGATGTCCTGGCAGTCGTCGAACACGCCTTCGACGGCCAGGTTGTGGATGTTGGCGTCCTGCAGGCTGAACATCTGCGCCTGCTGGAAGGCGCTCATGCGCCCGTAGGGGCTGAGCATGAAGACGCGCACGCCCTTCTTGCCGCGCATCGCGTACTCGGCGGCGCTGCCGGTGTCGCCGCTGGTGGCACCGAGGATGTTGAGCTGCTCGCCGCGGCGCGCCAGTTCGTACTCGAACAGGCGGCCGAGCAGCTGCATCGCCATGTCCTTGAAGGCCAGCGTCGGGCCGTTGGACAGTGCCTGCAGGTACAGCCCCTCCTCCAGCTTCACGAGCGGCGTGATCGCCGCGCTGCCGAAGGTCGCGGCGGTGTAGGTCTCGTGCGCGAGCCGCCGCAGGTCGGCGGCCGGGATGTCGTCGATGTAGAGCGCGAGGATCTCGAAGGCCAGCTCGGCGTAGGGGAGCCCGCGCCAGCGCGCGAGCGTCGCCTCGTCGACCTGCGGGTAGTGCGTCGGCAGGTACAGGCCACCGTCGGGCGCCAGGCCCTCGAGCAGGATGTCGCAGAAGGCGCGCGGCGTACGGTCGCCGCGGGTGCTCTGGTATTTCAACTCAGTTCTTCCTTGCGGATGCGCACGATGGGCGCAAGCACCGTGGGCAGCGCCTGCATCAAGGCCAGCGCCTTGTTCATGCGCCCCTCCACGGTGTCGTGGGTGAGGATGATGAGGTCGGTCTGGTCCTCGCCCTCGCCGCTTTCGCGCTGCAGCACGGCGTCGATGCTGATGTCGTGCTCGGCGAGGATGCCGGTGATGCGCGCGAGCACGCCGGCCTCGTCGGCGACGACCAGGCGCAGGTAGAAGGACGTCACCACGTCCTCGATCGGGAGGATGGGCGTGTCGGCCAGCGACCCCGGCTGGAAGGCCAGGTGCGGCACGCGGTGGTGCGGGTCGGCGGTGTGCAGCCGCGTGATGTCGACGAGGTCGGCGATGACGGCGCTGGCCGTCGGCTCGCTGCCCGCGCCCTTGCCGTAGTAGAGCGTCGTGCCCACCGCGTCGCCCTGCACGACGACGGCGTTCATCGGCCCTTCCACGTTGGCGATCAGGCGCTGCGCGGGCACCAGCGCCGGGTGCACGCGCAGCTCGATGCCGCCGCCCGCCGCGCCCGCGGCGAGGTCGTCGCGCCGCCGGGTGATGCCCAGCAGCTTGATGCGGTAGCCCAGCTGCTCGGCGTAGCGGATGTCGGCCGCCTGCAGCGCGGTGATGCCCTCGACGTAGGCGCGCTCGAACTGCACCGGAATGCCGAAGGCGATCGCGCTCATGATCGTCGCCTTGTGCGCCGCGTCGACGCCCTGGATGTCGAAGCTCGGGTCGGCCTCAGCGTAGCCCAGGGCCTGCGCCTGCGCCAGCGCCTGCGCGAAGTCCAGGCCCTTGGCGCGCATCTCGCTCAGGATGAAGTTGGTCGTGCCGTTGATGATCCCGGCCACCCACTCGATGCGGTTGGCCGTCAGGCCCTCGCGCAGCGCCTTGATGATGGGGATGCCGCCGGCCACCGCCGCCTCGAAGGCGACGATCACCCCCTTGCGCCGCGCGGCCGCGAAGATCTCGCTGCCGTGCACCGCCAGCAGCGCCTTGTTGGCGGTCACCACGTGCTTGCCGGCCTCGATCGCCTCGAGCACCAGCGCCTTGGCGATGCCGTAGCCGCCGATCAGCTCGATGACGATGTCGATGGCCGGGTCGGCGATCACCGCGCGCGCGTCGCCGACGACGCGCGCCGCATCGCCGACGACCGCGCGGGCACGCGCCTCGTCGAGGTCGGCCACCATGGTGATGGCGATCTCGCGCCCGGCGCGGCGGCGGATCTCCGCCTGGTTGCGCTGCAGGACCTTGAAGGTGCCGCTGCCGACGGTGCCGATGCCGAGCAGGCCGACCTGGATGGGTTTCATGAGGATGTCGTTTTCTCAGCTGGAGTGACGCTTGCGGTAGGACGCCAGGAAGCGCTCGATGCGGCCGATGGCCTCGGCCAGGTCGTCGACCGTGGGCAGGAAGACGAGCCGGAAGTGGTCGGGGTCCGGCCAGTTGAAGCCGGTGCCCTGCACGATCAGGACCTTCTCGTCGGCGAGCAGGTCGTAGGCGAACTGCTGGTCGTCGGCGATCGGATAGACCTTCGGGTCCAGCCGCGGGAACATGTAGAGCGAAGCCTTGGGCTTGACGACGCTGACCCCGGGGATCGCACTCAGCAGCTCGTACGCGAGGTCGCGCTGGCGGCACAGCCGCCCGCCCGGCGCAACGAGATCCTTGATGCTCTGGTAGCCGCCGAGCGCGGTCTGGATCGCCAGCTGCCCCGGCGTGTTCGCGCACAACCGCATCGAGGCCAGCATGTTCAGCCCCTCGATGTAGTCGCGCGCCGAGCGCTTGTCGCCCGAGACCACCATCCAGCCGGCGCGAAAGCCGCAGGAGCGGTAGTTCTTCGACAGGCCGTTGAAGGTGACGAAGAGCACGTCGTCGGCGAGGCTTGCGATGCTCGTGTGCGTGTGGCCGTCGTAGAGCGTCTTGTCGTAGATCTCGTCGGCGAAGACGATGAGCTGGTGGCGCCGCGCGATCCCGACGATGTCCTTCAGCAGCTCGTCCGGATAGAGCGCGCCGGTCGGGTTGTTCGGGTTGATGACGACGATCGCCTTGGTGCGCGGCGTCACCTTGGCGCGGAGGTCGTCCAGGTCGGGTAGCCAGCCCGCGCCCTCGTCGCAGCGGTAGTGCACCGGCGTGCCTCCCGACAGCGAGGCCACCGCGGTATGCAACGGGTAGTCGGGGCTCGGGATCAGCACCTCGTCGCCGGCGTCGAGCAGCGCGTTCATGCTCATCGCGATCAGCTCGGAGGCGCCGTTGCCGAGGTAGACGTCGTCGACGCCGACCCCGGCGATGCCCTTTTCCTGCGTGTA
>CAUJJO010000277.1 GCA_963205125.1 Pseudomonadota bacterium | reverse complement strand
CGCCGGCCGGCGCACCGCCCTTCTCCAGCCAGTGCAGGTAGTCGGTGAAGCTGGCGATCCGCGTCTCGCGCAGGCGCCGCGCCAGGCGGCTGTAGACCATCGCCTGCTTGCCGGCGTGCAGGCTGATGCCGGCGTGCTCGTGGATGAGCTTGCGGATGCGCTCGAAGTCGGCCGGCGTCAGCACGAACTCGGGGTCGGCGAGTTCGGGCGCGGCGAGGGTCGGCGGGGGCATGGGCAATGGATGGGTTGGAGGAGTCGGTCGGCGGGGCCGGGCGCAGGGGCACGGCCCATCGGGACGGCCCGGCCGAGTGTGCGCGGACGGAGGCGTCTGCGAGGGGACGAAATGACGGCGCGCCGACCCTCATTTCGCCCCCGGAGCGCGAGCGGCCCGCTGCTAGACTGCCGCCACCCGCCTACAGACTGCCGCTGCTTCGGCAGGCGGCCGTCACCTCCGTGCAGAAAGCCCAAGCGACCCCGACCACGCTCCCGCCCGACGCGCCTGCGCTGCAGCTCGAGCAGGCGCTGCAGTTGCTGGCCCAGTCCGGGCGCACGGTTCCTGCCGGGCAGGCCGGCAGCACGCGCTGGCTGCAGGACCTGATCGACGCACTGGTCGACCTCTCCAGCCGCGACGCCCTCACCGGCCTCGCCAACCGCCGCAGCTTCGAGATGGCGCTGGCGCGCGAGGTCGACCGCGTCGCCCGCAGCGGCGAGCCCGCGCTGCTGCTGATGCTGGACATCGACCACTTCAAGCGCGTCAACGACCGCTTCGGCCACGCCGCGGGCGACGACGTGCTGCGCAGCGTGGCGACGGCGCTGATGGACAGCGTGCGGCCGATGGACCTGGTCGCCCGCGTCGGCGGCGAGGAGTTCGCGATCATCCTGCCCAACTGCCCGGCGGCCTTCGGCGCCACCGTGGCCGAGCGCGTGCGCCGCCGCGTCGAGCGTTCCCCGGTGATGGCCGGGCCCGCGGGGACGGCGATCGATGTCACGATCAGCATCGGCGGCGCCTTCGCGCCGCAGTGGGTACGCTCGACGCCCGCGCTGTGGATCGAGCGCGCCGACCAGCAGCTCTACCGCGCCAAGGCGATGGGTCGCAACCAGGTGCAGCTCGAGGCCGGCGCGGTCTCGCTGGTCAGCAGCGAGGAGCGGCAGGCGCTGTTCGAGACCCACCCGGGCGAGACCCACGCGGACGACCCCCATCCAGGCTTCGAGGGACAAGATGACTGAGGCGGCCCCACGGCGAGCGCGCATCATGGCCGTGACCAGCGGCAAGGGCGGCGTGGGCAAGACCTTCGTCAGCGCCAACCTGGCCGCCGCGCTGGCGCGCCTGGGCGAGCGCGTGCTCGTGCTCGACGCCGACCTCGGCCTGGCCAACCTGGACGTGGTGCTCAACCTGTTCCCGAAGATCACGCTGCACGACGTCTTCACCGGCCGCCACGCGCTGGACGAAGCCATCCTGCCTGCGCCGGGCGGCTTCTCGGTGCTGCTGGCCGGCTCGGGCATGGTCGAGTACTCACGCATGACGCCGCAGGTGCGCGAGCAGTTGCAGAAGGTCGTCGCCGAGGTCGCCACGCGCTTCGACCGCGTGCTGCTCGACACCGGCGCGGGCATCTCGGATGTCGTGCTCTACACCATCTCGCTGGCCGACGAGGTGCTCGTCGTCGCGACACCCGAGCCGACCTCGATCACCGACGCCTACGCCACGATCAAGGTGCTGGCGACGACGCAGGGCCGGCACGACCTGCGCCTTCTCGTCAACCAGGTGCGCCGCCCCGGCGAGGGCCGCGGCGTGCATGGGCAGCTGCAGCAGGTGCTGGAGCGCTACGTCGCCGCGACGCTGGAAGGCGGCCTGCGCCTCACCCTGCTGGGCGAGGTGCCGGTCGACGCCGCCGTGCGCGAGGCCGTGCAGCGCCGCGAGCTGCTGCTGCAGGCCATGCCCGGCGCGCAGGCCTCGCAGGCGCTGATGGCCATGGCCACGCGCCTGGCCGACGCCGCAGGCTGAAGCCCCGCAGGGCGGCATCCGGGAACGTCCTGCCTCCGGCACGGGCCGGCCACGCTAGGCTAGCCTTGCGGGCTTTGCGCAGGCCCCGACCGGAGCGACCCGATGATCCTCGACCTCATTCCCGAATCCACCCGCGCTGCGGGCCTTGGCGCGCTGATGAAGGGCGCGGGCGCGGTCTCGCGCGTGCTGCCGATCCCGCAGCCCACGCTGCTGGTGGGCGCCGGCGCGAGCCGCCGCCTGGGCCAGGCGGTGGCCGCCTTCGGCCACGCGCGCGTGCTGATCGTCACCGACCAGGTGATCGTGCGCCTGGGCCTGCTGCAAGGGCTGAGCGAGGCGCTGGCCGAAGGCGGCACCGCCTTCGCGGTCTTCGACGAGATCACGCCGGACGCGCCGATCCCGCTGATCGAGCGCGGCATCGCCGCCTTTCGCGAGCACGACTGCGACGCACTGGTGGCGGTGGGCGGCGGCAGCGCGATCGACGCCGCCAAGGCGATCGCCGTGGCCATCGCCAACCCGGGGCGCAGCCTGCGCGCGCTGGCGGGCTACTACAAGGGCCTGCGCACGCCGATGCCGGTGTATGCCGTGCCCACCACCGCCGGCACCGGCTCCGAGGTGACGGTGGCCGCCGTCATCGCCGACCCGGAGCGGCACAGCAAGCTCGTCATCGTCGACACCCGCCTCGTGCCGCGCATGGCCGCGCTCGACCCGGCGCTGATGACCGGGCTGCCGAGCGCGATCACCGCGGCCACCGGCATCGACGCGCTGACGCACGCCGTCGAGGCCTTCATCGGCAACTGGGCCACGGCGCACACCGACGCGCTGGCGCTGGCGGCCGTGGGCCTCGTCTTCGCCAACCTGCGCACCGCCTGCCATGAGGGCGAGAACCTGCAGGCGCGCGAGAACATGGCGCTGGCCAGCACCTGGGCGGGCATGGCCTTCACGCGCGCCAACGTCGGCTACGTGCACGCCATCGCGCACCAGTTCGGCGGCCTCTACCACACGCCGCACGGCCTGGCCAACGCCATCATGCTGCCGCACGTGCTGCGCTTCTCGCTGCCGGCGGTGACGCAGCGCCTGGCCCGGCTGGCGCGCCGCGCGGGCCTGGGCGAGGCAGGGCAGGGCGACAAGGACCTGGCGCAGGCCTTCATCGAGGGCGTCTGCGCGCTGGAGCGCGACATCGGCATCCCGACGACGCTTGCGGCGCTGCGCGAAGAGGACATCCCGGCGCTGGCGCGCGCCGCGCTGCTGGAAGCGCACACCGGCTACCCGGTGCCGCGCTACATGACGCAGGCGCAGTGCGAGGCGATGATCCGCGCCGTGCTGCCGCAAGTGGGGCAAGCGGGGCAAGCGGGGCAAGCGGCGCAAGCCGGGGAAGCCGCGGGCGCGGATGGCGGCGCCCCGGGCACGCGGCGCAGGGCCGGGCCCAAGCCCTCGCGCAAGGCGGCGAGCAAGGCGGCGGGCAAGGCGGCGGGCAAGGCGCCGGGCAAGGTGTCGAGCGAGGCGGCGAGCAAGCCGGCGAGCAAGGCGGCGAGCAAGGCGACGGGCGCGACGCCCGCGAAGTCGACCCGCAGCGCGGCAGCCGCCGCGCGCAAGCGCACGAGTGTCTGAGCGGGTCAGCGCAGCCCGAGCCTGTTCCATTGCCGGAGAGCCATCGATGAAGAACGTCGTCACCGTGACGCTGGGCGCGTCCAAGCAGGACTTCGAGTTCGAGACCGATTTCCTCGGCCAGCGCTTTCGGGTCAGGCGCGTGGGCGCCGACAACGACATCGGCCGCGCCTGGGAGCTGATGCGCCGCCACCAGGCCGACGCCGACGCGATGGGCCTGGGCGAAGTCGGCGACCATTTCCACGTCGGCCAGCGCACGGTGATCAACAAGGAGACGGCGCGGCTGCTGAAGGTCGTCACCCGCGTGCCGGCCACCACCGGCGCGCGGCTGCGCCGCCTGCTGCAGGTGCGCGCGGTGCGTCGCGTGCACGCCCAGCTCGGTCACTACTTCACCAACAACATCGTGCTCTTCCTCTCGGGCATGCGCAATTACGACCTGGCGCAGGCGCTGGCCGAGTACACGCCCAACCTCGGCTTTGCCGATGCGCTGGCGCAGACCGGCGCGCCCGCGCTGCTGGGCTCGCTGACGCAGCTCGAGCTCTACGCCAAGGGCACGGACTGGGCGCTGAGCGGCCGGCGCCGCGAGCTGCTGGAGGCCGCGCTCTCCGACTTCAAGCGCAGCCGTCTCGCCGCCGAGGTCGCCAAGGCGCACGTCGTGGTGGGAACCTTCGCCGAGATCAAGGAGGTCGGCAACGCGCGCAACCTCGCCGGCAAGACGCTCATCACCTCGGCGATCGACGAGGAGCGCCTGGCCTTCTTCCGCCAGTGCCGCGTCAACCTGGTGATCGACGTGAGCCCCAAGCTCTTCGACCAGGTGGTGGGCGTCAACGTCATCGAGGCGATGATCCTCGCCGTGCTCGGCCGCCCGGCCGACGAGGTCTCGGACGAGGACTTCGAGGAGATCATCGACGAGCTCGATCTGCAGCCGCGGCTGCTGCACCCGAGCGGCCACTTCCGCAACATCCGCCGCTTCGCGTTCGTGATCCATCCCTTGAGCCAGGAGTTCATCCGCAAGGGCTTCCCTATCCCCAAGGGCACGCCCAAGTTCGTGATGGACCAGGTCGAGACGCTGGCCGCGCACATGCCGCCGATGGTGTACTGCAAGATGGAGAACATCGTCTCGCCCACCGGCGCCGAGGCCGAGGGCTGGCTCATCAGCGTCGGCGGCACGCCCAAGGAGATGCTCGCGCGCAGCCCCGAGTTCACCTACCGGCGGCTGCTGGCGGCCGCCGAGATGGCGCAGAAGCTGGGGGCGCAGATCATGGGCCTGGGCGCCTTCACCAAGGTGGTGGGGGACGCCGGCATCACGGTGGCGCGGCGCGCGCGCCTTCCGGTGACCACCGGCAACAGCTACTCGGCCTCGGGCGCGCTGTGGGCCGCGGCCGACGCGATGCGGCGCATGGGCCTCGTGAAGCAGCCGCCGCCGGGCCAGCGCCTGCAGGCCAAGGCGATGGTGATCGGGGCCACCGGCTCGATCGGCTCGGTCAGCGCGCGGCTGCTGGCGATGGTCTTCGAGCAGGTCGTGCTGGCCGGGCGCAGCCTGGACAAGCTCGAGGAGCTGAAGGCCTCGATCCTGCAGGACACGCCCGACGCCAAGGTCGTCTGCTCCAACGACTACGACGAGCTGCTGTCCGAGATGGACATGATCGTCACCAGCACATCCGGCGCGGGCAAGAAGATCCTCGACATCATGCGCGTCAAGCCCGGCTGCGTCATCACCGACGTCGCGCGGCCGCTGGACCTGCCGGCCTCCGAGGTCGCCAAGCGCCCGGACGTGCTCGTCGTCGAGTCCGGCGAGATCGAGCTGCCGACCAAGGTGCGCGGCTTGAAGAGCATCGGCCTGCCGCCCAACGTCGTCTACGCCTGCCTGGCCGAGACCATCGTGCTCGCGCTCGAGGGCCGCTTCGAGGTCTTCACCGTCGGCCGCGACACCGAGTGGCCCAAGGTGAAGGAGATCTACAAGCTCGGCCAGAAGCACGGCATGAAGCTCGCCGCCATCTCGGGCGTCAACGGCGCTTTCACCGACGCGCAGATCGCCAAGGTCGTCGAACTCGCGAAGAAGGCACGCCAGAAGGCGGCGCCCGGGAAGAAGGAGGCGGCGAAGAAGACGGTGGCGAAGAAGGTCGCTGCGAAGAAGGTCGCTGCGAACAAGACCGCTGCGAACAAGACCGCTGCGAAGAAGGCGGTGGCGAAGAAGGCGATGGCGAAGAAGGCTGCGGCGAAGAAGACGGCGGCGACGAAGACGCCTGCAGGAAAGGCCGCTGCAGGGGCAGGGCCGGCCCGGGCGCCTGTGCGTTCGCGGGCGGCTGCGCCGTCCGCGGCGGCCGACTGAGCGGCTGCGCCTCAGGCGCTGCCGCTGCCGCTGCGGCGCGCGCTGCGGTCGAGCAGGGCGATCAAGGCGCCCGCGCCGCCCTGCGGGCCGCTGGCCTGGGCGAAGGCGATCACCGCAGCACTCTGCGCCAGCCAGCGCTGCACGCGCAGCTTGAGCACGGGGCGCCGCCCCGGCGAGCCGTGGCCCTTGCCGTGCACGACGCGCACGCAGCGCTGCCCGCGCCGCGTCGCCAGATCGAGGAAGTCGCGCAGCGCTTGCCGCGCCTCGTCGCGGCGCAGGCCGTGCAGGTCGATCTCGGCCTGGATCGTCCATTGGCCGCGACGCAGCCGCGCCACCACGTCCGCACCGATGCCCGGGCGCCGGAAGCTCAGGCCGTCGTCGGTGAGCAGCAGCGACTCGTGGTCGACCTCGTCGGACCAGGTCTGCAGCAGGGCCGCGCGCTCGTCGGCCTCGCGCTGGTGCGGCCAGGGCTCGGGGCGCGGGCGCGTCGGTTCGGCGCGCTTGTTCGCGCGCAGCGGCGTCACCTTGCCGACGGCCGTGCGAAAGAGCTGCCCGGCGGCGTCGGCGGCCAGGCGCTGCGCGTGCTCGCGCGCACGGCGCTGCGCCTCCTCGCGCTGGCGCGCGGCGAGCGCTTCGCGCAGCTCGCCCAGTCCCGCCAGGCCTCGAGCGCGCGCCGGGGCCGTGCGTTCAGCGCTCACAGCAGCCCACGCTCGGCCATCGAAACGACGTGCCCCTGCCCGACCACCAGGTGATCGAGCACGCGCACGTCGACCAGGGCGAGCGCGCTCTTCAGCGTCTGCGTCAGGTACTCGTCGGCGCGCGAGGGCTCGGCCACGCCCGAGGGGTGGTTGTGCGCGAGGATCACCGCCGCGGCGTTGCGCTCCATCGCGCCGCGCACCACTTCGCGCGGGTAGACGCTGGTCTGCGTCAGCGTGCCGCGAAACATCTCCTTCAGCTCGAGCAGGCGGTGCTGGTGGTCGAGGAAGAGCACCGCGAACACCTCGTGCGGCAGGCCGCCCAGGTGCAGCGCGAGGAACGCCTTGACGCGCTGCGGCGCGTCGAACACGGGGCTCTCGCGCAGCGGCTGCGCGATGGCGCGGCGCGCGATCTCCATCACCGCCAGCAGCTCCGCGCGCTTGGCCGGCCCCAGGCCCTTGATGCGTTCGAGGTCCGCGCCGCGCGCGGCCAGCAGCCCGCCAAAGCCGCCGCATTGCGCGAGCAGCTCGTCGGCCAGCGCGAACACGCCGCGGCCGGGCAGGCCGGTGCGCAGCAGCAGCGCCAGCAGCTCGGTGTCGGCAAGGGCCGCGGCGCCGCGCTGCAGCAGCTTCTCGCGCGGGCGCTGGTCGGCGGGGAGGTCCTTCAGCGTCATGGCGTCATGTCCGGGACTCGATGGCGGCAGGGGCAAAGCGCGCGCACGGGGCCGCGCGCTGCGTCCCCACCTAAAATCGGGGGCAGTCTATTCGAGGCGCGTTCATGGGCATGGGCGCGCAAGCCCGCGTGCAAGCTGCAAACCGCATCCATCCGGGGTCCTTCCTGACCCTGCATTACCGCCTGAGCGGCCCCGACGGCCGTGCCGTCGTCGATACCTTCGAGGGCCCGCCGGCCACGCTCTCGCTGGGCGTGGGGCAGCTCGCGCCGGCGCTCGAGCGGCATCTGGTCGGGCTCGAGGAAGGCGCGCGCGCGAGCTTCGACCTGCCCGCGGGCGAGGCCTTCGGCGAGCGCAACCCGGAGCTGCTGCAGCGCGTGACGCGCGCGCTGCTGCGCGAGCTCGGCGACCCCGACGCGAGCTATGCCTGCGGCGAGGTGGTGCAGTTTCCGACGCCCGATGGCGAGGGCTCGTATGCGGGCATCGTGCGCGAGGTCGGCGAGGACGCGCTGCTTTTCGACTTCAACCACCCGCTGGCCGGGCGCGCCGTGCGCTTCGAGGTGCAGGTGCTGGGGGTGCTGGATTGAACGCCCCCAAGCTCGTCGACGAAGTGCTGCTCGCTGCGCCGCGCGGCTTCTGCGCCGGCGTCGATCGCGCCATCGAGATCGTCGAGCGGGCGCTTGCGATGTTCGGTCGCCCGATCTACGTGCGCCACGAGATCGTGCACAACACCTACGTCGTCAACGACCTCAGGGGCAAGGGCGCGATCTTCATCGAGGACCTGGACGAGGTGCCCGCGGGCGCCACGCTGATCTTCAGCGCACACGGCGTCAGTAAGGCCTTGCGCGAAGAGGCCGAGCGGCGCGGCTTTCGCGTCTTCGACGCCACCTGCCCGCTGGTCAGCAAGGTGCACATGGAGGTGCACAAGCTCGCGCGCGAAGGCTACGAGTTCATCATGATCGGCCACAAGGGGCACCCCGAGGTCGAGGGCACGATGGGCCAGCTGAAGGAGGGCATCTACCTCGTCGAAGGCGTCGACGACGTGGCCCGCGTGCAGCCGCGCACCGACAAGCTCGCCGTGGTGACGCAGACCACGCTCAGCGTCGACGACGCGGCGGCGATCCTCGCGGCGGTGAAGCAGCGCTTCCCGCAGGTGCGCGAGCCCAAGAAGCAGGACATCTGCTACGCCACGCAGAACCGCCAGGACGCCGTCAAGCTGATGGCGCCAACGGTCGACGTCGTCGTCGTCGTCGGCAGCCGCACCAGCAGCAACAGCAACCGGCTGCGCGAAGTCGCCGAGCGCCTGGGCACGCCCGCGCACATGGTCGACTCGGCCGACGACCTGCAGCGCGCGTGGTTCGAGGGCCGCCCGCGCGTGGGCGTGACGGCCGGCGCCTCGGCGCCCGACATCCTCGTGCAGCAGGTCATCGCACGCCTGCGCGAGCTGGGCGCGGGCAGCGTGCGCAAGCTCGATGGCGTCGAGGAGCACGTGCGCTTCCCGCTGCCGCGCGGCCTGGGCGGTGCCGGGCGCGTCTGAGCAGGTTTCGCGCGGACTTCGCACAGGGCCTTCGCGCCGGGCCTTCACACCGGCCTTCGCACAGGCCGCTGCCTACAATCCGCGGTTTCGCGCGAACGCAACCGCCATGCTCGACATCAACCTGCTGCGCCGTGACCTCGACGGCGTCGTCGCCCGCCTTGCGCGGCGCAAGAGCCCGCAACCGTTTCTCGACGTCGAACGCTTCACCTCGCTCGAAGCCGAGCGCAAGCGCATCCAGACGCGCACCGAGGAACTGCAGGCGCGCCGCAACAGCCTCTCCAAGCAGATCGGCGCCGCCAAGGGCAGGGGCGAGGATGCCTCGGCCTTGATGGCCGAGGTCGGCGGCATCGCCGAGGAGCTGAAGGCTGGCGCCGAGCGGCTGGAAGCGCTGCAGGCCGAGCTGCACGCCATGCTGATGGCGCTGCCCAATCTGCCGCAGGACGAGGTGCCGGTGGGTGCCGACGAACACGGCAACGTCGAGGTGCGGCGCTGGGGCACGCCCAGGAGCTTCGACTTCGCGGTCAAGGACCACGTCGACCTCGGCGCACCGCTGGGCCTGGACTTCGACACCGGCGCGAAGCTTTCCGGCGCGCGCTTCTCCTTCCTGCGCGGCCCGGTGGCGCGGCTGCACCGGGCGCTCGCGCAGTTCATGCTCGACGTGCAGACGCGCGAGCATGGCTACACCGAGTGCTGGACGCCCTACATCGTCAACCGCGAGATCCTCGAAGGCACGGGGCAGCTGCCCAAGTTCAAGGAAGACATGTTCTGGGTGCTGCGCGGCGGCAGCGAGGACGAGGCCGAGCAATACCTGATCAGCACGAGCGAGATCAGCCTCACCAACACCGTGCGCGAGCAGATCCTCGACGCCGCGGCGCTGCCGATCAGGCTCACCGCGCACAGCCCCTGCTTTCGCAGCGAGGCCGGCAGCGCCGGGCGCGACACGCGCGGCATGATCCGCCAGCACCAGTTCGACAAGGTCGAGATGGTGCAGATCACGCGCCCCGAGCAGAGCGACGCGGCGCTGCAGGCGATGGTCGGCCACGCCGAGGCCGTGCTGCAGAAGCTGGAACTGCCTTACCGTGTCGTGCTGCTGTGCAGCGGCGACATGGGCTTCGGCAGCGCGCGCACCTACGACCTCGAGGTCTGGCTGCCGGCGCAGCAGACCTACCGCGAGATCAGCTCCTGCAGCAACTGCGAGGCCTTCCAGGCGCGGCGCATGCAGGCACGCTTTCGCAACGCCGCGGGCAAGCCCGAGCTCGTGCACACGCTCAACGGCTCGGGCCTGGCGGTCGGCCGCGCGCTCGTCGCCGTGCTCGAGCACCACCAGCAGGCCGACGGCAGCATCCGCATCCCCGCAGCGCTGCGCCCCTACCTGCACGGCGAGGAGCTGCTGCGGGCCTGAGCGCCCGGCGCGCCGGTTTTCGTGAACCCGCCGGGCAAGCCGCCGCGCGTCCGCTAGAATGCGCGGCTGCCCACGACCCGGGCACCATCAGGAAAGGTGGCAGAGTGGTCGAATGCGCCGGACTCGAAATCCGGTATACGGTTTACCGTATCGAGGGTTCGAATCCCTCCCTTTCCGCCAGTGATACGTTCAGCGGCATCGGTGCCGGGCCGAACGAATCCACCAGAGCCCCGCGATGCGGGGCTTTTTTGCTGGTCGGCGCGAGCAAGGCCCCAGTCCTCGGCATGAAGACGGCGAGCGTGTAGGCTGGCGGCGTCGGCCTGGACGATGAAGGGGAAGCACGATGTCCGAGAGAGTGAACCTGGGGAAGGCGCTGCCGGAGCTCTACAAGACGGTGGCCCAGCTCGACAAGCTTGCGGCCGAAGCCGCACGGGCGGCCGGCGTCTCGGAGCGTCTTTCGCACCTGATCCGCCTGCGCGCCTCGCAGATCAACGGCTGTGCCTTCTGCACCCGGATGCACACGCGCGATGCGATCGCCGTCGGCGAATCGGTCGATCGCATCAGCGTCCTGCCGGCGTGGCGCGAGACGAGCTATTTCGACGTCAAGGAGCAGGCCGCCCTCGACCTCGTCGAAGCGATCACGCGGGTCGCCGACGGGCATGTGCCGGACGATGTCTACGAGCGCGCGGCCAGCCGCCTTTCCCGCGACGAGATCGCCGCGATCGAGTGGCTCTCGATCGTCATCAATGCCTGGAACCGGATCGCGATTGCCAGCCGCTACCCCGTTGGCGAGTGAGCTGGCGCGAAGCATGTCGGGCGCCTTGCTGCGCCCTGTCCTGAGGTCGCGGTGACGGCCCCGGACTCATCGTCGGCCGTTGCCGCCGAAGGTTTGAGCGAGGTCGAAGCCGCCGCGCGGCTGGCCCAGTTCGGGCCCAACGAGATCAGCGAGCAGCGCCAGAGCCTGCTGCGCCGCGCGCTGGCCAAGCTCTGGGCGCCGGTGCCGTGGATGCTCGAGGCGGCGGTGGTGCTGGAACTCGCGCTCGGCAAGTTCGCCGAGGGCGCGATCATCGCCGCCCTCGTCGTCTTCAACGCGGTGCTCGCGCTGCTGCAGGAGGGCCGCGCGCGCACGGCCCTGGCGGCGCTGAAGTCGCGCCTGGCGGTCAACGCCTCGGTACGCCGCGATGGCACCTGGCGCACGATCCCGGCGCGCGAACTCGTCCCGGGCGATCGCGTCAAGCTCTCGCTCGGCGCGGTCGTTCCGGCCGACGTGCGCCTGCTCTCGGGCACGGTGCTGGTCGACCAGGCCATGCTCACCGGCGAATCGCTGCCGGTGCAGGCGCTGGCCGGCGCGCAGACCTGGGCCGGCGCGCTCGTGCGCGGCGGCGAGGCCGAGGCCGTGGTCACCGCCACCGGCGCGCGCACGCGCTTCGGACGTACCGCGGCGCTCGTGCAGAGCGCGCACGTGCAGGGCACGCAGCAGAAGGCGGTGCTGCGCGTGGTGCGCAACCTGGCGCTTTTCAACGGCGTCGTCGTCCTGCTGCTCGTCGCGCATGCCGCCTGGCAGGGCCTGCCGCGGTCGGCGATCGAGTCGCTGGTGCTGACGGCGTTCCTGGCCTCGATCCCGGTCTCGCTGCCGGCGACCTTCACGATGGCCGCGGCGCTCTCGGCGCACGCGCTGGCCGCGCGCGGCGTGCTGGCCACGCGGCTGTCGGCGCTCGACGAGGCCGGCAGCATCGACGTGCTTTGTTCCGACAAGACCGGCACGCTGACGCAGAACGCCTTGCACGTCGTGCAGGTGAAGGCCTTTGGCGGGCTGGACGAAGCGCGGCTGCTGCAGCTTGCGGCGCTGGCCAGCTCCGACGCGGGTGCCGACCCGGTCGACGCGGCGATCCGCGGCGCGTCCGGCGCGGTGCCGGAGCTCGTGCGCCGGCGCGGCTTCACGCCCTTCGACCCGGAGACCAAGCGCGCCGAGGGCGTCTTCGTCGACGCCGCGGGTTGCGAGCAGCGGGTGACGAAGGGCGCGTTCGCGGTCATCGCCGAGCTCGCGGGCGCCGATGCCGTGCAGCGGCAGGCCGCGCAGGCGCTCGAGCAGGCCGGGCACCGCGTGCTTGCCGTCGCGCTCGGGGGCACGAAGGACGCCGGGCGGCTCGAGCTGGTCGGGCTGGTCGCACTCGGCGACCCGGTGCGCGGGGATGCCGCGGCGCTGATCGCGCAACTCGCCGATCACGGCGTGCGCGTGATGATGGTCACCGGGGATGCGCCGACCACCGCGACCGCGGTGGCCGCCGCGCTCGGCATCCGCGGCGAGGTGTGGACGCCCCACGCGCCCGACGCGGGGGCGCCGCAGGAGGCCTGCGGCGTGCTGGCCGGCGTGCTGCCGCAGCACAAGTTCGAGCTCGTGCGCCGGCTGCAGGCGCAGGGCCACACGGTGGGCATGTGCGGCGACGGCGCCAACGACGCACCGGCGCTGCGCCAGGCGCACATGGGCATCGCCGTTGCGCAGGCCACCGACGTCGCCAAGGCCGCCGCCGGCCTAGTGCTGACGACGCCGGGCCTCAGCGGCGTGGTCGACGCGATCGACGAGGGCCGGCGCGCCTTTCGCCGCGTGCAGACCTACACGCTGAACTCGATCATCAAGAAGGTCGCGACCGTGCTCTTCATCGCCGCGGGCTTCATGATGACGGGCCAGGCGGTGCTCACGCCGCTGCAGATGATCGTGCTGCTGGTCGTCGGCGACCTGCTCTCGATGGCGATCACCACCGACCGCGCGAACGCAGCACCCAAGCCCAACGTCTGGCGCATCGGGCGGCTGACCGCCGCGGGCATCGTGCTGGGTCTCGGCCAGCTCGCCTTCGCGCTCGTGGCGCTGGCCTGCGGCGCCTACGTGCTGCGCCTCTCGCCCTCGGCGCTGACGACGCTCGCCTTCCTCACGCTCGTCTTCGCGGGGCAGGCAACGATCTACGCGATCCGCGTGCGCGGCGCGCTGTGGGAGACGCCACCCGGGCGCTGGCTCGTCGTCGCCTCGCTCGTCGACCTGGCGATCGGCATCGGCGTGGCGATGAGCGGCGTACTCGGCGCGCCGCTCGAGGCGAGCCTCGTGCTCGCGCTGCTGGCGGCGTCGCTTGCGCTCGTCTTCCTGCTCGCTGCGCTGCGGCGCGCCGCCTTCGCGCGGCTGCGCGTGCATTGACCCGGCGCGGCGTCTACCTGCTGCGGGCCGCGGGCCTGGCTGCCTGCTCGGCCGGTGCCTCGCCCTGCAGGCGCCAGACCCAGATCACGTCCAGCGAGTTCTCGGCGCCCGACTGCGCGCGCAGGGTGAAGCGCTGGGCGATGCGGTAGATGAGTTGCCAGGTGCCGGCGGTGGCGTTGACGCCGCGCTCGTAGCCGACGTACCAGCGGCGCGAGAGCTGCTTGCCCAGGCTGACGACGGTTTCACGCACGTTGCCGGAGTCGGTCTGGTGCACGCTCAGGCTGTCCAGGCCGAGGTTGCGCAGCAGCGTGTCGGTGGGCGCCTCGCCTTCGCCGGCCAGCAGCGCCACGGCGGCGCGCTGCAGCAGGGCGGTGTCGGCGCGGCCGAGGCCCTCGGAGGCGCGGCCGAGCACCAGCCAGCTCAGCTTGTCGGACTCGCTCATGTCGCCGTCGGCGTAGAGGCGAACGCGCGGCGCGCTCGGCGTGCCGGTGATCGCCACGCCGACGTCGACGTCCAGGTTCGGGCGCAGCGCCAGCACGTCGAGCACCGGGTTCTCGACGTCGCCGCTGAAGCGCAGCAGCCCGCGCGCGATGTCCAGCTTCTGGCCGTAGGCGGCGTAGTGGCCGCCCTCGGCGTTGACGGTGCCCTCGAGCGTCAGCCGCCCGGCCTTGCTGCCCACGAGCAGCCTGCCCTCGAGCGTCGTGTCCAGGCCGCGCCCGTGCACGCGCAGCTTGTCGCCGAGGTCGAGCTCGACGGCCACTTTCAGCTCGCGCCGCGGCTCCGTGGGCGCGGCCGCCTGCACGCGCGCGTCGGGCTTGGCGTCGCGGCGCAGCACGACGTCGTCGTCAAGCGTCGGTGCGTCGCTGCGGCTGAGGTCGAAGAGGCCTTCGTCGACGCGCACGCGGCCCGCGAGGCTGGGCTTGCCGGCCGCGAGGTCGAGCGTGAGCTGGCCGCTGGCGACGAGCTGGCGGTCGATGCGCCCGAGCACGCGAAAGCGCTCGGCGGCCAGCGTCAGCCGGCTCGCTTCGCGGCCGCTCAGGTCGATGCGTCCGCCGACCTGCGCCGTGCCTTCGCCGCCGCGCAGCGTGAAGCGCTCGATCTCCGCGGCCGGCCCGCGCAGGCGCAGCAGTGCCTGGCCCTGCGCCACGTCCACGCCCAGCAGCAGGTTGCGCACCGCAACCGAATCGGCGCGCACCTCGCCGGAATAGTCGGGCGCGCCGATGCGCCCGCCGACGCTGGCCACGGTGTGCATCTGGCCCGACAGGCGCCAGCCCGGCGGCAGCCAGTTGCCCCAGATGCCGATGTTGGCGACGTGCGCCTGCACGAGGCCGTCGATCGCGGTGTCGGCGTCGGGCCAGCGCTGCTCCGGGCGCGTGTGCAGGTTCAGCCGCGCCGAGGCCTCGCCCAGCGTGCGGCCGGCGAAGGCGCCCGCGAGTTCCCAGCGCCCGCCGTGCGCGTTGGCCAGCAGCCGCAGCTCGCTCAGCCCGAAGGGAGCGCTGGCGTTCTCGTCGGACAGGCGCAGGTCGCCGTCGCGGCGCTCGAAGGCGATTTCGGCGTCGACCGTCTCGGCCACGCGCAGGTCGACGCGGGCGGCCAGGCGCAGGTCGCCCTGCCAGCCGAGCGTCGGCTGCCAGCGCGCCAGCAGCGGCGCCAGCGGGAAGGGTTCGACCTCGGCGCGCAGCGCGAAGGCCGCGCGCGCGCCGCTCAGGTCCACGTGCACCTCGTCCCAGCGCAGCGCGGTGGCATCGGCAAGCTGCAGGCGGCCGGCGCCGGCCTGCAGCTCCTGCAGGCCGGCGCTGCCGTCCAGCCGCAGGGCCAGGCGCAGGTCGCGCGTCTGCGCCCACGCGCGCGCGCCGGGCTCGGGTTCGAGCGCCTGGCCGCTCCAGGGCAGCAGGGCCAGTTGGGCGTTGCGCGCCGCCCACTGGCCGCCGCCGCGGCCGTCGCCGCTCCACTGCCCGTCGGCACTGGCGCGCAGCAGCGAGCCGGCCCCCGGGACGAGACCCAGCGCCGTCTGCAGCGCGGGGGCGGGGCCGAGCGGCAGCGCCGCCGCCAGCTCGAGCCGGTGCTGGCGCCAGGTGCCGCGCAGCTCGGCCTGCAGCCGGGCCAGCCGCGCCAGGTCCTGGGCGAGGTCGGCGGCGTCGAGCGTCAGCAGCAGCGGCTCCTCGCTGCCGGTGTCGAAGCGCCATTGCGCGCTGGCGCTGCGCGCGGCAAGCGTGCCGGCCTGCAGCGCACCCAGGCGCACCTGGCCCTGGCTGCGCAGCGCCGGCCAGCGGCCGTCCACGCGCAGGCTGGCGTCGGCGCTGCCGCGCTGCGGCGCCCAGGCCGCACCCTCGGGAACGAGCCGGGCCAGTGGTGCCAGGGTGGCAAGCTGATCGGCCTGCAGCTCGAACTGCAGGTGGTCGTCCTGCCCCTGGCCGAGCGGGTTGCCGCGGCCCTGCACGCGCAGCCGGTTGCCGCCCAGCTCGAGTTCGGCCTGTAGCCGCCCGGGCGTCGCGGCCCCGGGCTGC
>CAUJJO010000276.1 GCA_963205125.1 Pseudomonadota bacterium | reverse complement strand
CCGCGAGGAGGAGCAACGCCGCCAGCGCGCCGCAGCGCGGCTCGATCGGGTGCGTAGCGAGCTCACCCAGCAGGTGAATGTTGCCGTGGCTGCAAGTGCTTGAGAACACGAGAGAATCCCGCGCCGATGAGCGGTCAACTGCCGGATCTAGGCTGAGCCCTCTGCGGGGCGCAGGCAGCGTCGGGCGGCCGCCGGCGACGCGCGCCCATGGCTGCGCCTGCCACAGACGCGGTGGCGCTCGATGAGCTTGCTGGGGTCAGCCTCGCGGGCTGGCCCAAATGGCCAAATGGCCAAATGGGCCGGCTCAGGCCAGGGTGCTGCCGCTGCGCGTGGCGCGCTCGGACAGGCCGCCGGCCGCGTAGACGTTGGCCGCGGGCGCCGGCAGCAGGACGTCGATCGCGCGGTCCAGCGAGGCGGTGGCGCGCGCCAGCGCCTCGCGCTGGGCCGCCACCTGGGCGCCGGCCGTCATCAGGCGGCGGCGCAGCGGGGCCGGGATCGGGCCCTGGCGGGTGCAGCGGCCGAACTGGTCGACCGCGGTCGAGAGCCGGCGATGCAGCTCGGCGGCCGCGGACTCGATGCGCGCGGCGTCGCGCTCGCGCAGCGCCTCGGACAGCGAGGCCAGGGTCTGTTCGAGTTCTGCCAGCGGGAGTTCGAGCATCTGTGTCGCCTGTTCCAGCGCCAGCATCTCTTTCGGTGAGGCCATCATGATCGGCGCCGCCGCCGATCAGCTGCCGGACTTGCCGAGCAGTTCCTGCGCGTTGGCGATCAGCTTGTCGGCGATCGCCTCGGCGTTGATCTGGTACTTGCCGTCACGGATGGCCTGCGCGATGCGCTCCACCTTGGCCTGGTCGAAGCTGGCCTCGCCCGGGCCTTGCTGGCTCAGCGCGGCGGCGGTCGACGAGAGCTCGACGGTGGTGCTGGCGTCGCCGCTGCGCTGCGCGCTGCCCGAGCGGGCGGCCTCGCGGCGCTCGCTGCCCGCAGGCGCGATGCGTTCGATACCGTTGGCCTTGTTCTCGAGTGAACCGATCTTCATGGCGTGCTCCATCGGCGGGGCCCGGGTGGGCGATGCCGGCTTGTCATGGACGTGCTATCGGCAAGCGGCGACGCGAACTTTAGTGGCTGCGCGAGATTTTTGGCGCCGGCCCCCGATTCGCGGGGGAGGTGGCTGCGCGGCGGCGTCACAGCGGCATCTCCACCCGGCGCTCGGCGACCGCGGTGCCGCTGACGATGCGGCCGCTGGCGGTGCGCACGCGAACCGTCTGGCCGTCGATGCCACGGCCCATGGCCTGGCCTTGCGCACTGACCTCGTAGCCGGGTCCGAGGGCAACCACCTTCACCGTGTCGCCGGCGTCGAACCACACCGGCCGTTGCAAATCGTTGCCGCGCAGCGCCTCGCCCGCGGCCAGCGGCCGGCTCAGCTGGCGCCCGACGATGCGCTCCATGTCGGTCAGCGGCGGCTGCGCGCTGGCGGCCCAGTCGACCTCGGCGTCCACCAGGTGGTCCAGGGTGATCTCGGTGCCGGCCGGCAGCGGCTCGCGCAGCACCGGTGCGCTGGCCAGCACGCGCACCTGCACCGGCAGGAAGACGTTCCAGCGCGTGACGCCGTCGGCGCAGCGCAGGCCGACCCGGCTGCGTCCCCAGGGGCGCACGCCGGCCGGCAGATAGGGTTCGATGCGCGCGCAGGCGGCCAGCCGCAGGCGCGGGTCCAGGCGCCCGAGCTCGACCTCGACGCGCAGCGGCCCGAAGCCAGAGGCCGGCTGCACCTGCTGGCGCGTCCAGGTCTGCAGGCTGCGCGCCAGCTCGGCGCCTATCGGGTCGTCCGCGCCTGCGGGCTCGCCGGCCGCGGCCGATCCGACCAGGGCCGCGGCGAGCAGCGCGCCCAGGCTGCGACGCAGGTCGTGGCGCAGGGGGCCGGGCAGTGGCCCGGGCAGGGGGCGGCGCAGTCGGCGAGACGGACGGACTCGGTTCATCACGCCCGCACTGTAGGGCCGCAGGCAGGCCGGCTAGGGTGGATATGCGCTGCCAACACCCCGTTGATCGGGCCACTGCGCGCGCCCCGGGCGCCGAAGATTCGGCCCCATGTCCACGATCCCCTACCCGCATCCCAGGCCGGGCCTTGCTGCGTCCGGCCGGCCGCTCGCGGGTGGTGCGGCAAGGAGTGCGCGATGCTGAACCGCCTGAGCTCGTCGATCGACTTCCAGGCCGAGGCCTTGCTGCTGCGCTCGCAACGCCAGCGCCTGCTGGCGGGCAACATCGCCAACGCCGACACGCCGGGCTACAAGGCGCGCGACTTCGACTTCGCCGCCGCCTTGCGCAGCGCGACCACGTCCGCGGCAGGCGGCGGCCGGCTCGGCGACCCGATCGCACGCGGCGCCAGCGGCCTGGCGAGCGCGCCGAGCGCGGCGCAGCCGACGCTGCGCTGGGCCACCGCGGCGCAGACCAACCTGGACGGCAACACGGTGGACATGGACCGCGAGCGTGCCAGCTTCGCCGACAACGCAGTGCGCTACGAGGCGACGCTGAAGTTCATCAACAGCAGCCTGCGCAGCCTGCACGACGCGATGAAGAGCCCCAGCCAGGGCTGACGCGCCGACACCGACCAAGCCACTGGCGCCCGCAGCGAAGGAGTCCTCGCATGAGCATGTTCTCGATCTTCGACGTCTCCGCCAGCGCGGTCAGCGCGCAAAGCCAGCGCCTGAACGTGGTGGCCTCCAACCTGGCCAACGCCGACACCGTGGCCGGCCCCGACGGCCAGGCCTACAAGGCGCGCCAGGGCACCTTCCAGACCGTGATGATGGGCACGCCCGGCGCGCCCGAGGCCAGCGCCGGAGTGCGCGTGTCCAACGTCAGCGAGAGCGAGGCCCTGGGCCGGCGCGTGCACGCCCCCGACCACCCGGCGGCGGACGCCGAGGGCTACGTCACCTACAGCAACGTCAACCCGGTGGAGGAGATGGTGAACATGATCTCGGCCTCGCGTTCCTACCAGAACAACATCGAGGTCATGAACACCGCGCGCAGCCTGCTGATGAAGACGCTGCAGCTCGGCCAGGTCTGAGCGCGCGCCGCACGGGAGATTCGATGAGCACCGTCACCGGCACCGGCAGCGCCAGCAGCGCGAGCGAGCTCGCGGCCCTGGCCGGC
>CAUJJO010000275.1 GCA_963205125.1 Pseudomonadota bacterium | reverse complement strand
CGGTTGCGCAGGCGGGCCATCGCCTTGCGCGAGTCGCCGAGCGCCTGCCACAGCGCCTGCGCCCGGGCGAAGGCGGCGTCCGCGGCACGCCAGTCGCCGTCGAACTGCCCGGCGAGGACGCCGCGCTGGTGCAGCGCACGCGCTTCGATCGCGAGGTCGCCGGCCGCGCGCGCCAGCGCCAGGGCTTCCTGCAGCGCGCGGCGCACCGTCTCGAGGCGGGCGCTGTCCTCCGTGCGGTGCCGGGCCAGCGTGATCCAGCTGCGCCGCACCAGCGCGCTCGCGCGCAGCCGCGGCTCGTCCACCGCCAGGCGCAGCGCGGCATCGGCATGCGCGATCGCCTCGGCGACGCAGCCGGCCTCGAAGCGCAGGTAGGCGAGTAGTTCGTGCACCGCGCTGGCGCGCGCGGCCCCGAGGTCTTCGCTGCCGGCCCGCAGCAGCGTCTCGATGGCGCCCTGCAGCTTCAGCGGCATGCCGGCGCTCTCCCAGTGCGCGCGCAGGGCGAGCACCAGGTCGAGCGCCGCGGCGGCGGCCTCGCGCGGCAGGTCCGGGGCGGTCAGCAGCCAGTGGACGGTCGGCAGCTCGGGCTTCAGTCGCGCACCGAGCCCGGCCGCGCCGAGTTCGCCCGCCCAGCGGCCCAGGGCCTGCAGCCAGGCCAGGCGAAGGCGCTGCTGGTCCGCCTGCGGCCAGGCCTCGCGCACGAACTCGCGCAGCGCGGCGGCCAGCGCGCCGCGCGGCGCCTGCGCGTTGGCCAGGCGCCGCAGCATGGAGTGGCCGACCAGCTCGTCGGCCATGCGCAGCACGCGCAGCGCAGGCTCGTCCAGCACCTGCGCCAGCCGCTCGAGATCGGCGCTGCCGGCGGCCATGGCGACGGCCGCGAGCAGCCGCTGCTCGCGCGCGTCGAGCAGGCCCCAGCTCCAGGCGATGACGGCCGCCATCGAGGCGTGCCGCGGCTGCGCGTCGCCGTCGCGGCGCAGCAGCTCCAGTTGTGCGCGGCCTGCCGGCGGCAAGTCCTGCGCGCCCGGGCGCAGCCGGGCCAGCAGCTCCGTCGGCGCCATGCTGCCCATGCGCGAGGCCGCGAGCTCGAGCGCCAGCGGCATGCCTTCGAGCTCGCGCACCAGCTCGCCCACGGCGACGAGCTCGGCCTGCTGCTGCGCAAAGCCCGGGTGGAGGGCGCGGGCGCGGTCGACGAAAAGGGCCACCGCCGGGTTCTCGAGCAGTTCGCTCGTCGGTGCCTGCGGGGCCGGTGTCGGCAAGCCGGCATGCTCGAACAAGTGCTCGCCCGGGAGGTGCAGCCGCCGCCGCGAGGTGATCAGCAGGTGCAGCCCGGGCGCGCCCTGCAGCAAGGTGGTGACGACGCTGCGCAAGGGCTGCACGATCTGCTCGGCGTTGTCCAGCACCAGCAGATGGCGGCCGGTGCGCAGCCGCCGGCAGGCCTCCTCCAGCGGCTCCTTGCCGGCGGTGGCCAGCGCCAGCGCCAGCGCCTGTCCGATGTCGGTCTCGTCGCGGCAGTCGGCCAGCGGCACGAAGGCGATGCACTCGAAGAGGCGCTCGCAGCCGCAGAGGGCCTGCAGCGCGCGCGCACCCTCGAGCGCCAGCCGCGTCTTGCCGCTGCCACCGGCGGCGATGAGGGTCGTCAGGCGCTGCGACGCGACGGCCGCCTGCAGGCCTGCCAGCAAGGGCGCGAGGCCGAAGCTGCGGGTCCAGGGGCTTGGCAGCGCGGCCACCGGCGGCAGCAGGGGCGGGGGCGTGCGGCTGCCATCCCCGTCGCGCTCCTTGCGTTCGCTGCGCTCGAACTGCTCGGCCAGCCAGCGCCGCGCATCGAGCACCCATTCCTCGTAGAAGCCCGGCAGCAGTTCGCCGCCGTAGCTGGCCAGCGCGGCCACCGTGTCGCCTTGTCGCAGGGCCCGCTGAAAGCGCTGCACGTCGCAGTCCAGGCGGTCGGGAACGAGGCGGATGTACTGGCGGTCGGCCTGCAGCACGGGCGGAGCGCCCTCGGGATCGAGCAGCGCGCGCAGCGTCGACAGCACCTGGCGCAGCCGGTTGCGGCCGACGCTGGCTGCAACCCCCGGCCACAGCAGCTCGATCAGCCCTTCCCGCGGGTGCGCCTGCTCGGGCGCCATCGCCAGCCGCGCCAGCAGCAAGGTGGCCGCGCGCGAGGGCCAGCGCAGGATCTCGACCTTGCCGCGACGCGCGCTGACGGTGCCCAGCAGCCGCACTTGCCAGGGCTCGGCCGAAGCGGCACGCGACCCAGCAGCGGGGTCGTCTTGCGCGGCCAAGGTCGGCTGGACCATCGCCGCGGATTCTAGGAATCCGCGTGCTGCCGAAGGAGACGGATTGCACGCCCGCGCGCGGCGCGGCGCTGCAGGCCCGCAAACAGGGGGGCCGCAGGACGAGGCCTCAGGGCTTGCCCGAGGGCCCGCCTGGCGAGGCCGCCGCTGCCTCCTGCGCTGTGCCCGCAGGCGTGGCGGCGGCGTTGATCGTGATGCCGCGCCGCCGCAGTTCGTCGACGAGCACGCGCGCCGGGGCGTTGCCGCCGTCGGCCAGGCGCTGGGTGTCGGCGGCCAGCCGGTCCAGCGACTGCCGCAACTGCTGCGCGGCGGCCAGTTGCGGGTTGGCGGCCTGCAGCGTCGCGGCGAGCTGCTCGCGCTCCTGCTCGAGTTGCCAGAGCTGCTGCAACAGGAAGGTCAGGAGCGCCGCCAGGCCCAGCAGCAGGGGCAGGAAGGGCCCGCGGACGCGCTGCTCGACGGGGGCTTGCACGGGGCCGGGCGGGATCACGCTGGGGCGATCCTCGCGGGCGGGGCGTTCATCGCGCATCGTGACGACGGTCTGCATCGCGGCTGCCTTCATCGACGCACCGGCTGGGCCGGTGCGGCAGGGGTGGCGGACGCGGGCGCCGCTGCCGCCGGGTTGACGGTGTACTGGATGCCGTGCTGCTGCAGCAGCGCGCGCAGCGGTGCGTCGCCGCTGCGCGCCGAGAGTTCGGCCAGCGCGCGAACGATCTCGCGGTAAAGCCCTTCCAGCTGGGCCGACTGCTGCAGGTACTGCTGCTGCTGCGCGAGCTGCAGGCGCTGCGCCCGGTTGTGGCTGCTCATCGCGACCCCGCCGATCGCGGCGGCCAGCGCCAGCGCCGCGAGCAGGGTCAGGCCGTGATGCTGCAGGGCGTTCATGCCGAGCGTCCTTGGCCTTCGCCGCGACCCGCGCCTGCGGGGCGCCGGCTGCAGCGCTGCGCCAGCAAGGCGCCGAGGGCCAGCAGCGCAAGCGTCCCGGGCTCGGGCACGTCATGGCTGCCCGGGTCGTACACGCGGGCGCGAACCGTCAGGCGGCGCATCTGCGCGAGGTCGTCCCCATAGCCGTTGTGGCTGAAGCCGTTGAAGACGATCTCGTCCTCGAACAGGCCCAGCGCCGAGGCCACGAAGCCCAGCGACAGGCCGCCCTGCGCCTGCCCGGCGGCAAGACCGCCGACGGCACCCCAGCCGCTGAGCGCGAAATCGCCCGCGCCGCTCAGGTCGAAGGCGCCCAGCAGTGTGTCGGCCGGGCCCGTCACCTCGTTGTCGAGCTGCAGCAGCCAGTTGCCGTTGGCGCCGAGCGCAAGGCTGCCGAGGTCCAGCACGTAGTGGCCGCTGCCGTCGTCGCTGAGCGTGCCCAGGCCCGCGAGCAGGTCGAAGTCGGCGTTGGCCAGGTTGTTGATCTGCGCCTTCACCAGCACGGCGGCATCGGCCCCGGCGCTGGCGTCGGCCATGTCGGCGTTCTGGCTCAGGAACTGCACGCTGCCGGTCTGGCTGTGGATGCCGGCACTTGTGGTGCTCAGGCCGACCGTGATCTGCCCGCTGCCCCCGGCGCCGATGCCCGCGGCCGCACCGCCGCCCGTGAACGGACCGGCAAGGCCGGCGAGGCCCGCGCGCAGCGTGTCGTCGAGCGCGCTGGCCGTGGCCACGTTCTTCACGACGATGTTCTTCGCGCTCACCGTGTCGCCGACGCGGACGATGCCGAAGTCCAGCAGCGGCGTGTCGAGCTGCCCGACGGCGGGGTTGTAGACCTTGCCCGCCACGCTGATCACCTGCGGCGCAAGCGTCAGCTGGCAGTTGGGCGCGCAGCCGCCGACGTTGGAGGCGTCGGAGACGAGCTGCACCGTCGCGCTGCCGGCGTTGCCGCCGGTGTAGTTGCCGGCCACCGCCGTGTTCAGGCCGACCGTCAGCGCGTTGCTGCTGGCGCCAGGTGCCAGCAGGCTGACGCTGCCGCTGGCCGTGACCGGCGCGCCATTGCTGGCGATGCTGGCATTCAGCGCCGCCTGCGGCGCCGTGGTGGCCTGGTTGCTGAGCGCAAGGCTTGCCGTCGGCGAGGCGGCACCCACGCGCACCGCGCCCAGGTTCACGCTCGTGCTGCCCCAGGCCGGGCTGGCCTGGTTGATGATCGTGGCCACGGCGCTGATCGTGCCGTTGACGCCGAAGGTCTCGCTGCCCACCGCCAGCGTGCCCAGGCCGTTGCTGACCCCGGCCACCGCACCGGCGCTTTCGTAGTTGACGGCGATGCCGCTGTTCAGCGCGCCTGCGGTGGTGCCGGTGACGGTCACCGTCATCGTGCCGTTGGCGCCGCTGCTGATCTGGCCGGCCTGGATGCCCGAGAGCGCGCCGCTGCCGCTGATCTGGCTGTTGCCCGCGGCGCCGAAGCTCGCGTTCAGGTCCTCGACGAAGCCGGCCGCGCCGCTTGCGGTGTTCCTCACCACCAGGTTCTGGCTCACCTGCTGGCCGACCTGCAGCGTGCCGAAGTTCATCGTGTTGCCGACGAGTTGGCCGCTGGCGGCCTGGTAGACCTTGCCCGAGACGTTGATCACCTGCGGCGCGTTGGCGCCGGCCAGGCCCAGGCCGTTGCTGACGCCGTTCACCGTGCCGGTGGTCTGGTAGTTCAGCGTCACCGTGCCGCTTCTCGCGCCGGCCGTGCCGGTGTCGACACCGACGCGCATGGCGCTGCCGTCGGAGCCGCCGGCCAGCAGCGCGTTGATGACGCCGCCGTTGTTCGTCGCCGCACCCGTGTTGCTGCCGAAGCTGGCGCGCAGGTCCTCGCTGTAGCTTCCCGCGGCCGCGGTGTTGCCGACGGTCAGCGCGGCGCTGTTGCTGCCGCCCACGCGCTGGTTGGCGATCGTCACCGGCGTCGGCGTGGCCGCACCCACCGCGGCGTTGTAGGCCGCCGCACCGCCTGCGAGCACGATGTTCAGCTTCTGGTCGGCGATGTTCTCGAAGTTGCTGCGCAGGTTGAGCACCTGGCCCGACAGCGGCGCCAGCGCCCCGGCGCTCGCCGCCGTGAAGGTGACCCCGAGGTTGCCGCTGTTGCCGCCGGGCCCGCCCGCGTTGTAGTCGCCCGCGGTGACGCCCGCGCCCGAGAGCCGCGCATCGGTCAGGTTGCCGCCGTTGACGCTGGTCTGGATGGCGCCGCGCAGCGTCGGGCCGGTGCTGCCGGCGTTGCCGATCTGGTAGTCGAAGGTGTTGGCGCCCACGCGCAGGTTGCCGATGGTCAGCGTGGCGTTGGCGGTGTTGCCGCCGGAGACATTGGCGCCGGTGATGAGCTGCGCGACGTCGCCGCCGGCGACGATCTGGCCGCTGCCGCTCACCCCCGCGCGGCGGTTGAAGGCGTTGCCGCTGCCTGCGGCCACGTTGGTGTAGTCGCTGCCGATCGTGAGGTTGCCGTTGCCCAGGTTGAGTGCGGCACCGGCCGCGCCCATGGCCAGCTTGCCCTGGGCATTGCCGCCGTTGGCGAGGTTCATCGCGCCGCTGGCGTCGACCTGCAGGGTGCCGCTGCCCGCAAGATTGCGCTGCACCAGCAGCGTGCCGTTCTGGGCGCGGAACAGCCCGTGGTTGGTCAGCGCGCCGTTCGGGTTGACGGTGATCGTGCCGCCGCCGTCGGACACGATGCTGCCCAGGTTGGTCAGCGTGGCGGCGCCGCCTGCGAAGGACTGCAGGCCGATGTAGCCGGTTTGACCGCGCACGGTCACGCCCGCGCCCAGCGTCAGGTTGCCGGTCTCGACATTGAGTCGGTTGTTGGCGTTGGCGTCCGTGAAGACGATGCTGCCGGTGCCGGAGATCGTCTGCGTGCCCTGGGGCGCGAGGATCGAGGCGCTACCGACGTTGACGGTGCCGCCCAGCACGAGCCCGCCCGTGACGCGCTGGACCCCGTAGGCGCTGCCCATGTCCAGCAGGCCGTTCATCGTCGCCTGGTTGAGGACGTTGTTGCTGCTGCTGCTGGCCACCAGGCGGCCGCCGCTGGCGGTCGTGAGCACGCCACCGTCGATGGTGACGCCGTTGAAGATCACCGTGCCGCTGTTGTCGGCGCGGATGACGCCGCCGCTGTTGGCCACGCCGGGGCCGCTGGCGTCGATCCGCAGCGTGCCGCCGTTGTCGGCGCGCAGGGTGCCGGTGTTGGTCACGCCGTTGGTCACGGCGAGAACGATCATGCCGGCGGCCACGTCGGCGTTGATGCTGCCCTGGTTGACCAGCGTGGCGCTGCCGCCGAGGAAGCTCTGCTGGCCGATGTAGCCGTTCTGGCCCCGTACGGTGACGGTCGGGGCCAGCGTCAGCACGCCGGCCTCGACGTTGAGGCGATTGTTGACGTCCCCGTCGGCGAAGACGATGGTCCCGTTGCCGGAGATCGTCTGGTTGCCCTGCGGCGCGAGGATGGACGCCTTGCCGATGTTGACGGCTCCGTTGAGCGTCAGCCCGTTGACCACGCGCTCGACGCCGTAGGCGCTGGCCAGGTCCAGCGTGCCGGTGAAGGCGGTGTTGTCGAGGACGTTGTTCGCGCTGTTGGAGGGGCGGAAGGCGCCGCCGCCATTCACGTTGATGGTCCCCGAGAGCGTCACCGCCGATTGCATGACCGTGCTGCCCGCGCCAGCGAAGATCTGGCTGCCGGCTTGGCCGGCGACGTTGCTGGCCAGCCAGAGGGTGCCGCCGTTCAGTGCGGCCAGGGTGCCGTGGTTGGTGACCCCGCCGCCGCCGTCGATCTGCACGACGATGTTGCCGCCGACCACATCGGCCTGGATGACGCCGTGGTTCACCAGCGCAGCCGCGCCGCCGACGAAGGCCTGGCTGCCGATGCGCCCGCTCTCGCCGCGCACCGTGATGCCCGAGCCCAGGGTCAGCGTTCCCGCCTCGACGTTGAGCCGGTTGCTGCTGTTGCCGTCGGCGAAGACGATGCTGCCGGCGCCCGACAAGGTCTGGTTGCCCTGGGGCGCCAGGATCGAGCCCTGGGCGATGTTGACGGTGCCGCCCAGCACGAGGCCGTTGGTGATGCGCTCGACGCTATAGCTGCTGGCCAGGTCCAGCGTGCCGGTGAAGGAGGCGTTGTCGAGGAAGTTGTTCGCGCTGTTGGCCGCGCGGAAGGAGCCGCTGCCGTTGACCTTGATGGTGCCATTGAGCGTGGCGCCGTTCTGCCAGACGGTGCTGCCGGTGTCGGCCAGGATCTGGCTGCCGGCGTTGTTCGTGACCTGGCTGTTGAGCAGCAAGGTGCCGCCGTTCCTGGCGGCCAGCGTGCCGTTGTTGGTGACGCCGCCGCCGCCGTTGATCTGCAGCGTGATCGTGCCGCCGGCCACATCGGCCTGGATCGTGCCGTTGTTGACCAGCGTGGCCGCGCCGCCGACGAAGGCCTGCTGGCCGATGCTGCCGGTGTGGCCGCGCACCGTGACCCCGGCGCCCAGCGTGAGGGCGCCGGCCTCGACGTTGAGGCGGTTGCTGCCGTTGCTGTCGGTGAAGACGATGCTGCCGCTTCCCGAAATCGTCTGGTCGCCCTGGGGCGCCAGGATCGAGGCCTGGGCGATGTTGACCGTGCCGCCCAGCGCGAGGCCGCTGGTGACGCGCTGCACACCGTAGGCCGATGCCAGGTCGAGCACGCCGTTCAAGCTCGTGTTGTTGAGGACGTTGTTGCTGCTGCCGTTGGCCACCAGGCGGCCGCCGCTGCCCGTGGTGAGTGTGCCGCCATCGATGGCGACGCCGTTGAAGAGCACGACCCCGCCGTTGTCGGCGCGAATCGTCCCGCCGGCGTTGGCGATTCCCGGGCCGCTGCCGTTCAACTGGAGCGTGCCGCCGTTGTCCGCGCGCAGCGTGCCGGTATTGGTGACGCCGGTAGCCACGCCCAGGCTGATGACGCCGCCGGAGACATCGGCGGCGATCGTGCCCTGGTTGACCAGCGTGGCCGCGCCGCCGACAAAGGCCTGCTGGCCGATGCTGCCGGTGTGGCCGCGCACGGTGATGCCCGAGGCCAGCGTCAGGGTGCCGGCCTCGACGTTGAGCCGGTTGCTGCCGTTGCTGTCGGTGAAGACGATGTCGCCGCTGCCGCCGATCGTCTGGTTGCCCTGCGGCGCCAGGATCGAGCCCTGGGCGATGTTGACCGTGCCGTTGAGAACGAGGCCGTTGGTGACGCGCTCGATGCCGTAGGCCAAAGCCAGGTCAAGCGTGCCGTTGAGCGCGACCTTGTCGAGGAAGTTGCTGCCGCTGTTGAGCGCCGCCAGCCTGCCGCTGCCGCTGGTGTTGATGACGCCGCCGCTGATCGTGCCGGCGAACTGGTTCAGCACGCTGCCGTTGGCCACATGGATGACGCCGCCGCCGTTGGTGATGCTGTGGTACATCTGCAGCGCCGCGGTGCTGAGGCCGCCGATGTTGAGCGTGCCGCTGTTGGTGGTGCCGCCGCCGGCCTGCAGCGTGAAGGTGGAGGCGTCGATCTGCAGTGTGCCGGCGTTGCCGAAGGTGTAGATCGAGCGCGGATCGTTCACTGTCGCCGTCCTGCCCGCGCCGATGGTGGCGCTGTCGGCCGCGGGGCCGCTGGGCACCAGGCCGCAGCTCCAGTTGGCTGCGACGTTCCAGTTGCCGCTGGCCGGGTTGAAGGTGCAGGCCGCGGCCTGGGCATCGGGGCTTCGGGCCAGGCCCAGGGCGAGCAGGGCGGCCAGGGCGAGGGCGGACTTGCGTGTGCGAAGGCGCGGGGTCGGCATCGAAGGTCTCCGGATCGTGGAACGGCTGGCCCGAGCATCGCCTTCGACCGTTAGCCAAGCGTTAGCTGCGGGGCGCGCCGAGCGCTCGCGGACCCACCCGAATGCGGGGGGTCGGGGCCTTCGGATCGGGGGGAGGAGCGCTTGCGCCGACGGTCCTAGCTTCCCCTGATATCGGGGGAGGCGGGGGCGGGCCAGAATGAAACGCAGGGCGGATGGAGCATCGATGCAGAGGATCTGGCTCAAGCATTACCCGGCCGGAGTTCCTGCCGAGATCGACCTCGACGCCTGCCCGTCGCTGGTGGCGCTGCTCGAGGAGAGCTTTCGCCGCCATCGCGAGGCCGCGGCCTACCGCTTCATGGGGCGCGCGTTCAGCTTCGGCCAGGTCGACCAGCTCTCGCGCGCCTTTGCCGCCTACCTGCAGGCCAGCGGGCTGCAGGTAGGCGACCGCGTCGCGGTGATGATGCCCAACGTGCCGCAGTATCCGGTGGCGGTGGCGGGCATCCTGCGCGCGGGCATGGTCGTCGTCAACGTCAACCCGCTCTACACGCCGCGCGAGCTCGAGCACCAGCTCAAGGACTCGGGCGCCAAGGCGATCGTGATCCTCGAGAACTTCGCCGCCACGCTGCAGCAGGTGGCCGACGCGGTGCCCACGAAGACGGTCGTCGTGGCCGCGATGGGCGACCTGCTGGGCTGGTTCAAGGGCGCGCTCGTCAACCACGTGGTGCGCCGCGTGCGCAAGCTGGTGCCGCCGTGGCGGCTGCCCGGCGCGCTGCGCTTCAACGAGGCATTGGCCAAGGGCCGCGGCAAGGCGCACCAGCCGGTGGCGGTGGGCCCCGAGGACATCGCGGTGCTGCAGTACACCGGGGGCACGACCGGCGTCAGCAAGGGTGCGGTGCTGCTGCACCGCAACCTCGTGGCCAACGTGCTGCAGTCGGAAGCTTGGTACCAGCCGGCGCTGGGCAAGGTCGCGGCGGGCGAGCCGATCGTCACCGTCTGCGCCTTGCCGCTCTATCACATCTTCGGCTTCACGGCCTGCATGCTGCTGGGCCTGCGCATGGGCGGCTGCAACATCCTGCTGCCCAACGCGCGCGACTTCGCCGCGGTGCTGCAGGAACTCGCGAAGCATCGCTTTCACAGCTTCCCGGCGGTCAACACGCTCTTCAACGCGCTGGCCCACCACCCGGACTTCGACAAGGTCGACTGGTCGCACTTGAAGATCAGCGTGGGCGGCGGCATGGCGGTGCAGCAGGCGACGGCGCGGCTGTGGCTCGAGAAGACCGGCTGCCCGATCTGCGAGGGCTACGGCCTGTCGGAGACCAGCCCCTCGGTCACCTGCAACCGCGTCGACAGCACCGCCTACAGCGGCAACATCGGCATGCCGCTGCCGAGCACCGAGATCGCCGTGCTCGACGACGACGGCGTGGAGCTGCCGCCGGGCGAGGCCGGCGAGCTCGCCGTGCGCGGCCCGCAGGTGATGGCCGGCTACTGGCAGCGCCCCGACGAGACGGCCAAGGTGATGACGGCCGAGGGCTTCTTTCGCACCGGCGACATCGGCGTGGCCGACGAGCAGGGTAGTTTCCGCATCGTCGACCGCAAGAAGGACATGATCCTGGTGAGCGGCTTCAACGTCTACCCCAACGAGATCGAGGACGTGCTGACGCAGATGCCCGGCGTGCTCGAGTGTGCGGCCGTGGGCGTGCCCGACGAGAAGTCGGGCGAGGCCGTGAAGGTCGTCGTCGTGCGCAAGGACGCCGCGATCACGGAGGCCGACATCCGCGCCTACTGCGAGGCCAACCTCACCGGCTACAAGCGGCCCCGGGTGATCGAGTTCCGCGACGAGCTGCCCAAGACGCCGGTCGGCAAGGTGCTGCGGCGCGCGCTGCGCGGCTGAGCGGATGAGCGGCATCCAGCTCGAATACCTGCGCACATGGATCGGGAAGGAGACGATCAGCGAGGACCTGCTGTCCTCGCGGCATGCGCGCCTGATGGGCGCCACCTTGGGGCTGCCGCAGGACGCCTTCGTCGAGGGTGCCGAACTGCCCCCGCTGTGGCACTGGCTGTATTTCCTGGAGGGCTTGCCTGCGGCTGAACTGGGCCCCGACGGCCATCCCGCTCGCGGCGGCTTCCTGCCGCCCGTGCCGCTTCCCAACCGCATGTGGGCCGGAGGTCGTCTCGAATTTCATGCGCCGCTGGCCCTGGGCCGCAGCGTGCGCAAGCGCTCTGCCGTCCGTTCGATCGAGCCCAAGCGCGGACGCAGCGGCGATCTGGTGTTCGTCACGGTGCGGCACGAGATCCTCGATGGCGACGAGGTCGCGATCACCGAAGACCACGACATCGTCTACAAGGAGCCGACCCCGCCGGCTGCAGCGCCCGCGGCCCCCGCAGCCGGACCGCAGGCCAGCCACAGCGAGCCGTTCGAGGCCACGTCCACGATGCTGTTCCGGTACTCGGCACTGACCTTCAATGGCCACCGCATCCACTACGACCAGGACTACTGCCGCCACGTGGAAGGCTACGCGAACCTGGTCATCCACGGCCCGCTGCAGGCCACGCTGCTGGCGGGCCTGGCCGCCCGTCTGGGCCAGAAGCCGCTGCGGCATTTCCACTACCGTGCGCTGCGACCCAGCGTGCTGGGCACCTCGCTCACGGTCAACGCAGCCGCGACGGCCGACGGACTGTCCCTGTGGACCGCGCAGCCCGACGGCAGCGTGTCGATGCAGGCCGAGGCGAGCTTCCAGCCGACGATCGGGGGGCGGGCCTTGTGAGGCGCGCTCCACGACGCGGCCTGCGCCACGCCGTCATCCCGCAGCGGAGCTGCAGCCGCCGCGCCTCGCCGCTTACACCCAGGCGAAGTCCGCCGTGAAGTGACGCAGGAAGCGCGGCTGGCGCGTGATGCGCACGCCGCGGATCGAGGCGGCCTTCGCCTTCACCTCGGCGATGACTTCGGCGGCGTAGTCGAAGTGCGACTGCGTGTACATGCGCCGCGGGAAGGCCAGGCGCACGAGTTCCATGCTGTGGTAGGTCTCGCTGCCGTCGTCCAGCCGCTTGCCGAACATCACCGAGCCGACCTCGACGCCGCGGATGCCGCCTTCGAGGTAGAGCGCGTTGCACAGCGCCCAGGCCGGGTAGTGCTCGACGGGCATCGCGGGCAGCACGGTGCGCGCGTCGATGTAGACGGCGTGGCCGCCGGTCGGGCGCACGAAGCCCACGCCGGCCTCGTCCAGGCGCTCGCCGAGGTACTCGGCCGTGCGCAGGCGGTAGCGCAGGTAGTCCTCGTCCATGCCTTCCTCGAGGCCGATGGCCAGCGCCTCGAGGTCGCGCCCGGCCATGCCGCCGTAGGTCGGGAAGCCCTCCATCATGATCAGGCCGTTCCTCGCCGCCTCCAGCCAGCGTTCGTCGCGCAGCACGATGAAGCCGCCGATGTTGACCATGCCGTCCTTCTTCGCGCTCATGGTCGCGGCGTCGGCGTAGGAGAACATCTCCTGCGCGATCTCGCGCACCGTCTTGTTCTCGTAGCCGGGCTCGCGCATCTTGATGAACATGGCGTTCTCGGCGAAGCGGCAGACGTCCATCACGAAGGGCTTGCCGTGGCGGTGCAGCAGGGCCGCGCAGCCGCGGATGTTGGCCATCGACGCCGGCTGGCCGCCGCCGGTGTTGTTGGTGACGGTGAGCATGCCGAAGGGGACGCGCGCCGCATCCTTGTGCAGCAGCGCCTCCAGGCGCGCGAGGTCGATGTTGCCCTTGAACGGATGCACGAGGCCGGGCTGCAGGCCTTCGGCGACGACCAGGTCCAGCGCCTGCACGCCCAGGTACTCGAGGTTGGCGCGCGTGGTGTCGAAGTGGCAGTTGTTGGGCACCAGGTCGCCGGCCTTGCAGGCGGCGGTGAAGAGCACCTTCTCGGCCGCGCGTCCCTGGTGCGTGGGGATGAAGTGCGGCATGCCGGTGATGCCTTGGATGACGCGCTCGAGCCGGTAGAAGCTGCGCGCCCCGGCGTAGCTCTCGTCGCCTTCCATGATCGCGCCCCACTGCCGGCTGGACATGGCGCCGGTGCCCGAGTCGGTCAGCCAGTCGATCAGCACGTCCTCGGCGCGCAGCTTGAAGACGTTGAGCTGCGCGGCCTGCAGCATGCCCTCGCGCTCGGCGCGCGTGGTGACGTGGATGGGCTCCACGCTCTTGATGCGGAAGGGTTCGATGAGGGTCCTGGGCATGATGCTGCCTTCGCCCTCACTGCGGCTTGAAGCCGCTGGCCTTGATGATGCGCGCCCAGGTCTGGCTGTAGGCCTGCTCGCGCGCGCTGATCTGGGCCTGCGGCATGAAGCCCACGGCCAGCCCCATCGTGGTCAGCCGTTCGCGCACGTCGGGCATCGCGACCACCTTGGCCAGCGCCGCCGAGAAGGCGTCCAGCGCGGGCCTTGGCGTGCCTGCGGGCGCGAACATCGCGTAGTAGGGCAGGTCCTCGAAGCCGGCGAGGCCCAGCTCGCCGAAGGTCGGCACCTCGGGCAGCAGCGCCTGGCGCTGCGGCCCGATGACGGCCACGACGCGGATCTTGCCGCTGCGCTGGTTCTCGATGAAGTCCGGGATCGAGCCCACGCCCGCGGCGATCTGGTTGCCCAGCATGTCGGCCATCATCGGCGCGCTGCCGCGGTAGGGCGCGGCGACGAGGTCCAGCGCGTACTTCTGCCCGATCAGCTTGACCAGGAACTCGGGCACCGAGGCCGGCGCCGGGATGCCGACCGCGCCCTTGCTGCCCTGCGTCTTCAGCCAGGCGAGGTACTCGTCGAAGGTCTTGGCCGGCGTGCCGCCGGAAACCGCCAGCGCGTTGGCGAAGGTCGCAAAGCCGGCGACCGCGACGAAGTCCTTCGACGGCTCGAAGCCCGGGTTCCTGACGACCAGCGGCAGGATGGAGATCGTGTGGTCGTGCGAGAGGAAGTAGGTGCTGCCATCCGGCGCGGCGGCCTTCAGCGCGTGCGCGGCGATCTGGCCGCCGGCACCGGGCTTGTTCTCGACGATCACCGGCTGCCCGAGCTCGTCCTTGAGCTTGTCGGCGAGGATGCGCGCGATGGCGTCGCTGCCGCCGCCGGCCGGGAAGCCGACGAGGATCCTGATCGTCTTGCCGCTCTGTGCCTGCGCGGCAGCGGCCAGTCCGAGCCCGAGGGCCAGGCTTGCAAGCCAGCGCAGCACGCGTCGGCGGGGGCAGGGTGTCGTCATGGCGTCTCCTCGGTCGGTGATGGGTGTGCGCGCGAGTATGCCGCGGCGCCATCGGCCTTGGGCGGGGCCTGCGCCGGCCACAATGGCGGCCATGCTGCGCCTCTTCGTCGATGCCGTGCTGGCGGCCGGAGCGATCGTCGACCTGCCCGCGGGGCCGGCGCGCCACGTGCAGGTGCGCCGCCTGCAGCCCGGCGACGCGCTCGTGCTCTTCGACGGCCGCGGCGGCCAGTGGCGTTCGCGCGTGCACGCGATGGCGCGGCAGTCGGTGCAGGTCGAACTGCTCGCGTTCGAGCCGGCCGAGCGCGAGCTCGACCTTGCCGTGACCCTGCTCGTGGGCATGCCGGCCAACGAGCGCATGGACTGGCTGGTGGAGAAGGCGACCGAACTCGGCGCCGCGGCGCTGCAGCCGCTCACCTGCGAGCGCTCGGTGCTGCGTCTTGCCGGCGAGCGCGCCGCGCGCCGACGCGCGCACTGGCAGGCGCTGGCGGTGGCGGCGGCCGAGCAGTGCGGGCGCACGCGCGTGCCGCAGGTCCACGACGTGCGCGAGCTGCACGAGGTGCTCGCGGGCCTGCCGGCGCGGGCGACGCGCTGGCTGCTCAGCCCGCAGACCGGCGCGCGCCCGCAGCGGCCCGCGACGGGGCAGGCGCTGTACGTGCTCAGCGGCCCCGAAGGCGGGCTGTCCGAGGGCGAGGAAGCGGCCGCGCGCGCGGCGGGCTTCGAGGCGCTGAGCCTTGGGCGGCGCGTGCTGCGCGCCGAGACGGCGCCGCTGGCGCTGCTGGCCTGGCTCGGCCTGGCCTGAAAGGCCTTGTGCGGCGGTCGCGGTTCGCAGCGGCGGTCAGTAGCGGTGGTCAGTAGCGGTAGTCAGTAGCGGCTGTCCGCAGCGGCTGTCCGCAGCGGCCGCAGCGGGGATACAGTCGGCTCCCCGAGGTCGAGCCGGGTGCTCAGGGTTTGCCCCGAGCCGGCTCGGCGCGTCCCGCGCGTTGCAGGTGGGTGGCCCGTCGCCGCCTGCCGCGGCAAGGCCTCACCCCCCATCGCCCTCATCCCTTCGGAGCCCGCATGAGCATGAAGAAGACCCTCCTCCTCAACGGCCTGGCGCTTGCCGCGCTGGCGGCCGCGGTCGGCACCGCGCAGGCGGCCGACACGCTCAAGAAGATCAAGGACAGCGGCAGCATCACGCTGGGCGTGCGTGAGTCCTCGGCGCCCCTGTCCTACACCCTGGGCGGCGGCAAGTACGTCGGCTTTCACACCGAGATGGCCGAGCACATCGTCGCCGACCTGCAGAAGAAGCTCGGCCTGGCCAAGCTCGACGTGAAGTTCCAGCCGGTGACGTCGCAGAACCGCATCCCGCTGGTGCAGAACGGCACCGTCGACCTCGAGTGCGGCTCGACGACCAACAACCTCGCGCGCCAGAAGGACGTCGCCTTCGCCGTCACCACCTACGTCGAGGAGGTGCGCATGGCGGTCAAGGCCAACTCGGGCATCAACTCGATCAAGGACCTCGCCGGCCGCACCGTGGCGACGACGACGGGGACCACCTCGGTGCAGACGCTGCGCAAGCACGAGCGCGGCAGCGGCATCGACTTCAAGGAGGTCTACGGCAAGGACCACGCCGACAGCTTCCTGCTGATGGAGACCGGCCGCGCCGACGCCTTCGTGATGGACGGCTCGCTGCTGGCCGGCAACATCGCCAAGTCGAAGAACCCGGCGGACTTCAAGATCGTCGGCGAGGTGCTCTCGGTCGAGCCGATCGCCTGCATGCTGCCCAAGGACGACCCGGCCTTCAAGGCCGCGGTCGACGACAGCATCAAGGGCATGATGAAGAGCGGCGAGCTCGCCAAGCTCTACGACAAGTGGTTCATGCAGCCGATCCCGCCGACCAACCAGAAGGTCGGGCTGGCGCTGTCGGAGAGCACCAAGGCGGCGTGGGCCAACCCCAACGACCGGCCGATGGAAGACTACGCCAGGAAGTGAGCGCCGCGGCGCCGGCATGAGGAAGCGGCCCGCGGTGCGGGTCGCTCCGCTGGACAAGCGGCCGGCATTGGGCCTAGCCTGAGCCGGCCGGCGAAAGCCGGACGCGAGTCGTACGCGAGTCGTACGCGAGTCGATCACGAGGAGGAGACCCGCTTGGCCACCTGGACCTGGGACTGGCAGGTGTTCTGCAAGGACACCCTGAGCGGCGACGTCGCCCCCGGCTGCTTCGGCCAGGGCCGCGACATCACCTATCTCGACTGGATGATGTCGGCCTGGGGCTGGACGCTCTCGGTCTCGCTGCTGGCGCTGCTGGTGGCGCTGCTCGTGGGTTCGGTGATCGGCATCCTGCGCACGACGCCCAGCCGCGGCCTGGTGTTCTTCGGCGACGCCTGGACCGAGCTCTTCCGCAACGTCCCGCTGCTGGTGCAGATCTTCCTCTGGTACCACGTCGTGCCGGCGCTGCTGCCGCCGCTCAAGCAGGTGCCGAGCTTCATCCTCGTCGTGCTGGCGCTGGGTTTTTTCACCAGCGCGCGCGTGGCCGAGCAGGTGCGCGCAGGCATCCAGAGCCTGCCGCGCGGGCAGCGCTACGCGGGCCTGGCGATGGGCCTCACGCTGGCGCAGACCTATCGCCACGTGCTGCTGCCGATGGCCTTTCGCATCGTCATCCCGCCGCTGACGAGCGAGAGCATGAACATCGTCAAGAACTCGTCGGTGGCGTTTGCAGTCAGCATCGCCGAGCTGACGATGTTCGCCATGCAGGCGCAGGAGGAGACCAGCCGCGGCATCGAGATCTACCTCGCGGTCACCGGCCTCTACTTCGTCAGCGCCTTCGCCATCAACCGCGTCTTCAAGTTCATCGAGACCCGCCTGGCCGTGCCCGGGATGATCGGGAGCGCGCGATGAACCTGGACTTCGGGTTCCTGAACGCCGAGGTCATCCGCGGCTTCCTGCTCAAGGGCCTGTGGTTCTCGCTCACGCTGACGCTGATCGCCATGGTCGGCGGCATCGTGCTCGGCACCCTGCTGGCGCTGATGCGGTTGTCGGGCCGGCGCTGGCTGGTGCTGCCGGCCGCGGGCTACGTCAACCTCATGCGCAGCGTGCCGCTGGTGATGGTGATCCTGTGGTTCTTCCTGCTCATCCCGCTGATCATCGGGCGGCCGCTGGGCGCCGAGGTCTCGGCCATCGTCACCTTCACCCTCTTCGAGGCCGCCTACTACTCCGAGATCATGCGTGCGGGCATCCAGAGCGTGCCGCGCGGGCAGGTCCACGCCGGCTATGCGATGGGGATGACGTACAAGCAGACCATGAAGCTCGTCGTGCTGCCGCAGGCCTTTCGCAACATGCTGCCGGTGCTGCTGACGCAGACCATCATCCTCTTCCAGGACACGAGCCTGGTCTACGCCATCGGCGCCTACGACCTGCTCAAGGGCTTCGAGGTCGCCGGCAAGAACTTCAACCGGCCGATCGAGACCTACCTGGTCGCGGCGGCCGTCTACTTCGCGATCTGCTTTGCCCTGTCGATGACGGTCAAGCAGTTGCAGCGCCGCATCGCCATCGTCCGCTGAGAGCCCCGCCATGATCGACATCCAGCACGTCAGCAAGTGGTACGGCAGCTTCCAGGTCCTCACCGACTGCACGACGAGCATCCAGAAGGGCGAGGTCGTCGTCGTCTGCGGCCCCTCGGGCAGCGGCAAGTCCACGCTGATCAAGACCGTCAACGCGCTCGAACCCTTCCAGAAGGGCGACATCGTCGTCGACGGCATCTCGATCGCCGATCCCAAGACCAACCTGCCCAAGCTGCGCAGCCGCGTCGGCATGGTGTTCCAGCACTTCGAGCTCTTTCCGCACCTGACGGTGACGGAGAACCTGACGCTCGCGCAGATCAAGGTCCTCGGCCGCGGCAAGGACGAAGCGACGCAGCGCGGCCTGAAGATGCTCGACCGCGTCGGCCTGATGGCGCACAAGGACAAGTACCCCGGCCAGCTCTCCGGCGGCCAGCAGCAGCGCGTGGCGATCGCGCGCGCGCTCAGCATGGACCCGATCGTCATGCTCTTCGACGAGCCGACGAGCGCGCTCGACCCCGAGATGGTCGGCGAGGTGCTCGACGTGATGGTGCAGCTCGCCCACGAGGGCATGACCATGATGTGCGTGACGCACGAGATGGGCTTCGCGAGGAAGGTCAGCCACCGCGTCGTCTTCATGGACGCCGGCCGTATCGTCGAGGACTGCAGCAAGGACGAGTTCTTCGACCACCCCGACGCGCGCGCGCCGCGCGCCAAGGAATTCCTCTCCAAGATCCTGCAGCACTAGGCGATCCTTGGCCTCGCGGCGGCGGCACGCTCTGCCCGCACGGAAACGACCACGATGCGCCACGACGAATACCTGCGCCACGACGCCACCGCGCTGGCCGCGCTCGTGCGGGCGGGCGAGGTGTCGGCGACCGAGCTGCTGGATCTCGCGCTGGCGCAGGCGCAGGCCGTGCAGCCGCGCATCAATGCGCTCGTGCGCGTGATGGAGGGTCAGGCGCGCGCACAGATCGAGGCCGGGCTGCGCGGCCCGCTGGCCGGCGTGCCCTTCCTGCTCAAGGACGGCCTGCAGAACTATGCCGGCGTGCCCACCGGCCACGGCAGCCGCGCGCTGCAGCGCTGGGTGCCGGCGCAGCATGCGGCGACGACGCGGCGCTTCCTCGCCGCCGGCCTGGTCGTCTTCGGCAAGACCAACCTGCCCGAGTTCGGCCTCAAGGGCGTGAGCGACTCGGCCTTCCACGGCCCCGTGAGCAACCCCTGGGACCTCGCGCGCAATGCCGGCGGCTCGAGCGGCGGCGCCGCGGCGGCAGTGGCCGCGGGCGTGCTGCCCATGGCCGCGGGCAGCGACGGCGGCGGCTCTCTGCGCATCCCGGCCGCGTACTGCGGCCTCTTCACGCTCAAGCCCTCGCGCGGGCGCATTTCGGAGGCGCCGGGCTACGGCGAGGTCTGGTCCGGCGCCTGCACGCACGGCGTGCTCTCGCGCAGCGTGCGCGACACGGCGCTGGCGCTCGACGTCCTGTGCGGCAGCGAGCCCGGCGACCCCTTCGTCGGCGGCGCGCCTGCGCAGGGCTTCACGGCGGCGCTTGTGCAGCCGCCTGCGCGGCTGCGCATCGGCTACGCCACCGCGTCACCGATCGGCACGCCGGTCGGCGCGGACGCACGGGCCGCGGTCGAACAGGCCGCGCAGCGGCTGCGCGCGCTCGGCCACGAGGTCGAAGCGGCGGCGCCTGAGATCGACGGGCAGGCGCTGGCGCGCGCCTACCTCACCATGTACCTGGGGCAGACGGCCGTCGACGTCGATGCCGCCCGGTCGCTCGGCGCCGGCTCGCGCGAGTTCGAGCTGCTGACGCGCGCGCTGGCGGTGCTCGGCCACGGCATCTCGGCGGCGACGATGTGCCGCGAGCTGCTGCGCTGGAATGACTTCGCGCGTGCGCTTGGCGCGTTTCACCAGCGCTTCGACCTCTTCCTCACGCCGACCACCGCCGGCACGGCGCCGCACCACGGGCAGGGTGACCCGCCGCCTGCGCTGGCGCTCGCGCTCGAGCTGCTGGTCAGCAGCGGCGTGCTGCGCCTGCTGGCGCGCACGCGCCTGGTCGCACGCGTGGTCGAGGCCATGGGCCGCGACAACCTCGCGCCGGTGCCCTTCACGCAACTGGCCAACCTCACCGGCACGCCGGCGATGAGCGTGCCCCTTGGCAGCGCCGCCGACGGCCTGCCGATGGGCGTGCAGTTCATTGCGCGCATGGGGCAGGAGGCCACGCTGCTGCGGCTGGCCGCGCAGCTCGAGCAGGCCGCGCCCTGGTTCGACCGCCTGCCGGCGCTTGCGCTTGGCGCGCCGCCACCCCTGACGGCGCATGCTGCCATGATGGCGGCCCAGGTCGCGCCGACCTGATGCAGGCACGAAGCAGGCATGAAGCAGGCATGAAGCAGGCATGAAGCAGGCATGAAGCAGGCATGAAGAGGGCGTGAAGAGGGCGTGAAGCAGTCCGGGGTCAGCATGGGCACGAGGAAGATGGCGGTGATCGCGTCCAAGGGCGCGCTGGACATGGCGTATCCGCCGCTGATCCTGGCCTCGACCGCCGCGGCGATGGGCTGGGACGTGCGCGTCTTCTTCACCTTCTACGGCTTGCAGCTGCTGCGCAAGGACCTGAGCGGCATCGCCCTCAGCCCGCTGGGCAACCCGGCGCTGCCGATGCCGCTGCCGCTGCCGGTGGTGGTGTCGGCGCTGCCGGGCATGCAGGCGATGGCCAGCGCGCTGATGAAGGCCAGGCTGAGGAAGAAGGGCGTGGCCTCGCTCGAGGAACTGCGCACCGCCTGCCGCGAGGCCGGCGTGAGCTTCATCGCCTGCCAGATGAGCGCAGACCTGTTCGAGTTTCAGGCGGGCGACTTCATCGACGGCATCGAGCACGGCGGCGCAGCGACCTTCCTCGAGTTCGCCGGGGAGGCGGACGTCTGCCTGTTCATCTGA
>CAUJJO010000274.1 GCA_963205125.1 Pseudomonadota bacterium | reverse complement strand
GAAGGAGTGTGGGAGGCAACAAGGCTGGCCGCGCGCGCGGGGATCGACGTCGCGCCGACGCGGATCGTTCGGCTGGGCGACGCGGGACACGAAGTCCCGGTGGCCGTGATCCGCCGCTTCGACCGCGATGGCGTCGACGGTCGCATTCCCTATCAGTCGGCCGCGTCCCTGCTGCAGGCCTCACGCGTCGAGGATCGCAGCTACACCGAGATTGCCGATGCCATTCGCAGCCACGGCCACGAGCCCACGCGGGACCTGCAGCAGCTGTGGCGCCGCATGGCGTTCAATCTGCTGATCACCAACGTCGACGACCACCTGCAGAACTGCGGCTTCCTGCATGTCGCGCACGGCCAATGGCGACTTGCGCCGGCCTTCGACCTCAATCCGTTCCCGGACAAGGACCGTGAATCCAAGACCTGGTTGTCGGAGCAGGACGGGCCGATCACCGACGCGAGGATGCTGCTGGCCCGCTCGCGATCCTTCGCATTGGGTGAAGAGCAAGCCCTGTCCGTGCTGAAGGAGGTGCATGCGGCAGTGTCGACCTGGCGGCAGCTCGCGCTCGACCCTGAAGTCGGACTGCAGGCGGCCGAACTGGACGATTTCGCGCCGGCCTTCGAGCATGAGCAGATGGCCGCGGCTGCCATGCTGCTCGGCCGCTAGCCCGGCCTTCTCGAACGGCCGCGCATCAGGCTCACGCGAACCGCCACCCCGGCGCGTGCCGGCGCAGCCAGTGCTCGAGGATCATCGAGACCCAGACCATCTCGCCGTAGTAGCCGGGGTGGGCGGGCAGGTGCTCTTTCAGCAGGGTCGTGATGAAGTCGGCGCGCACGACGCCGCGCGTGGCCAGGGACTGCAGGGCGTCGGTGGCGAAGGCCTTCAGGGCCGGGTGGCGGTTGGCCCAGACGCCGAAGGGCAGGCCGAAGCCCTGCTTCTTCTTGGCGAGGATCTCGTCGGGCAGGAAGCCGCGCAGCGCCTCCTTGAAGAACCAGCGCAGCTTGTGGCCCTTGAGCTTGTAGGACAGCGGCAGGCCCAGCGAGAAGTCGACGAGGCGGTGGTCGAGGAAGGGGAAGCGCGTCTGCACGCCCGCCAGCGCCGTGCTGCCGCGCACCTTGCGCAGGTCGGCCTCGGTGAGGGTGTAGCGCCAGTCGTAGGCGAGCATCAGGTTGAGCGGCGAGGCCGGCCCGGCCTGCGCCGCCTGCTGCCACACCGCGCGCTGCTGGCGCAGCGGGTCGCCTGCGTCGACCTGCGCGAGAAAGCCGCGCTCGAAGATGTTGTCCGGCCCCAGGCGCAGCAGCAGGTTGTACATCTGCATGCGGTCGGGCAGCGGCACGCGCGCCTGCTCGATGTAGCTGCGGCCCTTGCGCGCCAGCGGCAGCGCGCCCACGGGCGTGCCTTGCAGCACGGGCTCGAGCAGGCCCCGGCGCAGCACGCCGGGCACCTGGTCGTAGTAGCCGAACACGCGCTGCTTGGCGTAGCGCACGTTGCCGCCGAAGAACTCGTCGCCGCCGTCGCCGGCGATCAGCCGCGAGACGCCGTCCTCGCGCGCCATCTTGGCGCAGTAGTAGGCGGGAACCACGGAGCTGTTGCCGAAGGGCTGGTCGTAGGAGCCGGCGACCTGCGCGATGCCGGAAACAAGGTCTTCGGGCGTGACGTAGTACTCGTGGTGCTCGGTGCCGAAGCGCCTGGCCGCGATGCGCGCGTACTGCATCTCGTCGTAGCCCTCGGCCTCGAAGCCGATGGAGTAGGTGGCCCCGGCGCGGCCGAGCACCTGGCCGATCATGCCGGCGACCGTCGAGCTGTCGGTGCCGCCGGAGAGGAAGCACGCCGGCTTGCTGCCGTCGAGCTGGTCCGCCACGGCGGCCTGCAGCAGTGCGCGGAACTGCGCGGCGAGCTTGTCGAAGTCGGCGCTCGCCGGCTCGGCAAAGCGCGGCTTCCACCAGGGCCGCCGCTCCAGCTGTGCGCCGTCGAAGCGCGCGAGCGTGGCGGGCTCGAGGCGATGCACGCCGCGAAAGATGGTGCGCGGCGAGGGGATGACGTGGAAGTAGAAGTAGTCGAAGAGCGCCTGCGGGTCGATCTCGGCGCGCGGCGCCAGGGCCGCCAGCTCGTCGGCGCGCGCGGCGAAGTGCACGCGCTCGCCGATGACGCGCCAGCACAGGCCGTGCGTGGCGAAGCGGTCAGAGAGCAGCAGGCCGGCCCGCCCGTCGGCGCTGGCCTGCGCGGCCGCGAACTCGCCGTGCAGGCCGGCGGCCGCCGCCCAGGGGTCGGCGGCGTCCTGCAGCGCCTGCAGCAGCGACGGGCCGTCGGCGGCAGCACCACCTTCGATCGTTCCGGTCAGCAGCGCGCTGCGGGCGCTCGGGTCGGCAGGGGCGTTCGGTTCGTTCATGCAGGCAGTCGCCCCGACGATGCGGGGCCGAGGCACTCAAAGCGGCCGATCCTATGCCGGCGCGCGGCCTTCGTGCGCCTGGGGCGGCGGGCGTCCGTGGTCGAGTTCACTGCGCCCGGGGTTTGCAACGCACGCCGGTACGAAGGCGACCTGGCTTGGCCCCTAGACTCCCGAACGTCTCGATGTCTTCGCAGCTCTCCCGTTCCATCATGGATTCGTCGCCCCCCCGTCCAAGCCCCAGTCACGCCCCCATGACCCAGTTCGCCGCGCGCGAGGGCGAGCTCGTCGTCGGCGGCAAGCGGCTTTCGGTGCTGGCGGCGCAGGTCGGGCGCACGCCCTTCTATGCCTACGACCGCGGCCTGCTGCGCGCGCGCGTGGCCGAGCTGCGCGCGGCGCTGCCGCGGGCGGTGAAGCTGCACTACGCGATGAAGGCCAACCCCATGCCCGCGCTCGTGGGCTTCATGGCGGGGCTGGTCGACGGCGTCGACGTGGCCTCGGCCGGCGAGCTGAAGGTGGCGCTGGACGCCGGGGCCGAGCCGGCGGAGATCAGCTTCGCGGGGCCTGCCAAGCGCGATGTCGAGCTGCAGCAGGCGGTGGCCGCCGGGGTGCTGGTGAACGTCGAGTCGATGCGCGAGCTGCCGGTGCTGGCGGCGGCCTCGCAGGCGCTCGGGCTGCCCGCGCGGGTGGCGCTGCGCGTGAACCCGGACTACGAGCTCAAGGGCTCGGGCATGAAGATGGGCGGCGGGCCCAAGCCCTTCGGCATCGACGTCGAGCAGATCCCGCAGGCGCTGGCACAGGTCGGCGCGCTGGGTCTGTCCTTCGAGGGCTTTCACCTCTTCGCCGGGTCGCAGAACCTGCGTGCCGAGTCGATCTGCGAGGCGCAGGTGAAGGGCTTCGAGCTGGCGCTGCGCCTCTCGCAGGATGCGCCGGCGCCGCTGCAGGTGCTCAACCTCGGTGGCGGCTTCGGCATTCCCTACTTTCCGGGCGAGCAGCGGCTGGACCTCGCGCCGATCGGGCAGAACCTTTCCGCACTCGTCGAACGCGCGGCCACCGAGCTGCCGCAGGCGCGGCTCGTCATCGAGCTCGGCCGCTTCCTCGTCGGCGAGGCCGGCGTCTACGTCACGCGCGTCGTCGACCGCAAGGTCTCGCGCGGGCAGGTCTTCCTCGTCTGCGACGGCGGGCTCAACCACCACCTCTCGGCCTCGGGCAACTTCGGCCAGGTGCTGCGCAAGAACTACCCGACGACGATAGGCAACCGCGTCGACGCGCCGCGCGAGAACGCCTCGGCCGTGGGGCCGCTGTGCACGCCGCTGGACCTGCTGGCCGACCGCATGGAGCTGCCGCAGGCCGACATCGGCGACCTGGTCGTGATCTTCCAGTCCGGCGCCTACGGCGCCAGCGCCAGCCCGCAGCCCTTCCTCGGGCATCCAGCGGTGGTCGAGGTGCTGGTCTAGGGCGAGGGCTTGGGCGAGCGCGAGGTCGATGCCGTGGCGGTCTCGCGGGCGCTGAACGCGGCGCTGGCGCTGGTCTGCGCGGCGACAGGCTTGGCCGCCGGGTGGCATCACCCGCTGTCGCCGACGCTGATGGTTGCGGCCTGCGTGGCCGTCGCCGCCCTCTGCGCCTGGCGCTTCGAGCACTGGCCGCTGTGGCTGCTGCCCTGGCTGCCGCTGGCCGGGCTTGCGCCCTGGAGCGGCTGGCTGATGGTGGAGGAGTGGGACCTGCTGGTGCTGGCCGCGGCCGCCGGCCTGCACGCGCGCATGGCCTTGCGCCCGCTGGTCGCCCCCCTGCCAGCGCGGCCCGCGGTGGCCGCGCTGCCCTGGGTGTTCCTGCTGCCCTGGCTGGCGCTGACCGTCGTGGCCGCATGGCGCGGCGTCGAGGATGCCGGCGGCTGGTCGCTCGCGCATGCCTGGTGGCAGGGCTACCGTGAGCCGCTGAACGCCTTGCGGCTGGCCAAGCCGACGCTCTGGGTCTTGCTGCTGTGGCCGGCGTGGCGCCACCTGGCGGCCCGTGCTCCCGCGCAGGCGCGGCAGGCCTGGCTGCGGGCGATGGTGCTGATGGCCGTGGCGGTGGCCGTCCCGGTGGTGATGGAGCGTCTGGCCTTCACCGACCTGCTGAACTTCTCGAGCGACTACCGTGCCACCGGGTCGTTCTGGGAAATGCACGTCGGTGGCGCGGGGCTCGACGCGGCGCTGGCGCTCGGCTTCCCCGCGGTGCTGCTGGCGTTGACATGGACGGGCGCGGGCCGGGCCTGGGCGGTCGTCGCCGGATCCGCCCTGGTGCTGCAGTTCTACGCCGCGGTGGTGACCTTCTCGCGCATCGTGTTCGCGGTGCTGCCGCTCGGCGCCGGGATGAGCTTGTGGCTGCGGCGTCGGCAGCAGCCCGCAGGCGTCGACGCCGGCCACTGGGGCGCCACCGCCGCGGTCTGCGCGCTGGCCGCAGCGGCGGCGGCATGGCTTTTCCCGGTCGCCGGCTATCGCGGGGCGCTGGCCTGGCTGGTCTGCGTGGCGCTGGCGCTGGCGGGTGGGGGCAGCGCGACCCGGCTGCCCTGGCGGCTTCGTCTGCCGGCGCTGGTGCTGGGGGCGCTCGCGATCGCGTCCGTGGCCGCGATGGCATTTCTCGTCCCCAAGGGAGCCTACCTGGCCTGCGCGCTGGTGGCCGCCACCGGCTTGGCCGTGAGGCTCGGCATGCTGCGCTCGGGCGCCGCGGGCTTGCGCGTGCTGGCGCTGGCGATGTTGCCGGCCGCCGCCGCGGCGCTGGTGGCAGTGGCCTGGCACTGGGGCGGGGATCCGGCGCTGCGGCGCGCCATGCTGCTGGCGCTGCCGGCCGGGCTGTGGCCCTGGTTCTGGCCCCACGGCCGTGCCGCCTGGCCTGAAGACCTGCGCTGGCAGGGCCGCTCGATCGCGCTGGCCGGCGCGCTGGTGGCCCTGGTGGCGGTGTTCGCTGCGGGCAGCTACATGGGCGGGCGCCTGCACACGTCGGAGCAGGATGTCTCGGTGCGGCGCGAGCACTGGCAACTGCTGATGGACCTGCAGCGCGACACGCCCTCACGCCTGCTTGGCATCGGCCTGGGGCGCACGCCGGCACGCCTTGCGACGGCGGGCGTGCCCTATCTGCAGGCGGGCGACTATCGCCTGCTGGATGACGAACAGGGGCCGCGGCTGCTGCTCACCAGCGGCGCGCACGTGCAGGGTTGGGGCGAGTACCTGCGCATCAGCCAGCGCATCGCCGGGGTGCCGGGCGACGACGCGGTGCTGCGGCTGCGGGTGCGCCCCTTGACGCCGCTGACGCTCCACGTCGAGATCTGCGCCAAGCACCTGCTCTACGACGACGGCTGCCGCCTTGGCAGCCTGGGTCTGCAGAACCCGGGGCAGTGGCAGGACGTGACGCTGCCGCTGCGCCCGGGGGCGCTGCGCGAAGGCGCCTGGTACGCGCCGCGGCCGCTGGTGTTCTCGATCGCGCTGGACGCCACGCTCGGGCGGGCGGAGCTGGCGTCGCTGTCGCTGCGCGACGGGTCGGGCCGGGAATGGCTCGCCAACGGCGATCTGCGGGACGGACTCGCGCACTGGTTCTTCAGCAGCGACCGCCACCACATGCCCTGGCACGCGAAGAACCTCGCGGTGCATCTCCTGTTCGAGCAGGGGGCGCTGGCGCTGGCCTGGTTTGCCGGCTTCCTGCTGCTGGCGCTCGCGCGCACGAGCCTGGGGCGGGCGGCATCCGATCCCTTGGCGCCGGCACTCTGCGCGGCCCTGCTGGGGCTGGCGGGCGTCGGCATGGTGGACAGCGTGATGGACATGCCGCGCATCGCCTTCCTGAGCCTGTGGACGCTGATGCTGGCGCTGGCAACCGACTCCAGCCCGCAGCACGCCCGGGTCGCGTAGCACGGGTCGCGTGGCACGGCCCCGACGCCTATACTGGCCGCATCACGAGTGCCCCCGCAGCGAAGTCGCGTCATGGACGTGCTCGACGAGCCCCTCCTCCAGCGTCACCTGTTGAGCGTCGATCAGTTTCACCTGATGGGCGAGGCGGGTGTGCTCGCGCCCGACGCGCGCGTCGAGCTGATCGAAGGCGAGGTGATCGAGATGGCGCCGATGGGAAGCCGGCATTTCAGCGCGGTCGCCCGCCTCAACCAGTTGCTGTCGGCCGCGGTCGGAACGCGCGCCATCGTCGGGGTGCAGCTGCCTCTGCGTCTGGGCACGCGGTCCGAGCCGCAACCGGATCTGTGCGTCCTGAAGCCGCGCGAGGACTTCTACGCGTCGGCTCTTCCCGAAGCGGCCGACGCCTTGCTGGTGGTCGAGGTCTCGGACCGAACGCTGGCCTACGACGTGCGCGTCAAGTCACGCCTTTACGCCCGCCACGCCATTCCCGAAGTCTGGGTGTTCGATCTCGTGACGCCGCTGCTGCGCGTCTTCACCCGTCCGCAGGACGGCGAGTACACGCAGACCCGGGAAATCCCGGCGCCCGGCCCGACGGCGCTGCCGGGGCTGGAGGATGGGGTCGTCGACCTGAGCGAGGTGTTGACGCCAGGCGCTGCGCTCACTTCCCGGTCGGGCCCGTCGCAACGCTAGCCGCGCATACCGTCGTCGAGAACGCGTGCGCGCGTGCGTACCGGGCGGGCGAGGCGGCGGGGTGACCCCGACGGCTGCTTGTGGCTACTTGCCGGGCGTTGCGGCCGCCACCGGCGGGGTGGGGGTGTAGACGAAGGCGCCGGGGTCGGTGCAGGGCGGCGTTTCGACGGGCGTCGGCACGGGCTTGCCGGCCTTGCGCAGGGCGGCCTGGTAGACGCCGACCACGTGGTCCATGCTCTTGCAGGTCTGGTAGGCGGCCAGCTTGCCGGCGTGCGCGGCGCGGGCCTTGGCCTCGGCGGCCTTGGCCTGCGCCTCCTCGGTGGGCGGTGGCAGCTTGGCCCAGGCGGCGGGCGCGGCGGCGAGCAGGGTGGCCGCGGTGGCCGTCGCGGCCAGCGTGATCAGGGACGGGCGCCGGAGGGGCCTGGGGCAGGGCAGCGGTTTCATCGGGATCCTTCCGCAGGGGTCAGCGTGGCAGCTTGCGGCGTGCCCGAGCGCTGGGCCGGGATCTTGCCGGCCCGGATGTCCTCGAGCCAGAGTTCGTGGTGCTCGGCGGCCCAGGCTTCGTCGACCCAGCCCGTGCGCATGCCCTGGTAGGCGCCCACGGTGCCGATGGTGCCGAGGTAGATGTGGCCGAGGAAGAGCGTCATCATGAGGACGGCGGCCACGGCGTGGATCATGTGCGCGACCTGCATGTCGCTGCGCAGCTCGCCCAGGCCCGGCAGCAGCTTGTCCAGCACGAGGCCGGAGCCGACCACCACGCTGCCCAGCAGCAGCAGGCCGAGCCAGAAGAGCATCTTCTCGCCGGCATTGAAGCG